>NZ_JBFUHZ010000012.1:0-114598 GCF_056402135.1 Rhodococcus sp. P4_C10 | reverse complement strand
GCGGCCCGCATCTCCTGCGACGCGCAGATCACCGCGATCTTCGTCGACCGGGGCGGCAACCCTCTCGACGTGGGCCGCACCACCCGCGTCATCTCCCCGAAACTACGGAAGGCGTTGGTGGCCAGGGACTGCGGCTGCGCGTTCCCCGGCTGCGGGCGCCCCGCCGCCTGGACCGACGCACACCATGTTCGGCACTGGTCCAAGGGCGGACCCACCGCCCTGTCCAACCTCGTGCTGCTCTGCAAGAAGCACCACACGATCATCCACAAGAACCACTGGGCAGTGAAGATCGAATCGGACGGATTTCCTTGGTTCACACCCCCTGCCTGGGTGGACCCCTTACGAAGACCCCGGCCGGCTCACAACCGGCGCGCGATCCACGAAGTCTGACCAGGCACAGGCCTGAATACTCACCCACAACCGGTCTGCGCTGTGTCGACAGGGGCGCCGCGGGCGGTGGTCGATTCCCGGTCTTCCTCACGGCACAACTCGGCGGTCATCCGTCGCGTTGAGCGTATCCGCGATTCGGTGGATCCGGGCAGCGGCGTCGGCCCCGCCTCGAAGGTCAGGTCCTCGTACTGCTCGCGTTGAGCACCACGGACTGGGCGACCATCTGGTTCTGGCTGTCGCCCACGACGGACGCCCGGCCAACCCCCGCCTCAGCGCCTGCTCCGTTTAGCCGTCGGAATGATCCGGCCACGGAATAACCTTCAACCTCGGCCACTCCGCCAGCCACCGAGCTGCCTTCGCCTCGTAGACCTCCCGAGGCGCCAATACCGGGTTGGGCCGCAGCACCATGCCGAAGAGGTCATCGAACCCGTGCGGTGCATACACCCGGAGCTCGCCGTCTGCGGCTCTCGTGATACCGAAACAGCAGGTGGTGGATGCGAAGTGGTCGATCGCATCCTCGGTGCTGGCGAACGGGGCCGCAGGGACCCCGAAATGTTCCTCGTACCAAAGGTGGACCCTCGCCTCGTTGCGCACCTCGACGGGCCGGCCGATGTCGGCGAAGAGCGTCTCGGCTCTCCTGATGATCCGGTCCTCGGCGTCGTAGCGCAGGTCCGATGCGTCGAAGTAGAAGAGGTCGTAGTCCCTGATGCCGGCCCGCAGATCGCGTCCGTCCAGGTGGTTCCAGACCGTCTGAAACACCCCACCAGCGGTGAGGTACCAGTCTCGAACACCGAGTTCGTCGGCGCGATCGACAATCCTGCGCACGTCGGGGTTGGCGAGCACGATCTCGAGCATTCGATGCTCGTCAGCGTGTGAGCTCACGACGACAATCTTGTACGGCGGCGGCCGCATTCGTGGTGTCCCCGTCCACTGCGCGATCGTCTTGTCACGCCACCGCCCTGCCGGTGGAGGATCGCTCACCGGCGAACTTGGCGGCCGCGACACCCAGCGCGATGGCGCTGAACGTCCCGCACCACAGGATCCAGGCACCCGCGTAGTACAGCAGCCACAGCGCGAACCGGAGTTGGATCACGATGAACGGGATCAACGCGATAGATCGAAAGGTTCGCAGGTCGCCGGCTCGGTACAGGATCTCGGCGAGGACGCAGACCGCCGCAAGCACCGTGAAGAACGGCAGGTTGTGCCATTTCAGGGCGTTGGTCCAGTAGGACTCACCCGAAACCCAGCTCATGCGTTCAGACGCGTAGTAGCCCAGTACACAACCGGTCAGCCAGTAGATCGTTGGCGCCGAGGCTGCCCGCGACAGCAGGCTGCGCCTGCCCACGGGGTTGGACACGGACTCTTCCACGGCTTCGAACTGTACTGATGGCCGAGGTGCCGGGAACTGGAAACCTCCCCGACGGGCCGCCGAGTCAGCCGATCCGCACCGGATCCATCTGCACCCGAACCGAACCCACGGCCCGCCGCGCACTCCGCACCGCCTGCGCCTCCGCCAACGCACGGGCCAACGCACCTCCCGCGGCCCGCGGCACCCGCAGCAACATCCGCTCCACCTCGACCGGTTCGGGTCCGTCACCGGAGAACGGCAACCGCTCCCCCGGCGGCAACGGCACCGGACCCAACGGCTCCACCCCGTCGGGCAGCGCCGCCGCCGCGAGCAGGTCCTCGATGGCGGCCCGGCCGCCGTCGACCGCGGCCAGGTGCACCGCGGGCGGGAAGCCGACCTCCGCCCGCTGCTCGAGCTGAGACTGCGCCGCCCCCACCGGATCCCACCGCACCAGGGCCTGCACGGTCGGCAGCCCCGCGTCGGCAACCACCACCACCTTGCCGCCGGCACCCGCCGGGCGCACCAGCGCGCCCGCCGTCATCCAGCGTCGCAGCGTCTCCTCCTCCGCCCGCAGGTCGGCCCGGCCGAGCAGCGCCCAGCCGTCGAGCAGCAGCGCGGCGCCGTAGCCACCCGGCATCACCGGCTCCGCCCCCACCGTCGCGACCACCAGGCTGGCACCGCCAGGCACCGTCGCGGACACCTCACCGCCACCGGAGGTGCGAACGGGCACCCCGGGAAACGCGCGCCCCAGTTCCTCGGCCGTCCGGCCCGCGCCCACCACCACCGCGCGCAGCGAACGGTTTCCGCAGACCTGGCACCGATGGTTCGCGTCGGCGACACCGCACCACCGGCAGGCCGGCGTGCCCGCGCCGTCCGGCCCCACCGCCGACGGCAGCGACAACGGACCGTTGCAGCGGCGGCACCGGGCGGGCGCCCGGCACTTCCCACAGGCCAACGACGGGACGTAACCGCGACGCGGCACCTGCACCAGCACCCCCGCACCCGCCGTCAACGCCTCCCGGGCCGCGGCGAACGCGATCGCGGGCAGTCGCGCCGCCCGCGCCCCCGGGTCACGGGCCAAGGCGTGGTCGCTGTCGGCCAGCGCGGTCACGTGCGGCGCCCGGGCCCGCACCTCCGGCCGCCCCGCGACCAGGTCGTGTGCCCAGCCGGAGTCCACCAGCGCCTGCGCCTCCGCGGTCCGCGCATGACCTCCCAGGATCACCGCGCAGCCGGTGCCGAAGGCCCGCAGCAACGCCACCTCCCGGGCATGCGGGTAGGGCGAGCGCGGCTCCGAGTGGTTGTCGTCCCCGTCGTCCCACACCGCGATCAACCCGAGCTCGGGGACCGGAGCGAACACCGAACTGCGGGTACCGACCACAATCCGTGCGGTGCCTCGCAGCGCGGCCAGCCAGCGCCGATACCGCAGCGCGGGACCCAGTCCCGCCGCCAGCGGCACCACCAGGTCGTCACCGACCAGCGCGACGCACGCGGCCGCCACCCGGTCCAGGTCCTTCTGGTCCGGCACCACCAGCACCGCGGACCTGCCCCCGCCCGCGACGACGGCAGCCAGCTCCGCCAGCCTCGTCGGCCAGTCCTCGCCGGGCAGCGCCTGCCAGGCCGCCCGCGGACCACGGCCGGCCTGCACCGCGGACACGAAGGCCTCGCCGTGCACGTAGGCAGCCCACGCCTCGACATCCGGGACCACCTCCGGCGCCGTCACCGGCTCGGGCACCGGCTCGGCCTCGACCCGCGCGTGCCGCGGCGGCACCGCCAGCCGCAGCACGTCCGCGCGGGTGCCGGCGTACCGGCGGGCGACGGCGTCGACGAGATCGGAGACCTCCGGGGTCAGGACCCGCTCGGCCGAGACCACCCGGTCGAGCCAGCCCAGCTTGCCGGGGTGCTCGCTGGTCGCAACGCGGGCGACGATGAACCCGTCGACCAACCGGCCCGCGAAACGCACCCGCACCCGCACCCCGGGCTGCGCCTGTTCGTCGAGTTCGACCGGAACACGGTAGTCGAACTCCCGGTCCAGGTGCGCGAGCGGCATCATCGGAAGTACTCGGGCGACAGGCAGTTCCGGCGCGGGCTCGCGCTCGGCCTTCACCGCCACGGGACCACCCGCACATGTCGGTGCAGGGTGTGCCGACAGCGACCCGGCCCGAGGCTCCGCCCGAGAGCAGACGAGCCGCCCACCACGATCGGTGAGCGGCTCGGTGCTGACGCCATTTACAGCCCGGCGGCCGCGCGCAGCTTCTCGGCGCGGTCCGTGTGCTCCCAGGGCAGGTCGATGTCGGTGCGACCGAAGTGCCCGTAGGCCGCGGTCGGCGCGTAGATCGGCCGCAGCAGGTCCAGGTCACGGATGATCGCGCCGGGACGCAGGTCGAAGATCTCGGTGATCGCGGTCTGGATGCGAGCCGGGTCGACCTTCTCGGTGCCGAACGTCTCGACGAACAGTCCGACCGGCGCCGCCTTGCCGATGGCGTAGGCAACCTGCACCTCGATGCGCTCGGCCAGGCCTGCGGCGATCGCGTTCTTGGCAACCCAGCGCATGGCGTACGCCGCGGACCGGTCGACCTTCGACGGGTCCTTGCCCGAGAAGGCGCCGCCGCCGTGACGTGCCATGCCGCCGTAGGTGTCGACGATGATCTTGCGACCGGTCAGGCCGGCGTCGCCCATCGGACCGCCGAGGACGAACTTGCCGGTCGGGTTGACCAGCAGTCGCACGTTCGAGGTGTCGAGATCGGTGTCACCGAGGTCGGCGAGCACCGAGCCGAGCACCTTCTCCCGGACGTCGGGGGTCAGCAGGTTGTCCAGGTCGATGTCCGCGGCGTGCTGGGTGGAGACGACGACGGTGTCGAGTCGGACGGCCTTGTCGCCGTCGTACTCGATGGTGACCTGGGTCTTGCCGTCCGGACGCAGGTACGGCAGCACGCCGGTCTTGCGGACCTCGGTGAGCCGGCGGGAGAGCCTGTGCGCCAGCGCGATCGGCAGCGGCATCAGTTCCGGGGTGTCGGTGCACGCGTAGCCGAACATCAGGCCCTGGTCGCCGGCGCCCTGACGGTCGATCTCGTCGTCGGTGACGCCGTCGACGCGAGCCTCGTGCGAGTGGTCGACGCCCTGCGCGATCTCGGGCGACTGCGCGCCGATCGCGATGTTCACGCCACAGGAGTTGCCGTCGAAGCCCTTGGCGGACGAGTCGTAGCCGATGCCGAGGACGACGTCGCGAACGATCTTCGGGATGTCGGCGTAGGCGGTGGTGGTGACCTCACCGGCGACGTGCACCTGGCCTGTGGTGACCAGGGTCTCGACGGCGACACGGCTGCGGGGATCCTGCTCGAGCAGCGCATCCAGGATGGAGTCGCTGATCGCGTCACAGATCTTGTCCGGATGGCCCTCGGTCACGGACTCGCTGGTGAATAGCCGACTACCGGACTTGCTCACAGATCTCCCTCTCGCCAACGCTGCTGTTGTGTACCGAGCCAAACCTAGTGCGAGGCACGGCAGATGTGCACTGCTGAAATCACGTCAAAACCGAAATTCACGAAGATCGGGAATCGCGCCGAACCCGACGCGACACCGATTTCCACATTACGAGCTTTTTTCACATTACGAGCACCGGACTCAGCCGGCACTCGCGCCCCCGCCGACGGCCAGCAATGCCGACGTCGCGTCGACGACCCGGCTCGCCATCAGCGACTTGGAGCCGTGCGCCAGCGCCCGCTCCGAACCGTCGGCGCCGAGGATCCAGCCGCTGTTGTCGTCGACCTCGAAGGCCTTGCCCTCGCCGACCGCGTTGACCACCAGCAGGTCGCAGCCCTTGCGGGCGAGCTTGCTGCGGGCGTGGGTGAGCACGTCGCCCTGCGCGTCCCCGGTCTCGGCGGCAAAACCGACGATCGCGGTGGTCAGCGGCAGGTCGCCGTCGTTGCGTGCCTTCACCAGCCCCGCCAGGATGTCGTCGTTGCGGGTCAGCGGGATCATGTCCGGCTCGTCCGCGCCCTTCTTGATCTTGGCGGTGGCCACCGTGGACGGACGGAAGTCGGCGACGGCAGCGGCCATCACCACGGCCTCCGCACCGACCGCGGCCTTGTCGACGGCCTCGCGCATCTCCTGCGCGGTGCGCACCCGGACCACGTCGACCGCGGCCGGGTCGGACAGTTCCGCGGTGTATCCGGCGATCAGCGTGACCTGGGCGCCGCGCTGCGCCGCGAGCCGGGCAATGGCGTAGCCCTGCTTGCCGGAGCTGCGGTTGCCGAGGAACCGGACCGGGTCCAGTGGCTCACGGGTACCGCCGGCGGAGACCACGATGCGACGACCCTCGAGGTCCCGGGGCAGCGCATCGGGACGCTCCAACAGCAGCGTCGCGAGCCCGACGATCTCGTCCGGTTCGGGCAGCCGACCGGCGCCGGTGTCCTTGCCGGTGAGCCGGCCGGACGCGGGTTCGATCACGGTGATGCCGCGCGAGCGCAGGGTCGCCACGTTCGCGACCGTGGCCGGGTGTTCCCACATCTCGGTGTGCATCGCGGGTGCGAACACGACCGGACAGCGGGCGGTGAGCAGGGTCGCGGTGAGCAGGTCGTCCGCGCGGCCGTGGGCAGCGCGGGCCATCAGGTCCGCGGTCGCCGGGGCGATGACGACCAGGTCCGCCTCCTGGCCGAGCCGTACGTGCGGCACCTGCGGCACGTCCGTGAAGACACCGGTCTGCACCGGGTTCCCGGACAGCGCCTCGAAGGTCGCGCTGCCGACGAACTCCAGCGCGGCCTCGGTCGGGATCACCCGGACGTGGTGTCCGCTCTCGGTGAAGCTGCGAATGATCGCGCAGGCCTTGTAGGCCGCAATGCCGCCACCCACTCCGACGACAATGCGCCGGTGCCGGGTGGCGGCACCCGAGTCAAGTTCGGTCACGGCCGGCGGTCACTCGCCTTCGGTGTGCTCGAGCAGATCGGCGTGGATCTCGCGCAGCGCGATGGAGAGCGGCTTCTCCTGCAGGCCGGGCTCGACGAGCGGGCCGACGTACTCGAGGATGCCGTCACCGAGCTGGTTGTAGTAGTCGTTGATCTGACGGGCCCGCTTGGCCGAGTAGATGACCAGCGCGTACTTCGAGGAGGTGCGCTCGAGCAGCTCGTCGATCGGCGGGTTGGTGATACCGAGCGGGGTGTCGTACGCCGGCACGCCGTGGCGATCGGCTTCGGACGCGGCTGTCTGAGTGGCACTCATGTGCGTATCTCCTGAAATTGGTCGGCGCTGGGTCAAGCTTTGTGTACTAGTCAGGACTGACTGGAGGTCAGAGCTGGGTACAAGTCGGTACGGCGAAATACGACGGCGGTCGGCTACCGCTGACCACCAGCCAACAAGGATACCAACTCCTCGCAAGCACGATCGACATCCTCGTTCACGATGACCGTGTCGAACTCGTCCTTGGCCGCCAGTTCGACCTTCGCGGTCTCCAGGCGGCGGGCCACAACCTCTGCCGACTCGGTGCCCCGCGAGGTGAGCCGGGACACCAGCTCCTCCCAGCTCGGGGGCGCCATGAAGGCGAGGACCGCCTCCGGCATCGCAGCGCGCACCGCGCGGGCGCCGACCAGGTCCACCTCCACCAGCACCGGATGGCCGGCCTCGAGGGCCGCCTCCACCGGGGCCGCCGGGGTGCCCGAACGCTGCAACCCGCCGTGGATGTCCGCCCACTCGAGCAGTTCGCCCGCTTCGATCATCCGCTCGAACTCGGCCGCCGTGACGAACCGGTAGTCCTTGCCGTCCACCTCGCCGGGGCGAGGGTCTCTTGTCGTGGCAGACACGCTGAAGACCAGTTCCGGCATGCGTTCGTGGAGCTTGCGCACCACGCTCGACTTGCCTACGGCGGAGGGGCCGGCCAGAACTACCAGCCGACCCCTCTGCACTGCACTGTCCCCGGCCACATTCACCGAGGTGGTCTTGCTGCTGTCTGACACCTGTTCTGCGTCAGCCACCACGTTTGTTCTCAGGCCTCGAAATCGAACCTGGTCAGCAGGGCCTTGCGCTGACGATCGCCGAGTCCGCGCAGACGGCGCGTCGGGGCGATCTCCAGCTCGGTCATGATCTCCTGCGCCTTGACCTTGCCCACCTTGGGGAGGGCCTCGAGCAGGGCGGACACCTTCATCTTGCCGAGAATCTCGTTCTCTTCGGCGTCCTTGAGGACCTGCTTCAGGTCGGTGCCGCCGCGCTTGAGGCGCTCCTTGAGCTCAGCCCTGGCCTTACGGGCGGCAGCCGCCTTCTCCAAAGCAGCGGCGCGCTGCTCATCAGTCAACTGGGGAAGGGCCACGGTTCCTCCGTCTCGTAGTGTGCAAATAGTGTTCAACCACTGGATAACCAGCGGCGATAGCGACCGTACTCACGCTTCGCCACGATTGCTAACTCGCCCCCGGACTCCGGTGGCGAATCTCGTCAGCTATGCGAGTCCGGCCTCGACCTCGTCGCGGACCCGTTCCGCCGCCGCACGCAGCGCCGAAACTGAGGGACCGTGACGAAGTACATCACGAGAAGTGTTGGGCAACAACAACTCTCGTGAATCATAGAATATCTCTGCGAGATCGGCCACAGTGGCACCCTGCGCGCCCAGCCCGGGCGCCAGGATCGGACCGGAAAACTCCGACAAATCCAATCCGTGCCCGCGTGTCGCACCCACGACCAGGCCGACCGTGTCCCGGCCATCACGGTTGTGCGCGACCGCGTCGTCCACCACCGACTGTGCCACAGACACCGCCTGGACTGCGGAAACCTCGCCGTCCGGGGCGCCGGAACCCGACGTTTCGGACAACCGGGCACCCTGCAGGCGCCCGCCCTCCGGGTTGGAGGTGCGCGCCAGCACGAACACCCCCCGCCCCGTCTCCGACGCCAGCGTCAGCGCCGGGTCGAGCGACCCGAAGCCGAGGTAGGGCGACGCCGTGACGGCGTCCGAGGCCAACGGAGAGCCGTCGCCGAGCCAGGACTGCGCGTAGGCGGCCATGGTCGAGCCGATGTCGCCACGCTTCGCGTCAGCGACCACCAGCGTGCCCGCCGAGCGCACCACCGAGATGGTGCGCTCGAGCACGGCATAGCCGGCGGAGCCGTAGGCCTCGAAGAACGCGACCTGAGGCTTCACCAGGGCCACCTCCCCGACGAAGGCCTCCACGCAGATCTCGGAGAACGCCTCGACGCCCTCCGCGGTCTCCGGCAGCCCCCACGCCTGCAACAGCGACGGGTGCGGGTCGATGCCCACGCACAGCCGGCCCCGGGCTCCGATCGCGGATCGGAGCCGGTGACCCCAACTGTGGCCGTGGCTCATGACCGCGCTGCCGGCTCGCGCAGCGTCGCGTGCAGGTCCTGCAGGGACTGCACCCCGATGTCGCCACGGATGGCGGCCTCGATGCCCTGCACCGCCGCGGAGGCGCCCTGGACGGTGGTGATGCACGGGATGGTCGCCGCCACCGCCGCGCTGCGGATCTCGTAGCCGTCCACACGGGGGCCCGAGTTGCCGTACGGGGTGTTGATCACCATGTCGATCTCGCCGGCCCGGATCTGGTCGACGATGGTCTGCGCGCCCTCCGGGTGGTCCTCACCCGACTGCTTGTAGACCTGCTCGCACGCGATGCCGTTGCGGCGCAGCACGTCCGCGGTGCCCTCGGTGGCCAGGATGGTGAACCCGAGGTCGGCGAGCCGCTTCACCGGGAAGATCAGCGACCGCTTGTCCTTGTTGGCCACCGACACGAACACCGAACCCGACGTCGGCAGCGAGCCGTACGCCGCGGTCTGGCTCTTGGCGAACGCGGTGCCGAAGTCGGAGTCGATGCCCATGACCTCGCCCGTCGACTTCATCTCGGGGCTGAGCAGGGTGTCGACGCCGGTGCCGTCCGCCTTGCGGAAACGGTTGAACGGCAGCACCGCCTCCTTGACCGCGATCGGCGCGCCGGCCGGGGTGTTGCCCCCGTCGCCCGTAGCGGGCAGCACACCGCTCGCCCGCAGGTCCGCGATGGACTCGCCCAGCATGACGCGGGCGCAGGCCTTGGCCAGCTGCACCGCGGTCGCCTTGGAGACGAACGGCACGGTCCGGCTGGCCCGCGGGTTCGCCTCGAGCACGTAGAGGATGTCGTCCTTGAGCGCGTACTGGACGTTGAGCAGGCCCTTGACGCCGATGCCCTTCGCCAGCGCCTCGGTGGACCGGCGCACGTTCTCCAGGTCCGCCCGGCCCAGGGTGATCGGCGGCAGCGCGCAGGCCGAGTCGCCGGAGTGGATGCCGGCCTCCTCGATGTGCTCCATCACGCCGCCGAGGTACACCTCGGTGCCGTCGCACAGTGCGTCGACGTCGATCTCGACCGCGTCCTCCAGGAACCGGTCGACCAGCACCGGCCGGTCGTCGGAGATCTCGGTGGCACGAGAGATGTAGTCCTGCAACGACTTCTCGTCGTACACGATCTCCATGCCGCGACCACCGAGCACGTAGGACGGGCGCACCAGCACCGGGTAGCCGATGCCGGCCGCGATCTCGCGGGCACCGTCGAAGGTGGTGGCGGTGCCGAACTTCGGCGCGGGCAGGCCGGCCTCGGTGAGCACCCGGCCGAACTCGCCGCGGTCCTCCGCCAGGTCGATGGCCTCGGGGCTGGTGCCCACGATCGGGACGCCCGCCGCCTTGAGCCGCTTCGCCAGGCCCAGCGGCGTCTGGCCGCCGAGCTGGACGATGACGCCCGCGACCGTGCCGGAGATCGACTCCGCGCGGTACACCTCGAGCACGTCCTCGAACGTCAGCGGCTCGAAGTACAGACGGTCCGCCGTGTCGTAGTCGGTGGAGACGGTCTCGGGGTTGCAGTTGACCATGACGGTCTCGTAGCCGGCCTCGGACAGCGTCAGCGCCGCGTGCACGCAGGAGTAGTCGAACTCGATGCCCTGGCCGATGCGGTTCGGGCCGGACCCGAGGATCAGCACCTTGGGACGCTCGGTCTGCGGCGCCACCTCGGACTCTGCCTCGGGGTCGAGCTCGTACGTGGAGTAGTGGTACGGCGTCTTGGCCTCGAACTCGGCCGCGCAGGTGTCGACCGTCTTGTAGACCGGGTGCACCTTCAGCTCGTCACGCAGGGCGCGGACGCCGTCCTCGTCGCCGAGTTCGGGGCGCAGCGCGGCGATCTGCCGGTCGGACAGGCCGTGGTACTTCGCCTGGCGCAGCAGCTTCTCGTCGAACGCCGCCGCCTCGCGGATCTCGTTGCCCAGCTCGTGGATCTGGAGCATCTGGTCGAGGAACCACGGATCGATCTTGGTGGCCTCGAAGAGCTGCTCGACGGTGGCGCCGAGGGCAAAGGCCTTCTCGATGCCGTACATCCGGCCGTCCTGCGGAACGCTCAGGTCGGCGAGCAGCGACTCCAGGTCGGTGGCCTCCACCTCGGGGCCGGTCCAGTAGCCCGCGCGCTTGGTCTCGAGCGAGCGCATCACCTTGCCGAAGGCCTCGGTGAAGTTGCGGCCGATGCTCATCGCCTCGCCCACGGACTTCATCGTGGTGGTGAGCGTGCCGTCGGCGCCGGGGAACTTCTCGAAGGCGAACCGCGGCGCCTTGACGACGACATAGTCGAGCGTCGGCTCGAAGCAGGCCGGCGTCTCCTTGGTGATGTCGTTGACGATCTCGTCGAGCGTGTAGCCGATTGCCAGCTTGGCGGCCATCTTCGCGATCGGGTAGCCGGTCGCCTTCGACGCCAGCGCCGACGAGCGCGAGACCCGCGGGTTCATCTCGATGACGACCAGGCGGCCGTCCGTCGGGTCCATCGCGAACTGGATGTTGCAGCCGCCGGTGTCGACGCCCACCTCACGCAGGATGTCGATGGAGAGGTCGCGCATGGCCTGGTACTCGCGGTCGGTCAGCGTCATCGCCGGGGCGACGGTGACCGAGTCGCCGGTGTGCACACCGACCGGGTCGACGTTCTCGATGGAGCAGACGATCACGACGTTGTCGCGGCCGTCGCGCATCAGCTCGAGCTCGTACTCCTTCCAACCGAGGATGGACTCCTCGATCAGGACGTTCGCGGTCGGCGACGCGGCCAGGCCGCCACCGGCGATCCGGTTCAGGTCCTCCTCGTTGTACGCCATGCCCGAGCCGAGGCCGCCCATGGTGAACGAGGGGCGCACGACCACCGGGTAGCCGAGTTCGGCGACCGTGGCGTGCACCTCGTCCATCGTGTAGCAGACGGCGGACTTCGCGGACTCGCCGCCGACCTTGGCGACGATGTCCTTAAACTTCTGCCGGTCCTCGCCGCGCTGGATGGCGTCGAAGTCGGCGCCGATCAGCTCGACGTCGTACTTCTCGAGGATGCCCTGCTCGTGCAGCGCGACCGCGGTGTTCAGCGCGGTCTGGCCGCCGAGGGTGGCGAGCACCGCGTCGATCGGGTGACCCTTGGCCGCCTCGAGCGCGATGACCTTCTCGACGAACTCGGCGGTGATCGGCTCGACGTAGGTGGCGTCGGCGAACTCCGGGTCGGTCATGATGGTGGCCGGGTTGGAGTTGACCAGGCTCACGCGCAGGCCCTCCTCGCGCAGCACGCGGCAGGCCTGGGTGCCCGAGTAGTCGAACTCACAGGCCTGGCCGATCACGATCGGCCCGGAGCCGATCACCAGGATGTGCTTGAGATCTGTGCGGCGTGGCATTACTTGCTGCCTTTCTTGGTCGAGCGAGCCTCGAGCAAGCCGGTGAAACGGTCGAAGAGGTATGCGGCGTCGTGCGGGCCTGCGGCGGCCTCGGGGTGGTACTGGACGGAGAAGGCGGAGTCGTCGAGCAGCCGGACGCCCTCCACGGCCCCGTCGTTGGCGCAGGTGTGGCTGACCACGGCCCGGCCGAAGGGGGTGTCGAACTCCTGTCCGGCCTCACCCTCGAGGGCGAACCCGTGGTTCTGCGCGGTGATCGCGATGCGACCGGTGTGGTGCTCGATGACCGGGATGTTGATGCCCCGGTGACCGAACTTCATCTTGTAGGTCTCCATGCCGAGTGCGCGGCCGAGGATCTGGTTGCCGAAGCAGATGCCGAACAGCGGCAGGCCCTGGCCGAGCACCTCCTTGGTCAGGTGCACCGCGCCGTCGGCGGTGGCCGGGTCGCCCGGTCCGTTGGACAGGAACACCCCGTCGGCCTCGAGGTCGAGGATCTGCTCGAGCGTCGCGTTGGACGGCAGCACGTGTACCCGAATGCCACGCTCGGCGAACATCCGCGGGGTGTTGGTCTTGATGCCGAGGTCGATCGCGGCGACCGTGAACCGGGCGTCACCGCCGGTGGGCTCGACGATGTAGCCGCTGGTGGTGCTGACCTCACCCGCGAGGTCCGCGCCGAGCATGGTCGGCTGCTGCCGGACCCGGTCCACCATGATGTCGTCCGCCGCCAGGGCGTCGCCGGAGAAGACGCCGGCCTTCATGGAACCGCGGGTACGCAGGTGCCGCACCAGGGCCCGGGTGTCGATGCCGGCGATGCCGACGATCCCCTGCTCCTCGAGCTTGGCCTGCAGCGAACCCGTCGCCCGCCAGCTCGAGGTGACGCGGGAGGGGTCCCGGACGACGTAGCCGGCCACCCAGATCTTGGCGCCGGCGGCGTCGCCGGTGGGGCCGACGGACTCGTCGTCCTCGTCGTTCCAGCCGGTGTTGCCGATCTGCGGCGCCGTGGACACCACGATCTGGCGGTGGTAGCTGGGATCGGTGAGGGTCTCCTGGTAACCGGTCATACCGGTGCTGAAGACCGCCTCGCCCAGGGTCTGCCCGACCGCACCGAAGGTGCTGCCGCGGAAGACCCTGCCGTCCTCGAGGACCAGGACCGCTGCCGAATTGCTCACGCGTTCTCTCCGTTCAACGCTCATGAGGCGTTCTCTTCGTTCACCCAGGCCGGGTACACACTCTTGTCGTCTCCACGGAAGCCGGTGTCGATCTCGGTCCCGGTGGGCAACTCCCACCGGATCACCAGCACTCCGTCCTTGCTCATGACCTTGCCCGCGAGCCCGCGCTCGGTTCGGATCGCGCGGATCGAGTCCTGCGGGATCCAGATCGCCGACGCGCCGTCGCGTTCGAGCAGCACACCCGCCTCGTAGCGGGACAGGTCTCCGGTCGCGCGGTAGCCGAGGTCGCCGACCGCGATCCGGTCCTGCCAGCTCGGCGCCAGCGTGCTGCCGACGTACAGTCCGCTGCTCGGTTCGATCAGCCGGGCGCCCAGTTCGGCGGGCGGCTCCGGCAGCACGCCGATCCGGTCCTGCTGGCGGCGGGCACGGCCCTTCCAACCCCAGTACATCAGCGCCACCATGACCACCCAGAACACCACGAATCCGAGGGTCAGCAGCAGCCGGTCCATGCTCATCGCTGTACCAGCCCGTCCCGGACGGTGACCCGGCCGCGCAGCAGGGTGGTGGTCACGCGGGCGGCGAAGGTCATCGCCTCGAACGGGGTGTTCGCGGCGATGGACGCAAGTTCCGGCCCCCGCACCGTCCACTCCCGCTGCGGGTCGACGAGCGTCAGGTTCGCCGGCTCGCCGACCGCGATCGGCCGGCCCTGGTCGGTCAGCCCGACGATCTCGGCGGGCCGCTCGCTCATCACCTTGGCCACGCCGCGCCAGTCCAGCAGGCCGGGCTCGACCATCGTCTGCGCGACGATCGCCAGCGCCGTCTCCAGGCCGAGCATGCCGGGCCGGGCCGCCGAGAACTCGCAGCACTTGTCCTGCTCGGCGTGCGGCGCGTGGTCGGTGGCGACGCAGTCGATGACGCCCTCGGCCAGGCCCTTGCGCAGCGCCTCGACGTCGCTGCGCTCACGCAGCGGCGGGTTCACCTTGTTCACCGCGTCGTACGTCTCGAGCCGCGAGTCGTCGAGCAGCAGGTGGTGCGGGGTGACCTCGGCGGTGATAGAGATGCCCTGCCCGCGCGCCCACTTCATCAGCTCGACGGTGCCGGCGGTCGACGCGTGGCAGATGTGCACGCGGGCGCCGGCGTCGCGGGCCAGCAGCGCGTCGCGGGCCACGATCGACTCCTCGGCGGCGCGCGGCCAGCCGGCCAGTCCGAGCCGGGCCGCGGTCGGGCCCTCGTGCGCGACGGCGCCGACGGTCAGGCGCGGCTCTTCCGCGTGCTGCGCGATGAGCACCCCGAGCGAGCTGGAGTACTCGAGTGCGCGACGCATGATCAGCGGGTCGTCCACGCAGTGGCCGTCGTCGGAGAACATCTTGACCTTGCCGATGCCCGCCGCCATGGTCGCCATCTCGGCGAGCTGCTTGCCCTCGAGCCCGACGGTCACGGCACCGACCGGGTGCACGTCGACCAGGCCGACCTCCTGCCCGCGTCGCCACACGTGGTCGGTGATGACCACGGAGTCCGCGACGGGGCTGGTGTTCGCCATCGCGAACACCGCGGTATAGCCGCCGAGCGCGGCGGCTGCGGACCCGGACTCGATGGTCTCGGTGTCCTCGCGGCCGGGCTCACGCAGGTGGGTGTGCAGGTCCACGAAGCCGGGCAGCAGCACCTGGCCGTCGGCCACGACGACCTCCGCGCCCTCGGGCACGTCGAGTCCGGCGCCGATCGCGAGGATCTCGCCGTCGCCGACCAGCACGTCCTGCGGCTCGCCCTCGCCGTACAGGCGGGCGCCGCGGATCAGGACCCCGCCGCGGGCGAAGCCTCGGGAAGTGTTTCTGGCCTCACCGGTCACAGCGCTGCCCCCTCGGTACCGACCAACAACCCGAACAGGACCGCCATGCGAATGTGAACTCCGTTCGTGACCTGCTGCAGCACAGCAGTTTTCGGTGAATCCGCGACGGCGGAGGCGATCTCCATGCCGCGCAGCATCGGACCGGGGTGCAGCACCACGGCATGCTCGGGGAGCATCGCGAGCCGCTTCTCCGAGAGCCCGTAAGTGATCGAGTACTCGCGCTGCGACGGGAAGAACCCGCCGTTCATCCGCTCGGCCTGCACGCGCAGCATCAGCACCGCGTCGGCGCCGGGCAGTTCCGCGTCGAGCGAGTGCGAGACCGTCACCGGCCAGGTGGAGACGCCGATCGGCAGCAGCGTCGGCGGCGCGACCAGCACCACCTCGGCGCCCAGCAGCGAGAGCAGGAAGGCGTTGCTGCGTGCGACGCGGCTGTGCAGGATGTCGCCGACGATCACGACGCGCTTGCCCTCGATCGAGCCGAGTCGCTGACGCAGGGTCAGCGCGTCGAGCAGCGCCTGGGTGGGGTGCTCGTGGGTGCCGTCGCCGGCGTTGATCACGGCCGGGCCGTCGTCCCCGTCCGCGGTCCACTCGGCGATCCGGTGCGCGGCACCGGAGGCGGGGTGGCGCACGATCAGCGCGTCCGCGCCGGCCGCCCGCAGCGTCATCGCGGTGTCCCGCAGCGACTCGCCCTTGGAGACCGAGGAACTCGAGGCGCTGACGTTGATCACGTCGGCGCTCATCCACTTGCCGGCCACCTCGAACGAGACCCGGGTGCGGGTGGAGTTCTCGAAGAAGACCGTCATGACGGTGCGACCCCGGAGCGTCGGCAGCTTGCGGACCTCGCGGCCGAGCAGCGCCTGCTCGAACCGTTCGGCCTCGTCGAGCAGCCCGGTGGCGGTCTCGACCGTGAGGTCCGAGACCGAGAGAAGATGCTTCACTTGCCCGCTCCCCCGTTTGCCCCGTCGCCCGGCGCCGCCTGGACGCCGCCGCTGAGCGTGACGCTGTCAACGCCGTCATGCTCCACGAGCTGCACCTTTACGTCCTCGGTGCGCGCGGTGGGCACGTTCTTGCCGACGTAGTCCGCCCGCAGCGGCAGTTCGCGGTGCCCGCGGTCCACCAGGACGGCGAGCTGCACGGCCTTGGGCCGGCCGAGGTCGCGCAACCCGTCGAGGGCCGCGCGCACGGTGCGTCCGGAGAACAGCACGTCGTCGACGAGCACCACCAGCGCGTTGTCGACGCCGCCGTCGGGCACGGAGGTGCGCTCGAGCGGACGGTGCGGCTTCGTCCGCAGGTCGTCGCGGTAGAGGGTGATGTCGAGCGAGCCGGTCGGCGGGCGGACCCCCGAGAACTCCTCGATCTTGTTCGCCAGCCTGGTCGCCAGGGTGGTGCCGCGCGTCGGGATGCCGATCAACACCACGCGGGGCGGGTCGGTCTCAGCGTCGAGCGCGGTCTTCTCGATGATCTGGTGCGCGATACGGGCGATCGTGCGGCCCACGTCGGCGGGAGACAACAGCTCCCTGGTCGCCGGTGACTCGGCGGAGGACGGCTCTGGGGAGAGCAAACTGGACCTCCTTCTCCGCCTCTCGGGACGGGTCGTTAAAGGATGTCTGACGTCGTCGAGCGTATCAGCGCGCGACCACCGGGACGGCAGCGGCGCCGGGTGTGCTCAGCCACACCGGCCGGCGGGCGGCGGAGACGACGAACGCCGCGGACCGATTCTCGATCGGTCCGCAGCGTTCGTGTCTGCACGGTCTTCCTCAGGCCTCGTCGCCGGAGGCCGAAACCGGGTCCGACTCCGGTTCGGCGGGCCGCGCCGACTGCGCGGTGGCGGCGGCCGCCGCCCGCACCTGAGGCGCGACGAGCACCACCTGTCCGAGCACGCCGTTGACGAACGCGGGCGAGTCGTCGGTGGAGAGCTCCTTCGCGAGCTCCACCGCCTCGTCCACCGCGACGACGGGCGGCACGTCCGTGGCGTGGAAGAGCTCCCACACCGCGATCCGCAGGATCGCCCGGTCCACCGCGGGCAACCGCTCCAGCGTCCAGTCCTGCAGGTGGTCGGCGATGACCCGGTCCAGGCGGTCCAGGTTCTCCGCCACCCCGGTCACCACGGTGACGGTGTACGGGCTGACCGGCGCGACGGTCTCGTCGCGGGTGGCCATCGTCGTCCGCTCGGAGGCCAGGGCCACCGGGTCGACGTCGCGGGCCTCGGCCTCGAAGAGGAAGTCGACGGCGCGCTTGCGGGCCTTGTGCCGGGCGCCGAACTTCTTGTGACTGCTCGACACGCTACGAATTCACGCGACCCAGGTAGTTGCCGTCACGCGAGTCGATCTTCAGCTTGTCGCCGGTGTTGACGAACAGCGGGACCTGCACCTCGGCGTCGGTCTCGAGGATGGCGGGCTTGGTACCACCGGTGGAGCGGTCGCCCTGCAGACCCGGGTCGGTGTGCTTGACGAGCAGCTCGACGGTGACGGGCAGCTCGACGAACAGCGGCGCGTCCTCGTGCGTGGCGACCTGGACATGCATGTTCTCGAGCAGGAATCGGGCCTGGTCCCCGACCGTCGCCTCGCTGATCGAGATCTGGTCGTAGGTGTCGCCGTCCATGAAGACGTAGTCGCTACCGTCGTGGTACAGGTACGTCATGTCGCGGCGGTCGACGGTCGCCGTCTCGACCTTCACGCCGGCGTTGAAGGTCTTGTCGACGTTCTTGCCGGAGAGCACGTTCTTGAGCTTGGTGCGCACGAAGGCCGGGCCCTTGCCGGGCTTGACGTGCTGGAACTCGATGATCTGCCACAGCTGACCCTCGATCTTCAGCACGAGCCCGTTCTTGAAATCACTGGTATCTGCCACTTACTTCGCGTCTCCTTCAGACGATGACGAAATCCTTGCTGGTGAGAGTGAGGAGCTCCGGCTCCTGCTCGCGAACGACGAGCGTGTCCTCGATCCTGACGCCACCGCGCCCGGAGAAGTACACACCCGGCTCGACGGTCACCACCGCACCGCAAAGGAGTGTACCGGTGCCGAGCGCTCCGATCCCCGGTGCTTCGTGGATCTCCAGCCCCACCCCGTGCCCGAGACCGTGCAGGAACAGCTCCCCGTGACCCGCGTCGGCGATCACCGACCGCGCCGCGGCGTCGACGGCCGACACCTCGACACCGGGTGCCAGGGCGGCGCGGCCCGCCGCCTGTGAACTCGCGACGAGGTCGTACACCTCGCGCTGCCAGTCCGCCGCGACGCCCAGCACGTAGGTCCGCGTCATGTCGGAGTGGTAGCCGCCGACCTGCGCACCGAAGTCGAGCTTGACGAAGTCGCCGGTCGCGAGCACCGCGGCGGTGGGCCGGTGGTGCGGGACCGCCGAATTCGCCCCGGCCGCGACGATGGTCTCGAACGAGATGCCGTCGGCGCCGTGCTCGAGCATCAGGAACTCCAGCTCCCGCCCGACCTCCCGCTCGGTGCGACCGGGCCGCAGCCCCCCGCGTTCGACCAGCACCGCCAGTGCCAGGTCCGCGACCGCGCAGGCCCGGCGCAGCAACCCGATCTCGTGCTCGTCCTTGACCATTCGCAGCTGTTCGACCGTGCCGGGGGTCCGGACGAACTCGAGGTCCGGCGCCGCCGACTGCCAGCCGGACAGGTTGTCGACCGTCACCACGTGGGACTCGAAACCGACCCGGGAGACCGGTGCGGCGGACAGCCCGCGCACCAACGCCGCGGCGCCGGCCCGGTCTATCAGCGAGGGCAGGTCCGGCACCTGCGCCGCCACCTGCGTCAGGTACCGGCCGTCGGTGCAGATCACGGTCCGGTCCTCGGAATCGGCGGAGTCCCGGGCGTCGACGACCAGCGCGGCGCTGGACCCGGTGAAGCCGGTCAGGTACCGGATGTTGAGCAGGTCGGTGACGAGCATCGCGTCGAGGCCGCGGTCGCGAATCTGCGCGCGCAACGCGGCCCGGCGGGACTCGTGATCGGCGGAGGACATGGCCCCAACCTACGGCAGCGGAACCCGTCACGAGCGTCACCCGGAGCGGTCGCTGTGGGTTAGGACACAGACCTGTCGTGACGGTCGTTACGCTGTCGGCATGAACTCGTGGCTTCTTCGTGGACTCGGGATGGCGTTTGTGCACGTGGTGACACGTGTACTGCTCGGAATCGCCGTCACCGAATGGCCCCTGCACGGCACCTCACTGCGGTGGGTCAGCATCGTCGTGGTGATTCTCGCGGCGCTGATCTGGGGTGGCCTCGACGGCATCCGTGACGCGCGTGCGTACCCGGGTGAGGACGAGGGCGCCGACCTCACCATGATGTGGCTCAAGGCCTCCGTCCTCGCCGGCCTGCTCGCGGGCGCGGTCGTCTGGGTGGTGGGCATGGTCAGCGACATCGCCCTCGGCGAGAACTCGCTGTTCTTCGAACTGACCTCCGGCGCGGCCTTCACGGTGCTGCTCGTCTTCATCCCCGCGACCCTCGGCGGCGCCATCGGCCGCCTCATCGTCCGGCGCGACGCGAAGAAGTCCGTCGCCGCCCCGGTCGCGGTCGGCGCCACGGGTGCGGCCGAGTCCGCGTACAACGACGATTACATCGACGCGGGCTCCGAGACCGTCGCCTACGCCGAGGAGGGCTACGCCGAGTCCGACTGGACGTACGAGCACGGCGCCGGCGAGCAGGTCCCGAACGGCCAGTACCCCGACGCCCAGGACCCCAACGCGCAGGGCGGGTACTACCAGCAGAACGCCTACCCCGAGGGCGGCTACAGCGACCCGTCCGCGGACACCGAGGTCTTCCGGGCCGTGCAGCCGCAGTCCGACGACACCGTCGTCTTCCCCGCGATCCAGGACCCCCCCCCCCCCCCCCCCCCCCCCCCCCCCCACGAGTGTGTGAACAGCTCGGTGAGGTAGCGCCACCGCTCGGCGAGAAGCCGCTAACGCTCCGCGAGGAACCTCAGCGCCAACGGATATCCGGCGACGCCGCACCCCACGATCACGCCGGTCGCGATCGCGCTCAGGTACGACTGGTGACGGAACTCCTCGCGGGCGTGCACGTTCGAGATGTGCACCTCGACCAGTCCGGCCTCCAGCTCCGCGCAGGCGTCCCGCAGGGCAATCGAGGTGTGGGTGAGCGCGCCGGCGTTGAGCACCACCGGCTCCCCCGCGTCCGCGGCCGCATGGATCCAGCCGAGCAGCTCGGCCTCGCTGTCGCTCTGCCGAACCTGCACCTCGACACCGAGTTCGGCCGCGGACCGCTCGCACAGCGCGACCAGGTCGGCGTAGGTGGTCGCGCCGTACACCTCGGGCTGGCGCTTTCCGAGCCGGCCGAGGTTGGGCCCGTTGATCACCTGGATCCTCACAGCAGCACCGTCCCCCTGCCCGCGGCGTCACCCTCACGGGCGACGGCGGAGTAGGCGGCGGCCAGCAGCGACGGGTCCGGGCCCTCGAGGCGGCCGGGCTTGGCCAGGCCGTCGAGCACCACGAAGCGGAGCATCCCGGCACGGTTCTTCTTGTCCGTCTGCATGCCCTTGACCAGGTCCGCGAACGCATCGGCGTCGTAGCCGGTGGGCAGGCCCACGGCGGTGAGCACGCTGCGGTGCCGGTCCGCGGTGGCGTCGTCGAGGCGACCCGCCAGGCGACCCAGTTCGGCGGCGAACACCAGGCCCACCGACACGGCCGCGCCGTGCCGCCAGCGGTACTTCTCGCGACGCTCGATGGCGTGGCCGAGGGTGTGGCCGTAGTTGAGGATCTCGCGCAGGTCGGACTCGCGCAGGTCGGCCGCCACCACACGGGCCTTGACCTCGATCGAGCGTCGGATCAGTTCGGGCAGCACGGTGCCGGTGGGGTCGAGCGCGGCCTCGGGGTCGGCCTCGATCAGGTCGAGGATCACCGGGTCCGCGATGAAGCCGGTCTTGATGACCTCGGCCATGCCCGCGACGATCTCGTTGCGCGGCACCGTCTCGAGCGTCGCGAGGTCCACCAGCACGGCGGACGGCTCGTGGAAGGAGCCGACCAGGTTCTTGCCGGCGTCGGTGTTGATCCCGGTCTTGCCGCCGACGGCCGCGTCGACCATCGCCAGCAGGGTGGTCGGCACGTGCACGATCCGGACGCCGCGCATCCAGGTCGCGGCGACGAAGCCGGCGAGGTCGGTGGCGGCGCCGCCGCCGAGGCTGACGACGGCGTCGCTGCGGGTCAGGCCGATGCGTCCGAGGACGTCCCAGCAGAACTCCGCGACCTTCAGGTCCTTGCCGTCCTCGGCGTCGGGGATCTCGACGCGGTGCGCGTCGATGCCCTTCGCGGCGAGCGCGGCGCGCACGGCCTCGGCGGTCTGCGCCAGCGGCGGCTGGTGGAAGATCGCCACCGTGCGGGTGCCGATCAACTCGTCGACGAGTTCACCGAGCAGTCCGCGCCCGATGATCACCGGGTAGGGGCTCGCCGTCTTGACCTCGACACGTACCGGTTCGGTCACTGTGCTGTTCTCCGCTTCTGTGCGCAGGGCCTGCTCGTTGTCTGTCACGTTCTCTACCCCAGCTTCGTGAGGATCTGCTGCACCACCCGCGCGGGGCTGCGACTGTCGGTGCGCACCCGGATCGTCGACACCTCACGGTAGAGCGGGCGCCGGCGACGCATCAGGTCCCGGTACTTCTGGCGCGGGTCTCCCCCGTTGAGCAGGGGCCGGGAGTCGTTGGTGCCGGTGCGCTTGAGCCCCTCGGAGATGCTGATCTCCAGGTACACCACCGTATGCCCGACCAGTCGGGCGCGGGTGGCGGCGGACAGGATTGCGCCGCCGCCGAGCGAGACGATGCCGTCCTGCTCGAGCAGCGCCCGCCGGACCATGTCCTCCTCGAGCGCCCGGAACACCGGTTCGCCGTCCTTCGCGAAGATGTCCGGGATGGTGCGTCCGGTCTCCTCCTCGATCGCGACGTCGGTGTCGAAGACGTCCACGTCGAGTGCCCGGGCGAGCCGGCGACCGATCGTGGACTTACCCGCTCCCGGCGGCCCGACCAGCACCGCGACGGGACTCATCGGGACTCACGACCGGCGGTCACCTCGCGAGACGCTCCTGCACTGCGGCCAGGTAGCCCTCGACGTTGCGGACGGTCTCGGTCAGCGAGTCGCCGCCGAACTTCTCGAGCGCGGCCTGCGCGACGACCAGCGCGACCATCGACTCCGCGACGACGCCGGCGGCGGGCACGGCGCACACGTCGCTGCGCTGGTGGATTGCCACGGCCTCCTCGCCGGTGGACATGTCCACCGTCGCCAGCGCGCGCGGCACCGTGGAGATCGGCTTCATCGCCGCCCGCACCCGCAGGGCCTCGCCGTTGGTCATGCCGCCCTCGAGCCCGCCGGCGCGGTTCGTCGAACGCAGCACCCCGTCGGGGCCGGGACGCATCTCGTCGTGCGCGGCGCTGCCGCGGCGGCGGGAGGTCTCGAAGCCGTCGCCGACCTCGACGCCCTTGATCGCCTGGATGCCCATGAGCGCGGCGGCCAGGCGCGAGTCGAGCCGGTTCTCGCCGCTGACGAAGGAGCCGAGGCCGACGGGCAGTCCCTCGACGATCACCTCGACGACGCCGCCGAGGGTGTCGCCCTCGCGCTTGGCGGCCTCGATCTCGGCGATCATCGCCGCCTCGGCATCACTGCCGAACGCCCGCACTGGGCTGGCGTCGATGGCGGCCAGGTCGGCGGCGACCGGCAGCGGCGCATCCGCGGACCGGGCCGCGGTGCCGATGGAGACGACGTGCGAGAAGACCTCGACGCCGAGGGCCTCGCGCAGGAACTGCCGCGCGACGGTGCCGGCGGCGACGCGGGCCGCGGTCTCGCGGGCGCTGGCGCGCTCGAGCACCGGGCGGGCGTCGTCGAAGCCGTACTTGAGCATGCCGGAGTAGTCGGCGTGGCCGGGCCGCGGCCGGGTCAGCGGCGCGTTGCGCGCGAGGTCCTTGAGCAGCGCCTCGTCGACGGGGTCCGAGGACATCACGGTTTCCCACTTGGGCCACTCGGTGTTGCCGACCTCGATGGCGATCGGGCCGCCCATGGTCCGGCCGTGGCGGACGCCGCCGAGCACGGTGACCTTGTCGGCCTCGAAGGCCATCCGGGCGCCACGGCCGTAACCGAGACGGCGGCGGGCCAATTGGGCAGAAATCTCGTCCGAGGTGACCTCGACCCCGGCGACCATTCCGTCGAGGAGGGCGACCAGGGCGGGACCGTGGGATTCTCCGGCAGTTATCCAGCGCAGCACGGCGCCCATCTTTCCACGGCGGGCCTCGGCGAATGCACACCGGCTACCCGAGCGCCGTCACACCCAACGCCAGGAGCGTCGCCAGACACATCGACGGCCCGTGCGGCACGGCGCGTCCGCGGCGCCCCGATGCGAGCAGAACCACCCCGACCGCCGCGGTGAGCGCGAACGCACCGAGCGCCGCCAGGACCCAGGCCTGCGCACCGGCCGCCCCCGTGACTGCGCCGAGCCCGAGCGCGAGCTTCACGTCGCCGCCGCCCATCCCCGTCGGTACTGCCAGGTGCGCGGCGAGGTAGAACCCCGCCAACAGTGCCGCCCCGACCAGTGCGGCCCGCCCCTGCCCGGCGACCGTGGCCGAGACCAGCACGACGGCGGCGCCGGGCACGGTCAGCGCGTTCGGCAGCCGTCGGGACGCGATGTCCACGGCGCTCAGGCACGCACACCACACCAGCAGACAACCCGCCGCGAACATCGGCCAGGACTCCGCGCGCGCGGCCAGTACACCCGTCCCGGCGATCGTGACGAGGGCCGCCACCGCCGCCCCGCCCTGCCCCCACCCGGTGTCCATGCGTTTCACCGTGCCAGGCGCCACACTCAGGCCGGGGTCCTCGACCTGGGAATACTCCTGTCCTGTGGATTGATTCGGGACCTGTGGAGGAAGATTCTTCCCACCAGGGCGGCAGGCCCCACCCGGTCGGCGGAATCGAGGAACGGACATGACGAGCCCGCAGATGGATCCCACCAGCGCCGTGACCTGGGGCCCGTTCGTCCAGGCCGCCTACGACCAGTTCCACCTGCACCCGCGCGACGACAATCCGGCGGCCGTCGCGAACCTGCCCGCGGGGTACACCCTGGTCCGAACCATCCAGATGACAGATGTCGTCGGTCCGCTGCAGGACCGGGTGTTCTACGGCTACGTCGCCGTCGGCGGCGACCCCCAGACCGTGGTGATCGCCCTGCGCGGCACCGCGTCACCCCTGGAGTGGTGGGCCGACCTGCACTGGGACCTGGTGCCGTTCACGCAGGTGTCGAACGGCGGGAGCGTCGCGGAGGGCTTCCACAACCTCTACGCCACCTTCGGCACCATGACGCCCGGGCAGTCCGCGCCCGCGGCGCCGGGCCGTTTCGCGTCCGCGCTCGCCCGGGCGGCCGCCGACGGTCTCGGCGCCACGCTCGACGCCGCATCACCCGTCGTCGTGTGTGGTCACAGCCTCGGCGGCGCGTTGGCGACCCTGCTTGTCGCAGATCTCGCCGCGAACACCGCGTTGCGCCCGCAGGCGTGGACGTTTGCCTCACCGAAGGTGGGAGATGCCACGTTTGCGGCGCGGTACGGCGGGCTCAGCGGCGTGTCGTGGCGGATCTACAACCAGGTCGACGTGGTGCCGTACTTCCCACTCGACCCCGACGACAACTACCAGCACGTGACCGCCGGATACGCGATCAACTCACTCGGGTCGGCGCGCTGGAACGTGGGGTGCGCCCACGCCCTCAACACCTACCTCAGCGTGCTCTCGGCGGGCGCCGTGCAGCTCGATCCCGGCTGCCGCTGACGGTCAGCGCGCGACGACGGCCGCCATCGCCTCGCGGGGAGCGGGCCGGCCGGTGAACTGCTCGACCTGACCGAACGCCTGGTTGAGCAGCATCCGCAGGCCGTCGACGACGATGCCGCCGGCCGCCTCGACGGCGGCGGCGAGCGGGGTCGGCCACGGGTCGTAGATCGCGTCGAGCAGGACCGGCACACCGGCGACCGCCGAGGCGAGGTCCGCGCCGGCGGCGGCCGGGATGGTGCTGACCACCACGGCGGCGCCCGCACAGGTCCGGGTCAGCGCATCGAGTTCGAAGTCCTGGTGCCGCACGGTCAGGCCCATTGCCCGCCCGCAGTCGAGGGTCTCGGCGGCCCGCTCGGCCGACCGCGCCACCACCACGGCCTCGGTCGCGCCGAGGTCGGCGAACGCCCGCAGGCTCGGCCGGGCGGTACCGCCGGCCCCGAGGACCACCGCGGTGCGCCCGGTCAGGTCGGTCACCCCGACCTCGGCCAGGGCCCCGGTGACGCCGTCGACGTCGGTGCAGTCCGCCCGCCAGCCGCCGGCGGTCCGGACCAGGGTGTTCGCGGAGCCGATCTGCACGGCCCGCTCGGTGCGCTCGGTGGCGAACTCGAGAGCCGCGAGCTTGCCGGGCATGGTCACCGACAGCCCAACCCACTCGGGGCCGAGTCCGTCCACCAGGCCCGGCAACTGCTCGCCGGTGCACTCGATCCGGTCGTAGGTCCAGTCGGTCAGGCCGAGCGCCCGGTACGCGGCCAGGTGCAGCTGCGGGGACCGTGAGTGTGTGATCGGGCTGCCCAGCACCGCGGCCCGACGCGGCCCGGTCTGGTTCCCCACCTCGGATGTCGAATCAGCGACCACTGTCGAGAATCCCACTGCCCTGGGCCTTCACGATGTTCGCCAGGTGCTCGTCGTAGCCCTTGGTGAACAGCGTGGTGCCCTGCTTGTCGATGGTCACGAAGTACAGCCAGTCCCCCGCGGGCGCGGTCTCGACGGCCTGCACCGCGGCGATGCTCGGCGAGGAGATCGGCGTGGCGGGCAGCCCGTCCTTGGCGTACGTGTTCCACGGGGTGACCCGCGCGCGGTCGGCGTCGGTGGTCGCGACCTCGGTCGTGTCGAGGGCGTAGTTGACCGTGGAGTCGAACTCGAGTTTCTGCGGCTCCGCGAGCCGGTTGATGATCACCCGGGCCACCTTGCCGAAGTCCTCGGGCAGCGACTCACGCTCGACGAGCGATGCGGCGATGAGGACCTGGTACGGCTGCAGCGCGACCGCGGCACCGGCCGTCCTGATGCCGGTGGACTCGTACTTCTCGGCGCTCCCGCTGACCAGGGTCTGCAGGATCTCGGTCGCGCTGCCGGTGGGGTCGAAGTCCCAGCTGCCGGCGGCGATCAGGCCCTCGAGCTGCCGGTTACGGTCCGGCACGTCGCGGACCTGCGACGCCGCCCAGTCCGGCACGCCGAGCGCGGTGAGGTCGGAGTCGGCGCCCGCGGCCTCGAGCTCCGCGACGCTGATGCACTTCGGCGCGGCGCCGCCGGGCAGGCAGCTGGCCTTCGAGATCAGGGTGTAGATCCCATTCTTGGTGGCTCCGGTGGTGACGTCCCGGGTGTCGTGCAGCTGACGACCCTCGGAGATCACCAGCGCGCCGACCCGCGACTCCGGGTTCACCAGGGCGGTGACGGCGGCGGTGGCCGGCAGTCGGGACTCGACGGAGTAGAAGCCGGGCTGGAGCGAGGTCATCGATCCATGCTGGACCGCGGCGTTGTAGAACGCGTCGCTGCTCTTGACCACGTCCTTGGCCAGCATCTCGGCACCGATCTGCTGCGCAGTGTCGCCGGGATGCACCTGGACGACCACCTCGGGACCGGCCTCGCCGACGGCGTAGTCGGCCGGCAGGCCCGGGCCGCCGAAGAGCTTCTTGACGCCGAAATAGCCTATGCCGCAGATCATCACGACGGCGACCAGCGACGCCAGCACCACCACTGCCCGGCCCTTGCCGCGACGTCGGCGGTTGGCTGCCTCGCGCGCGCGACGCGCCTCTGCGCGGCTGTTGTACACCTGGGGCTCGCCCGACCGGGTGTCGGTCACTGACCATCCTCCGTCTGTGAGTGCAGGTCCTGCGCGGCACGCAAAGCCCTGCTCCGCTGGTCCAACCATCCCTGCAGGATCGCGACGGCCGCCGCCTGGTCGATCACCGACCGTTGGCCCTTGGCCTTGACCCCGCTCTCCCGCAGTGCCCTTGACGCCGTGACCGTCGTGAAGCGCTCGTCGGTCATCCGCACGGGCACCGGCGCGAGCCGATCCCGGAGCTGGGCGGCGAATGTCGAAGCCAGCCCCGCGGCACTGCCGCGCTCCCCCCGGAGGGTCTGCGGCAGACCGACAATAACCTCGACCGCCTCGTATTCCTCGACTATCGCCGCGAGTCGCTCGATGTCGGACCTGTCGGCCTTGGACTTCGCCCGCGGCACGGTCTCCACCGGCGTGGCGAGAATGCCGTCGGGATCACTGGACGCGACGCCGATCCGGACGCTGCCGACATCGACGGCGATGCGGCGGCCGCGCCCGGGGTCGTCGACCCCGGGCTGATCGGCCGCGGCCTGGTCCTCCCGACTCAACCCGCGAGCTCGGCGACGCGGGCGCGCACTGCCGAGAGCGCGGCGGGGATGCCCGACGCGTCGCTGCCCGAACCCTGAGCCATCTCGCGCTTGCCGCCGCCGCGGCCGCCGATGCTCGGTCCGAACGCGGCCACCAGGTCTCCGGCCTTGACGCCGAGGTCCTGCGCGGCCTTGTTGGCGCTCACCACGAACGGCACCTTGCCGTCGGCGGAACCGATCAGGACCACCACGGCGGGCTCGGTCCCGAACCGGCCGCGGACGTCGGTGGCGAGGGTGCGCAGGTCGTTGCCCGCGACGCCCTCCGGCGCCGCCTCGGCGACCAGCAGCAGCCCGCCGATCCGCTCGGCCCGCTCGACGAACGCGCCGGCGCCGGCCAGCACCGCGGCCGCCTTGGTCTGCTCGAGTTCCTTCTCGGCGACCTTGAGCCGCTCGACCAGTTGCTCGACGCGGCCGGGGACCTCGTCGGAGGGCACCTTCAGCGCGGTCGCGACGCCCGCGAGCAACGCCCGCTCCTTGGCCAGGTACTTGTACGAGTCCAGCCCGACGAACGCCTCGACGCGGCGGATGCCGGAGCCGACGGACGACTCGCCGAGCAGGGTGACCGGCCCGATCTGCGAGGAGTGCGCCACATGGGTGCCGCCGCACAGCTCCATCGAGAAGGGGCCGCCGATCTCCACGACGCGGACCTCGGCCCCGTAGTTCTCGCTGAACATCGCCATCGCACCCATCGCCTTGGCCCGGTCCAGGTCCGTGACGAAGGTGTTCACCGGATGGTTCGCGGCGACGGCCTCGTTGGCGACCGCCTCGATGTCCTGCTTCTGTGCCTCCGAGAGCTGACCCTGCCAGGAGAAGTCGAAGCGCAGGTAGCCCGGCTTGTTCAGCGAGCCTGCCTGAACGGCGTTGGGGCCCAGCACCTGTCGCAGCGCGGCGTGCACCATGTGGGTGCCCGAGTGGCCCTGGGTGGCGCCGGCGCGCCAGTTGGCGTCGACCTGCGCGAGGACGGCGTCGCCCTCGGTGAGCTGGCCCTCCTCGACGGTGACCTTGTGCACCCACAGCTTCTTGGCGATCTTCTGCACGTCGCGCACCCGGACCCTGAGGCCCGGCGCCGTGATGACGCCGATGTCCGCGATCTGGCCGCCGGACTCCGCGTACAACGGGCTGCGGTCGAGGATGACCTCGACCTCCTGGCCGACGGTGGCCACCGGCACCCGGACGCCGCCCGAGATCAGCGCGAGGACGGACGCCTCGGTGGTGAGCTCGGCGAAGCCGGTGAACTCGGTCTCGCCGCGGTCGACGAACTCCTTGTAGACGGTGAGGTCGGCGTGCGCGTGCTTGCGGGCCTGCGCGTCGTCCTTGGCGCGCTGACGCTGCTCGGCCATCAGCGACCGGAAGCCGTCCTCGTCGACGGACAGGCCGGCCTCCGCCGCCATCTCCAGGGTCAGGTCGATCGGGAAGCCGTAGGTGTCGTGCAGGGCGAATGCCTCGCCGCCGGCGAGGACCTTCTGGCCGGCGTTCCTGACCTCGTCCGCCGCGGTCTCGAACCGCTTCTCGCCGGAGACCAGGGTGCGACGGAACGCCGCCTCCTCGCCGACGGCGACGTTGAGGATCCGCTCGAAGTCGGTGTCGAGCACCGGGTACGACGGCGCCATGGTGTCGCGGACGACGGTGATGAACTCGCGCATGCTGGGCTGCTCGGCGCCGAGCAGCTTGGCCGAGCGCACGATCCGGCGCAGCAGCCGGCGCAACACGTAGCCGCGGCCGTCGTTGCCGGGATTGACGCCGTCGGCGATCAGCATCGCGGCGGTGCGAGCGTGGTCGGCGATGACGCGGAAGCGGACGTCGTCCTCGTGGCTGCCCGCTGCGTACGGGCGACCGGTGAGCTCCTCGGCCTTGGCGATGACCGGTCGCACCAGGTCGGTCTCGTACACGTTGTCGACGCCCTGGAGGACCAGCGCGACCCGCTCGACACCCATGCCGGTGTCGATGTTCTTCTTCGGGAGCACGCCGACCGGCGCGTGACCGAGCTTCGGGCTGAGCTCACCGCGAACGTCCTGCATGAACACGAGGTTCCAGATCTCGAGGTAGCGGTCCTCGTCCACGACGGGACCGCCCTCCTTGCCGAACTCGGGGCCGCGGTCGTAGTAGATCTCCGAGCACGGGCCGCCCGGACCGGGCACGCCCATGTCCCAGTAGTTGTCCTTGCCGTCGCGGAACTGGATCCGCTCCTCCGGGATCCCGGCGACGCGACGCCAGATCTCCGCGGCCTCGGGATCCTTCTCGTAGGCGGTCACCCAGATGCGCTCGGGGTCGATTCCGTACCCGCCCTGGTCCAGCGGCTTGGTGATCAGCTCCCAGGCGAGCGTGATGGCGCCCTCCTTGAAGTAGTCGCCGAACGAGAAGTTGCCCGCCATCTGGAAGAAGGTGTTGTGCCGAGTGGTGACGCCGACCTCCTCGATGTCACCGGTGCGCACACACTTCTGCACGCTCGTCGCCCGCTGGTACGGCGGGGCCTGCTGGCCGAGGAAGAACGGCTTGAACTGCACCATGCCGGCATTGACGAAGAGCAGGTTCGGGTCGTCGAAGATCAGGGAGGCGCTGGCCACCTCGGTGTGACCCGCCTTGACGAAGTGGTCGAGGAATCGCCTGCGGATCTCGTGGGTCTGCACGTCATGGTCCTTACAGATGGGACGGTGTGGGCTGCCGATGTGTCCGCTCCGGACGCGCGCGGGTATGCGCGCACGCCAGTATTGCGACACCTCGGCCAACCGCCAGCCTATCGCGCGGACCCGGACACTCCGTCGCCGCCGCGGCCGGTGTCGAGTCCGCGCCCGTACCGCGACGGTGGAACACCCACCGCTGCGGTGAAATCCCGGGTGAGATGGGACTGGTCGTACCAGCCCAGGGTGAGCGCCAGCTCGGCCAGGTCGAGGCCCGGGTCCTCCTGCAGAGCGGTCATCGCGTCGAGCAGGCGGTAGCGGCGGATCAGCCAGGCCGCGGAGATGCCGACATACCGGCGCAGCAGGCGCTGCATCGTCCGGTCGCTCATGGCGTGTCGCCGAGCCAACTCGGCGGACCGGACCACTCCGCGGTCGGCGGCGACGTCCTCGACGAGGGCGCGGACCCGGACGTAGTCGGGGTCCACCTCCGACGGCAACCGGGCCACGAGATGACGTTCCGCGACCGCGCACCGGCCCTCGTCGTCCTCGCAGGCGAACACCTCGTCCCGCAGGCCCTCGGCGCCGGGGACGACAGTCGGCAGCGAGGCCACCGAGTCCGTGAACCGGCTCGCGTCCAGGCCGGTCAGTGCGGTGAACCCACCGGGACGGAACTTCACCCCCAGCACGCGCCCTCGCCCGGCCAGTTCGATGTCGAAACGCGTGGTGATCACGCCGTGCACCAGCATCGACGGCAACGGGTGCCCGTGCCTGACCGGCTCCTCCCCCTCCTCGAACGACAGGTGCACGGCCGGATGCGAGAGCACCGACGACTGCTCCCGCCGCGGGGTGTCCAGGGCCCATCGCACCGACCAGTAGTGCTCGACGTACGGGTCGAGGCGCGGGTCGCACGGGTAGCGGCCGAGCCGGTAGACGGACCCCACCTGGGACGGCCGGAGAATCCCCCGGCTTCCTGTCGCATCTGTCAAAGACGCCATCGGCCGAGTGTAGGCAGGCTGGGACCGTGAACACGATCCCCACGCCCGTCCCCGACGGCTACACCACCCTCACCCCGTTCCTGGTGGTCGACGGCGCCGCCGCCGCGATCGACTTCTACGTCGGCGTCTTCGGCGCCCGCCTGATCTCGCGCAACGACCTGCCGGACGGCCGGATTGCGCACGCGGAGTTGGACTTCGGCACCGGCCGGCTGCAGCTGTCGGACCCGATGCCGGAATCGGGCCTGGTCGCGCCCGACCCGACCGCGCCGGTCAACCACTCGTACGTCCTGTACTGCGCCGACGTGGACCGGGTCTGGCGCACGGCGGTCGACGCCGGCGCGACGGCGTTCGAGGAGCCGTCCACCTTCGTCACCGGCGACCGCTTCGGCGCGGTGCTGGACCCGTTCGGCCATCGCTGGGCGATCATGACCCGGGTCGAGGAGGTCTCCGAGGAGGAGGCGCGCCGCCGCGTCGACGCGTGGCTGGCCGACGAGGCCGCGGCCGTCAACGCCCCCGGATGATCCGGCGCAGCTTCGGAACCCGTTGCGCCAGATCACGTTCGGCGCCGTGGCCGGTGGGTTCGTAGTAGTCGACGCCGACCAGCTCGTCCGGCGGGTACTGCTGGGCGAGGACCCCGTCCGGGTGGTTGTGCGGGTACCGGTAGCCGACGGCGTTGCCGAGCTTCTCCGCCCCGGCGTAGTGGCCGTCGCGCAGGTGCGGGGGCACCAGCCCGTCGCGGCCCTGGTTGACGTCGGCCATCGCCGCACCGAGCGCCGCGATGACGGCACCGGACTTCGGCGCGGTGGCCAGGTGGATGGTGGCCTGTGCCAACGCCAACCGGGCCTCCGGCATGCCGATCAGCTGCACGGCCTGCGCGGCGGCGGTCGCGGTCTGCAGGGCCGTCGGGTCCGCCATCCCGATGTCCTCGCTGGCGTGCACCACCAACCGGCGCGCGATGAACCGCGGGTCCTCCCCCGCGACGATCATCCGGGCCAGGTAGTGCAGCGCGGCGTCCACGTCGGAGCCGCGGATGGACTTGATGAACGCGCTGATCACGTCGTAGTGCTGGTCGCCGTCGCGGTCGTAGCGGACCGCGGCCTTGTCGACGCTGGACTCGACGGTCTCGAGATCGAGCAATGCGGGACGCACCGCAGTCCGGTCCAGCGCTGCGCCCGCCGCGGCTTCGAGCGCCGTCAACGCCCGTCGAGCGTCGCCGGCGGCGAGGCGGACGAGATGTTCGAGTGCGTCGTCGGCAATCTCGACGGATCCGCCCAGTCCCCGCTCGTCGGTGCGGGCGCGCTCGATCACGACTCGGATGTCATCGGACGTCAGCGACTGCAACTGCAGCACGAGCGAACGCGACAACAGCGGCGAGACCACCGAGAAGGACGGGTTCTCGGTGGTCGCCCCGACCAGCAGCACGATGCGGTTCTCCACCGCAGCGAGGAGCGCGTCCTGCTGCGTCTTGGAAAACCGGTGGACCTCGTCGATGAACAGGACTGTCTGCTCGCCGTGGAGCAGGCGCCGTCGGGCCAGTTCGATGACGCCGCGCACTTCCTTGACACCGGCCGACAGCGCCGACAGCGCCTCGAACCTGCGCCCGGTGGCACCCGAGATGAGCGACGCCAGCGTGGTCTTGCCGGTCCCGGGCGGACCGTACAGCAGCACCGACGACGCGCCGGACCCCTCGACGAGGCGACGCAGCGGAGCCCCCGGTGCCAGCAGGTGCTGCTGACCGACCACCTCCGCCAGCGTCGCCGGCCGCATCCGCACCGCGAGTGGCGCGCCCGGATTCGGCATCGACGTACGCGCGGGGACCGACGTGAACGGTTCGGGTGCCGACTCGGGTGCCGGAGCCTCGAACAGGCCCGACCCGTCGCCGCCCGCGTCTGTGTCGCCGAAGAAGTCAGTCACACCCCGACGCTACTAGCCGACCCCGACGTCAACCCCCCGCCGTCGGCGCGGAGTGAGCTGGGCGACTCGGGGATGAGAGGGCGAACATCGGGTGAACACCGCGCACATGCCCCGTTTTGAACTGGTCAAGCGTCCAGGTTCGGGGTGTGATCCCGAGGTGCCTCAATCACCCGTGCCCGCACACTCCTCCCGACCCGCTGCCGATCGCGCCGGACTGAGCCGGCGCGGACTCCTCCGCGGCTCCGCCATCGCGGCCGGTGCCGGCCTCGCCGTCTCTGTGACCGGAATGACCGCCACGGCAACCGCCGCCGCGCCGGCCGTTGCCTTCGGGCACGGCGTCGCGTCCGGCGACCCGCTTCCCGACCGCGTCATCATCTGGACCCGCGTCACACCGTCGGCCGACGCGATGCCCGGATCCGGTGCGGGAGCGGCGATCTCGCTGGAATGGCAGGTCGCGACCGATCCCGGTTTCGCCTCCGTCGTGCGCAACGGCACGGTGACCGCGGACGCCGGCTCCGACCACACCGCGAAGGTCGACGTCACCGGCCTGAAGCCCTCGACCGCCTACCACTACCGCTTCACCGCCCGCGGCGGCGCGGTCGCCGGCCAGGTCTCCCCCGTCGGACGCACCCTCACCGCGCCCGCCGACGATGCGGACCTGGCGCGGCTGCGGTTCGGCGTGGTGTCCTGCTCCAACTGGGAGGCCGGTTTCTTCTCCGCCTACCGCCACCTGGCCCAGCGCGAGGACCTGGACGCGGTCCTGCATCTCGGTGACTACATCTACGAGTACGGCCGAGGCGAGTACGGAGGACGCAACGGTCCGGTCCGGCCCACCGACCCGGCGCACGAGATCGTCTCCCTCGCCGACTACCGGATCCGGCACGCCCAGCACAAGACCGACCCGGACCTGATGGCGCTGCACGCGCGGGTGCCGTTCATCGCGACCTGGGACGACCACGAGTCCGCGGACAACTCGTTCAACGGCGGCGCCGAGAACCACAACCCCGCCACCGAGGGCGACTGGGCCACCCGCAAGGCCAGCTCCACCCGCGCCTACTTCGAGTGGATGCCGGTGCGGGCCACCGGGTCCGGCACCGAGGTCATGCTGTACCGGCGGTTCCGGTTCGGCAACCTCGCCGAGATCTCGATGCTCGACCTGCGCACCTACCGCGACCAGCAGACCACCTCCACCGCCGGACCCATGGTGGACTCACCCGACCGGACCATCACCGGCCGCGCCCAGATGGACTGGCTCAGCAACGGCATCGTGTCGTCACCGACGCAGTGGAAGGTGGTCGGCAACCCGGTGATGATCGCGCCCACCCTGGTCCCGCCGCTGGACACCAAGACCACCGCCGCGCTGACCGAGATACTCGGAATCCCCGACGAGGGCATTCCCTACGGCACCGACTCGTGGGACGGCTACGCCGCCGACCGCCGCCGGCTGTACGACGCGATCGCCGCGGCGGGTGTCGACAACACGGTCTTCCTGACCGGCGACGTCCACACCTCCTGGGCCTGCGACCTTCCCCTCGACGCCGCGAACTACCCGGCGGGCCCCACGATCGGCACCGAACTCGTGGTGCCGTCGGTGACCTCACCGAACATGGACGACTCACTGGGGGTGCCGCCCCGCACCGCCAGCCTCGCGGTGGAGGAGGCGTACAAGGCGGTCAACCGCCACATCCGGTACCTGGATTTCGACTCGCACGGATACGGCGTGTTCGAGGTCGCGCCTTCCGGGGCGCAGATGGACTGGTTCTACATCAGTGACCCGATCGACCCCAACGCGACCGTGCGCCACGGCGCGAGCTACCGGGTCGCGGACGGCACCCAGCGCACGCTCCCGGTCGGCACACCTCTCGACCCCGCGGCCCACCGTCCCGGCGCATGAGCTCCAGACCGCCCGTATTCGAACGACACGAGGACGAACGTCAGGTGAACAATGGGCGATCGACCCCGTTGCGGTTTGAACACGCGTCCATGTTCGGCTGTGATTCTCGGGTGTCTGACAACTGCCTTCCCGACCACACCACCGTGCCGAGCGTGAGCAGGCGCACCCTGCTGAAGAGCTCGGCCGCGCTCGCGGGTGTGGGCATCACCGTTGTGGCCGCGGGCACCGCCGCCGCCGCCACACCCGGCGCGCCCGCCGTCGGCTTCGCGCACGGCATCGCCTCCGGCGACCCCCTCCCCGACCGGGTCATCATCTGGACGCGCGTCACCCCGTCCGCCGACGCGGTACCCGGCTCCGGTGTGGGAGCGGCGATCTCGCTGGACTGGCAGGTTGCCACCGATCCCGGCTTCACCTCGATCGTGCGGAGCGGCACCGTGACCGCGGACGCCGGTGCCGACCACACCGCCAAGGTGGACGTCACCGGCCTCGAGCCCTCGACCACCTACCACTACCGCTTCGCCGCCCGCGGCGGCGCGGTCGCCGGCCAGGTCTCCCCCGTCGGCCGCACCCGCACCGCACCCGCCAACGACGCGGACCTGGAGCGGCTTCGGTTCGGCGTGGTGTCCTGCTCCAACTGGGAGGCCGGCTACTTCGCCGCGTACCGTCACCTGGCGCTGCGCGAGGACCTGGACGCCGTCATCCACCTCGGTGACTACATCTACGAGTACGGCCAGGGCGAGTACGGCGCCAAGAACGGATCCGTGCGCCTGCACGAGCCCGCACACGAGATCGTCTCCCTCGCCGACTACCGAATCCGGCACGCGCAGTACAAGACCGACCCGGACCTGGCGGCGCTGCACGCGAGGGTGCCGTTCATCGCGACCTGGGACGACCACGAGTCCGCGGACAACGCCTACAAGTCCGGCGCGGAGAACCACAATCCCGCCACCGAGGGCGACTGGGCCACCCGCAAGGCCAGTTCGGCGCAGGCCTACTTCGAGTGGATGCCGGTGCGGGTCAACGGTTCCGGCGCCGAGATGGCGCTGTACCGGCGGTTCCGTTTCGGCAACCTCGCGGAGATCTCGATGCTCGACCTGCGGACCTACCGCGACGAGCAGGCCTCCCCGGGCGCGGGCTGGCGCAAGGTCGACGACCCGGAGCGGACCATCACCGGCCGGGCCCAGATGGACTGGCTGACAAGCGGAATCGTGTCGTCGCCGACGCGGTGGAAGGTCGTCGGCAACCCGGTGATGATCGCGCCCAGTCAGATCCCGCCCCTGGACACCAGGACCACCGCCGCGATCACCGAGATGATCGGCGTGCCCGCCGCGGGCATTCCCTACGGCACCGACTCGTGGGACGGCTACACCGCCGACCGCCGGCGACTGTTCGACGCGATCGCCGGGCAGGGCGTCGACAACACGGTGTTCATCACCGGCGACATCCACTCCTCGTGGGCGTGTGACCTGCCGGTGGACGCGGCGAACTACCCGGCCGGACCGACGGTCGGCACCGAGTTCGTGGTGCCGTCGGTGACCTCACCGAACATGGACGACTCGCTGAACGTGCCGCCGCGCACGGCCAGCGTCGCGGTGGAGGAGGCCTTCAAGGCGGTCAACCGGCACATCCGGTACATCGACTTCGACTCGCACGGCTACGGGGTGTTCGAGGTGAGCCGGGCCGCCGCGCAGATGGACTGGTTCTACCTGTCCGACCCCACCGACCCCCGCGCCGCCGCCACCCACGGCGCCAGCTTCCGGGTCGGGTCCGGCGAGCAGCGGACGCAACCGGCGGCGGCGCTCGACCCGGCCGCCTACCGGCCGTAGGGCCGGCCGGGGCTCAGCCCCAGTGCCGGTCCATGGCGTCCGCCACGAGCCCGGCGTGGTCCGCCACGCCGGGCTCACCGGTGCGCCGGGCCGACACCTCGAGCGCACGCCAGCGCGCGATCAGCGCCTTGGACCGGGGCACGGACATGTGGTGTTCGCGCGCCGCGGCGATCCGGGCGTGGTCGTCGGGCAGGAACCAGTAGGTGGACAGCCAGGTCCACATCAGCTGCGCCTCGAGCAGTCCGGTCGCCAGCAGGTGGTCGTCGGCCAGCTGTGGCCACATCCCAACCACCTCGGCGCGCCAGGCGTCCACCATGGCGGCCGAACGTTCCTGGGTCAGCTCGATGCTGCACAGGCATCCCGGGAACGAGGTGAGCGCGTAGGAGAGGTCGAGGGTGGCGTCCCGGAAGCCGCCCCACTCGTAGTCCAGGAACTGCACGCCCTCGCCGTTGACGATGATGTTGTCCGGGCACAGGTCCGACGGGCTGAAGGCGCGGTAGCGGCCGCCGTTGAACAGCCGCACGGCGTGACCGGCACGGTTCGCCAGCTCCGGCGGGACGGTGATGCCGAGCTCGCGCTCGAGCAGACCGGGCACCTTCGGCATCGTCGCGCCGACCTGCTCGGCGACACTGCTGTGGTATTTCTCCACCCCGGCCCGCCGCAGCAGCGCGGTGAAGTCCTCCTCACGCCCGACGGTGGCCGCGTGCATGCGTCCCATCGACTGGGCCATGGCCATCAGCGAGTTGGTCACCGAGGCCTCGTCGGCGCGTGCCAGCAGGCTCGCGATCGGGGTGGCGTCGCCGAGATCGGCAAGGACCAGCAGGCGGGCCGGGAGGTCGTAGGCGATCAGCTCGGGACCGGGCCGCGATTCCGTCGCGAGGGCGTTCGCGAACTGGTACGAGACCGCCTCGCGGAGGAACGCGGTGTCGACCAGTTCGCCGTCCGCGGGGCCGGCGGCCGGCGTGCCCGGTCCGTACACCGCGACGCTGCGAGCATGGGATGCGGCGGAGAGTTCCCGCACCTGCTTGATCACCAGGGTGCGGGGCAGCGAGAACGGATTCTCGGCGCACCGGACCCGCAGCACGATCGTGCGGCCACTGCCACCGAGGTCGACGGGGTCGACGAGGGTGACGGGCGCTCCGGTGCGTCGTTCGAGCAGCGCCTCGGCTGCTGTCACAACCTCAGAAACTGGGTCGGCCAATAATGCGGTCATCGCGATCCAACCTACCCGCCCTCGGCCCGATTCGGGCCGTCTAGTTCAACGCTCCGCCCACCCGCGGAGCCACATACCGGCGCGACCAGCAAAAACAGACCGGGCCGTACGATTGATCTCAAACAGGTTACGCCAGCGGGCCATCCGGCACAGACCCGGTCCGGTCGCGCGCCCCGCCGACGCCGCAGCGCCTGTCGCCGACGCGGGTGCAGCGCCAGTACCAGCACCCCCGCGGAGACGATTCCGATCATGTTCACCCGAGCTGGCATGCCGACAGCAACGCCACGTGCCACTGCCCCACCGTCGCGGCCACCACGGCAAAACCGGCCGCGGGCACCGTGGTCACCGTGGTCACCGAGACGAACACCCCGACCAGCGCCGCCGACTTCGAACTGACCAGCGCCAACATCCCCGCCGAGCCCGCCAGCAGGGCCACGACCAGCGAGAACGGGCCCACCTCGTAGACGAAGTCCACCTGGTGGATCCGGTCGAAGGTCTCGAGGCTCAACCAGCCGGCTGCCTCCGCCGCGAGCGCCCCGACCGCGGTGACCAGCATGGCCACCGGGAAGCCGACGACCAGCGCCAGCAGCGAACGCCGGGCAAGCCGGCGTTCGCGGCGCACGATCGCGACGGCCAGCGCGGCCAGGGGGCCGAACTCGGGGCCGACCACCATCGCGCCGACGATCGTCACCGGCGAGTCGGTGACCACACCAATGGCCGCCAGCAGGCAGGCGATGGTGAGGAAGGCCAGGAAGGTCGCATTGAGCGTCGACTCTTCCCGGGTGCGCCCGAGCAGTTCCTCCAGACGACCGTGTCGTCGGGGTCCCCCGGCGCCAGCCGCCGCGCCTGCCTGGCGGCGTCGGAGATCACGGTGTCGAGCGACTCGAGCGTGATGGCGCCGGTGTGTTCGAGCCCCATCGACTCGAGCGCGTCGACCACCTCGTCGGTGCACTCGCGCGCCAGGTCGGCCTGGACGGCGTCGCCCTCCGGAGAGAGCGCGCCGCCGCGCGTGAGCACTATCGCGTGAGCACTATCTGGGTGGCCCCCGGCTGCGCCCGCAGCATGGCCAGTACGTCCTCGGTTCGCGAGACCGGACTGATCACGCGCAGGTGCAGCACGGGTCCACCCGGCCGATCAGGCCTGCTCGGCCTTGCAGTCCTTCGGCTCCTTGGACTCCGGCTTGGCGTCGATGCCCGACTCCTTGCGCTGCTGCGGCGTGATCGCCGAGGGCGCGTCGGTGAGCGGGTCGACGCCGCCGCCGGACTTCGGGAACGCGATGACCTCGCGGATCGAGTCCATGCCCGCGAGCAGGGCGGTGATCCGGTCCCAGCCGAACGCGATGCCGCCGTGCGGGGGCGCACCGTAGGCGAAGGCGTCGAGCAGGAAGCCGAACTTGTCCTCGGCCTCCTCGTGCGAGATGCCCATCACCTTGAAGACGCGTTCCTGAATGTCCTTGCGGTGGATACGGATCGAGCCGCCGCCGATCTCGTTGCCGTTGCAGACGATGTCGTAGGCGTACGCCAGTGCGGTGCCCGGCTCGGTGTCGAAGGTGTCGATCGACTCCGGCTTCGGCGAGGTGAACGCGTGGTGCACCGCGGTCCAGGCGCTGTAGCCCAGGGCCACGTCGCCGCTGGCGGTGGCGTCGGCGGTCGGCTCGAACAGCGGCGCGTCGACCACCCACAGGAACGCCCATGCGTTGGGGTCGATCAGGTCCTGCTTGCGGGCGATCTCGCCGCGCGCGGCACCCAGCAGGGCCCGCGAGGACTTGGTCGCGCCCGCGGCGAAGAAGATGCAGTCGCCGGGCTTCGCGCCGACGTGCGCGGCCAGGCCGTCACGCTCGGTGTCGGTGAGGTTCTTCGCGACCGGCCCGCCCAGGGTGCCGTCCTCGCCGACGAGGACGTACGCCAGGCCCTTGGAGCCGCGCTGCTTGGCCCACTCCTGCCACGCGTCGAGCTGCTTGCGCGGCTGGCTCGCGCCGCCGGGCATCACGACGGCGCCGACGTACTCGGCCTGGAACACCCGGAAGGTGGTCTCGGAGAAGAACTCCGCACACTCGACCAGCTCGAGATCGAACCGCAGGTCCGGCTTGTCGGAGCCGTAGCGACGCATCGCCTCGGCGTACGTCATCCGCGCGATCGGGGTGGTGATCTCGTGCCCGATCAGCTTCCAGACGTTGGTGAGGATCTCCTCGGCCAGCAGGATGACGTCGTCCTGGTTGACGAAGCTCATCTCGATGTCGAGCTGGGTGAACTCCGGCTGCCGGTCGGCGCGGAAGTCCTCGTCCCGGTAGCAGCGGGCGATCTGGTAGTACCGCTCGATGCCACCGACCATCAGCAGCTGCTTGAACAGCTGCGGGCTCTGCGGCAGCGCGTAGAAGCTGCCCGGCTGCAGGCGCGCGGGCACCAGGAAGTCGCGGGCACCCTCGGGGGTGGAGCGGGTCAGGGTCGGGGTCTCGACCTCGACGAACTCGTGGTGCGCGAGCACCTGACGGGCCGCGGCGTTGACCTTCGAGCGCAGCCGGATCGCGTGGCCGGGACCCTCACGGCGCAGGTCCAGGTAGCGGTACTTGAGGCGAGCTTCCTCGCCGGCGTTGTCGTCGAGCTGGAACGGCAGCGGGGCGCTCTCGTTGAGCACCTCGAGCTCGACCGCGTTGACCTCGATGGCGCCGGTCGGGATCTCGAAGTTCTGGTTGCCCTCGGGGCGGACCTCGACGGTGCCGGTGACCTTGACGCAGTACTCGGCGCGCAGCTTGTGCGCCTGCTCGAGCACGTCCTCACTGCGGAAGACCACCTGTGAGACGCCGGAAGCGTCGCGCAGGTCGATGAAGATCACCCCGCCGTGATCGCGCCGCCGGGCCACCCATCCGGTGAGGGTGACGGTCTGGTCGGCCTGCTCTGCTCGCAACGAGCCGGCGAGATGGGTGCGCAGCACGGGGTTCCTTTCACACACTTTCAACAGCGTTCTGTCGTCAGTGATCCTACGGAGAAGCAACACGGAAGACATAACGCACCAGAGGAATCACCCGGAGCCTTTCACGTGCGAAGCTGTCCCCGGCGATCACAGACCCCGACAGAAAGCGGTGACCATGACCTTCAACGAGGGCGCTCAGATCACTCCGGGACGGGTCTCCGTCGGCGGCAGCGGCGGCGGTGGCCGCGGCGGTCGTGGCGGCAAGGTCGCGCTCGGCGGCGGCCTCGGCGGCATCCTCGTACTCGTGCTGGCCCTGCTGTTCGGCGGCGACCCGGGGACTGCGCTGGGCAGCCTCACCGGAGCCCAGGACGACGCCCAGCTGGGGACGGGTTCGCTGAGCCAGGTCGCAAACTGCAAGACCGGCGCGGACGCCAACCGCGACGTGAACTGCCGGGTCGCCCTCACCGCCGAGAGCCTCGACGCGGTGTGGGCGCAGGAGCTCGGCAAGCAGACCGGCACCCCGTACGTCATGCCCGGCGTCATGCTCTTCTCCGGCTCGGTGAACACCGGCTGTGGCAACGCGACCAGTGACGTCGGCCCGTTCTACTGCCCCGCGGACTCCACCGCCTACTTCGACACCAGCTTCTTCCAGTTGCTCGTCGACCAGTTCGGCTCCAGCGCCGGACCGCTCGCGCAGGAGTACGTCGTCGCGCACGAGATCGGCCACCACATCCAGAACCAGCTCGGCGACATCGGCCGCGCGCAGGCCGATCCGAAGGGCGCGCAGTCCGGCGCGGTCCGGACGGAGCTGCAGGCCGACTGCTATGCGGGCGTCTGGGCGCACTACGCGGACACCCTGCCCGCGCCCGGCAGCAACGAGCCGTTCCTGAAGCCGCTGACCGAGACCGACATCCGGGACGCCCTGTCGGCGGCGTCGTCGGTGGGCGACGACCGCATCCAGCGGGCGTCGAGCGGACGCGTCAACCCCGAGGGCTGGACGCACGGCTCCTCGGATCAGCGGCAGAGGTGGTTCCTCACCGGCTACAAGACCGGCAAGGTCAGCGCCTGCAACACCTACGCCGCACGGGATCTGGACAACCCGCCCGCGCTGACCCGGTAGTCGCACGCAACGAGGTCGGCTACTCGGCCAGGGGTGTCTCGTCCGGGGGCTCCGGCGGCGTCGCGGGGCTTTCCGGCGGCGCCACGGAGTCCGCCTGACCCTCGTGTACGAGGTCGTAGCGGTGGCCGTAGGTCTCCACGATCGCCTGGATGACCGCGACCACCGGCACGGACACCAGCGCGCCGACCGCACCGAACAGCGACGCCCCGACGATCACCGAACCGAAGGCGACCGCCGGGTGGATCGAGACGGTCCTGGAGGTGATCCGCGGGTGCAGCACGTAGTTCTCGACCTGCTGGTAGGCGGTGCCGAACACCACCACCCACAGTCCGTCCACGGGCTGCGCCGCCGCGGCGATGATCGCGGGCAACGCGATCGCCAGGTAGGTGCCCAGCGTCGGGATGAACTGCGAGACCACGCCGGTCCAGATCGCCAGCGGCAGCCAGTACGGCACCCCTATCGCCATCAGGAAGATTCCGGTCACGACCGTGCTCACCGCCGCCAGGATCAGCCTCGACACGACGTACCCGCCGGCCTTCTCGACCGAGATGCCCCACACCGTCGAGATGATCTGCTGCTGCCGGGCCGGGAACCAGCTCGAGATCGTCCGCCGCATGGCCGGCCCCTCGGCGGACATGTAGAACACGAACAGCAGCAGCGTCATGGCCTGGAACACGACGCCCAGCAGCGACGAGAGCACTCCCAGCACCCCGGGCGTGAACCGTTCCGCGAGGTCGCGGACCGTGTCCGGAGTGATCTTGATCAGGTCCTTCCCGGTCGCGAACTCGGTGCCGAAGGTCCGGTTGGCCCATTCGGTCACTCGCGAGAGCGCGTCCGGCAGCGCGGTCAGCAGCTGGGCGAGCTGGTCGACGAGCAGCGTGCCGAACACCCCCACGAACCCCACCACGAACAGGAAGAGGGCGAGGAGCACCAGGCCGGTGCCGGCGCCGCGACGCAGTCCGCGGCGTTCGAGCCAGTCCACGATCGGCTCGATGGTGACGCTGAACAGCCAGGCCAGGAACAGCAGTCCGAGGAAGCCGCGCAGATTGTGGAACAGCCATCCGGACATCTGGTACGCCGCTATGGCGAGCAGCACGTAGAGGATCGCGATCCGCAACCATCGAGTGTTGGCGCGCCGGTCCACGTCGGCGGCCGGTGTCGGAACGTCCTGCCCGGTCGACTCGCTCATCGCACCCTCCGTAGTCGGGTGGCTCCTCCCGTACCGCCGGAATCTACTCGCCGGGTGCGGAGACCACAGCTCGAAACCGGGTCGGCTCAGGCACCGGCCGACTCAGAACAGGGTCAGCGCGGCCGGCGCCCCGGCACCGACGAGCTCGCGCGCCGGCTGCGGTGACGCCGCCTGCCGGTGACCGTCGCGCCCGCCGAGGCCGTACTTCTCCACCAGCGGCGCCACCCGGCCGCGCAGCCACTGCTTGTACTCCGGGGTCACGTAGGCGCCGCGGCCGTAGAGCTGCCGGTACCTGCGCACCAGCGCCGGATGCTCCTGTGCGAGCCAGTTGAGGAACCAGCCGCGGGTGCTGCCGCGCAGGTGCATCGGGAAGACCGTCACCCCGCTCGCGCCCGCCTCCGCCAGCGCACCGAACAGCCCCTCCAGGTGCCGGGTGGAGTCGGTGAGGAACGGGATCACCGGCGCGACCATCACATTGCAGTCGAAGCCCGCGTCGGTGATCGCCCGGATCAGCTCCAACCGGGCCCGCGGGGACGGGGTGCCCGGCTCGATGGACGCCTGCAGGTCCGGGTCGTGGATTGCCAGCGACACCGCGACGGAGACTGGGACCTGGTGCGCGGCCATGGTGAGCAGCGGCAGGTCCCGGCGCAGCAGGGTGCCCTTGGTCAGGATCGAGAACGGCGTGCGGGACTCCGCCAACGCGCCGATGATGCCCGGCATCAGCCGGTAGCGGCCCTCGGCCCGCTGGTACGGGTCGGTGTTGGTGCCCAGCGCCACCGGTTCACCCTTCCAGGAGCGGCGGGCCAGCTCGCGGCGCAGCACGGCCGCGATGTTCGTCTTCACCACCACCTGGCTGTCGAAGTCCGCGCCGGCGTCGAGGTCCAGGTACTCGTGGGTGGGCCTGGCGAAGCAGTACCGGCAGGCGTGGGTGCAGCCGCGAAAGGGGTTGACCGTGAACCGGAACGGCAGGGCCGAGCCCTCCGGCACCTTGTTCAACGCCGACTTGCACAGCACCTCGTGGAAGGTGATCCCCTCGAACTCAGGGGTCTGTACGCTCCGCACCAGTCCCGCGCGCGCCAGCCCGGGAAGGGCCCCGTCGTCGTCCGACGACTGCCCGGCGTCGAGAGCCTGCCCCTGCCATCGCATGCCTACAGTCGAACACTCGTTCTAGGTCAAGTCAACCCCTCATGCCGTCGCCCTGCCCGCGGGCCCGCCGCTGGCTAGGCTTCGCCGATGAGCCCCCGTCGGTCCGCCGCGCGAACGGCCGGGACTCGTCTCGCAGCCGTCGCCGCGTTGTCACTGCTCTGCTCGACCGCACTCACCCCGGCCGCCTGGGCGGCACCGGTCCCCGACACCGCCTGCGGCACCGCGCTTTCCGACGCCGAGATGGCCACGGTCGCCGCACTCTCCGACACCGGTACCGTCACCGCCGCCGATCCCATGGCGCGCCTCGAGGACGAGGCGTCCCGGCAGCAGCGAATCGCCGAGATCCTCGTCGCGCATCGCGACCGGCGGGGACTGTTCGGCATCGGCCTCGACGCCGTCGTCCAGGCCGCGGTCATGCCGCTGCAGCGCAACCCCGCCGCGTTCGCGACGCCGACGTGGGCGCACGCGGTCAGCACGGACCTGCTGCGTCGCTACCTGGTCAACGTGCATGCGGAGTTCACCGGCGGCCCGGTCGATCCCGCCTGGCGGCGCTACTTCGCGCTCGCCTACGACTGCACGCAGTCCCCCGGCCGGGTGGCCATGGTCGGCTACAACACCCACCTGACGATCGACCTCGCACGCGCGGTCGCGGCGACCGGCGCGGCGCAGCCGAACGTGCCCGACTTCTACAAGATCGTCGACTCGATCGCCACCGACGGCGACGCGATCGTCACCAGCACGAAGGCGGTCTACGGCGCGGACCTGGGACCGCTGTGGCGCTTCTACTTCCTCGGCGAGGGCCTGGACCGGCTCGCGGGCGAGGGTGTCGCGTCCGAACTGCTGCTGCGCGCCGCCGACAGCGGCTACAACACCCTGACCCTCGCCAACGGCTTGGCCCTGCAGAACCCGCAGACCGCCCCGGCCGCGGCGGCGGAGATGGACGCACTGTGGACCGCCGCGGACGGCGCCGTCGAAGTCCTCGCCCGCCTCGGCGGACTCTGAGACAATCGGGGCATGACTTCGGCGGTCGACCCGAAGATCCCGCACACGAGCACCGACGTCCTGGTGGTCGGTGCGGGACCTGTCGGTCTGACGGTGGCTCTCGAACTCCGGCGACACGGCGTGGACGTGATGGTCGTCGATCGACTGGCGCAGCGGGCACCGTTCGCCAAGGCGGTGGGCATCCAGCCCCGCACCCTGGAACTGTGGGACTCGATGGGCGTCGTCCGCCCCGCGCTCGACGCCGGCATCACCATGCGAGGCCAGCTGGTCTACGTCAACGGCACGCAGACCGCCCGGCTGGAACTCTCGCTGCCCGAGCAGGTGCCGTACCGCTTCCTGGCGCTGCCGCAGTACGAGACCGAAAGGGTGCTCGCCGAGGCGCTGACCGAGCGCGGCGGCCGGGTGCAACGCGGCGTCGAGTTCGCCGGGTTCACCCAGGACCACGACCACGTCGTCGCGACCGTCCACAGCCCGAGTGGCGTTTCGACCGTCGTGTGCCGGTACCTGGTCGGCTGCGACGGCGCGCACAGCCTGGTCCGCAAGGGACTCGGCGTCGGGTTCGAGGGCGACGCCTTTCCCGAGGAGTACATGCTCGCCGACGTCGAACTCGACTGGACCATGCCCGTCGGGTTCGGGGTCCGCGCGATGCACCAGCGCGACGGCGTCACCGACGACCTGCTGGTGTGCATCCCGCTGCCGGGTGAGCGCCGCTACCGGGTCTCGATGCTGGTGCCCGACGAACTCGCCACCGCGCCACCGGGATCCGGGGAGGTCGCACACGGGCTCGAGGGCGGACGTCGGCCGGAGCTGCGACACGTGCAGGCGGTGCTGGACCGGCTGGCGCCGCAGCCCACCACCGCCTCGCGGTTGCGGTGGTCGTCGGTGTTCCGGATCAGTCACCGACTGGCGTCCTGCTACGGGGTGGGTCGGGTGTTCCTCGCCGGGGACGCCGCGCACATCCACCCGCCCACCGGCGCGCAGGGCATGAACACGGGCATCCAGGACGGCTGCAACCTCGCCTGGAAACTCGCGTTGGCCGTGCGCGGGCAGGCCGCGGACGGACTGCTCGACAGCTACGACGTCGAACGCCGCCCGGTCGGCGAGGAGGTGGTGGGGCGCACCGTGCGGCAGGCCCGCCACGGCATCGGCGCGGACGAAACCGATCCCGCCTTCGTGATCGCCCGCGAGGCCCAGCTGCTGGTCGGCTACCCGGACAGCCCGCTCGTCGGCGCGGACCCGGCCGACGCCGCCCCCACGTCCGGACCCGCCCCCGGTCAACGGGCCCCCGACGCCACCGGCCTGACCCAGGACTGCGCCGCCGTTCCGACCCGGGTGCACGCGCTGCTGCGCCACCCCGGCCACACCCTGCTTCTGTGGGCAGCCGACATCGCGGACTGGACGACGCAACGGGCGCTGGCCGCGGCCGTCGACCAGCGGTTCGGGTCCACGGTGCGCACCTACGTCCTGGTCGACCCCGCCGCCGACGTCCCGGACGCCTCGGGCATCACCCTCCGCGACTCCGCGGGACACTTCGCCGCCGGGTACGGCGCCGCCGGCCGATCCGGATTCCTGATCCGCCCGGACGGTTACCTCGGCCACCGAGCGAACGAGATCACCCTCGCCGGCCTCGCCGGAAGCCTGGCCCGCACCCTGCACTGACCGGGAACGGCAGTCGTCGGGCGGGCGCGGCGGCGTCTCACCCGGTACGGGTGATGCGCCCGACCGCCCTCCCGAGGAGCGTCGGAGACGCCACATCCCTGATGCCTGCTGCGCTGCATCTGCACGGGCGTCGCATCCGAACGCACACGCGAGGAGCGAACGATGGCGGACACCAAACCCAACATCCTGGTGATCTGGGGCGATGACATCGGAATCACCAATCTCAGCTGCTACAGCGAAGGACTGATGGGTTACCGGACCCCGAACATCGACCGCCTCGCCGACGAGGGCATGAAGTTCACCGACTCGTACGGCGAGCAGAGTTGCACGGCCGGCCGCGCCTCGTTCATCACCGGTCAGAGCGTGTACCGCACCGGGATGAGCAAGGTGGGGATCCCGGGCGTCGACGTCGGACTGTCCGACGAGGACCCCACCATCGCCGAACTGCTCAAACCCCTCGGCTACGCCACCGGACAGTTCGGGAAGAACCATCTCGGCGATCTCAACAAGTACCTGCCGACCGTCCACGGGTTCGACGAGTTCTTCGGCAACCTCTACCACCTCAATGCCGAGGAGGAACCCGAGCTCGCCGACTACCCGAGCGCACAGGACTACCCCAAACTGCACGAGGTGATGATGCCGCGCGGCGTCCTGCACTGCTGGGCCACCGAGGAGGACGCCGGCGAGGTCGATCCGCGGTACGGGCCGGTCGGAAAGCAACGCATCGAGGACACCGGGCCGCTGAGCAAGAAGCGGATGGAGACCATCGACGACGAGACGGTCTCCGCGGCGATCGACTTCATCACTCGGCAGAAGGAAGCGGAGACACCGTTCTTCGTGTGGATGAACACCACGCACATGCACCTGCGGACCCACACCAAACCGGAGAGCCTCGGGCAGGCGGGGCACTGGCAGTCGCCCTACCACGACACCATGATCGATCACGACAAGCACGTCGGCCGACTGCTCGACGCGGTCGACGAGCTCGGTCTCGCCGAGGACACCATCGTCATCTACAGCACCGACAACGGCCCCCACGCCAACACCTGGCCGGACGGCGCGACCACCCCGTTCCGCAGCGAGAAGGACACCAACTGGGAGGGCGCCTTCCGCATCCCCGAGGTGATCCGCTGGCCGGGCAGGATCCCCGCCGGGGTGGTGTCCAACGAGATCGTCCAGCACCACGACTGGCTGCCCACCTTCCTCGCCGCCGCGGGCGAGCCCGAGATCGTCGAGCAACTGAAGACCGGGCACACCGTCGGCGACAAGACGTTCAAGGCGCACATCGACGGCTACAACCTGCTCCCGTACCTCACCGGTGAGGTCGAGACGTCCCCGCGACGGGGACTGATCTACTTCTCCGACGACTGCGACGTGCTGGGCATTCGTTTCGACAACTGGAAGATCGTGTTCATGGAGCAGCGGGCACAGGGCACCCTCGGGCTGTGGGCGGAGCCGTTCACGGCCCTGCGGGTGCCGAAGGTGTTCAACCTGCGCACCGACCCGTTCGAGCGGGCCGACATCACCTCGAACACCTACTGGGACTGGTTCCTCGACCACGACTACATCGCCATCTACGGCACGTTCATCACCAGTCAGTTCCTCGAGACCTTCAAGGAGTTCCCGCCGCGGCATGAGCCGGCCAGCTTCACCATCGACCACGCGGTGGCCAAACTGCACGCCTTCCTGGCGAAGGACTGACCGCGGTGGGGACCGACCTGGGTTCCTGGGCGGACGGGGCGACCCGGTCGGCGATCGTCGACTTCGTCGATCGGGTCACCACCACGGGCGGACCGGACTTCGTCGAACCCGCGAACCGAGTGGCCGTCTTCGACAACGACGGCACGCTCTGGTGCGAGAAGCCGATGCCCGTCCAGCTCGACTTCACGGTCCGGCGCTTCGCCGAGATGGCCGCGGCCGATCCCGCCCTCCAGCAGAAGCAACCCTGGAAGGCGGCCCACGAGCACGACCTCCAGTGGCTCGGCGCGGCGATGGTCAAGCACTACAACGGTGACGACGGCGACCTGAAACTGCTGATGGCCGCGGTCACCGAGGCATTCGACTCGGTGACCGTCGAGAACTACGACGCTCGGGTCCGGGCCTTCTTCGGCGGCGCGGACCACCCCACGCTCGGCCGCCCCTACCGCGGCTGCGGATACGTGCCGATGGTCGAGTTGTTGCGCTACCTCGAGGCGAACGGCTTCGCGAACTACATCGCGTCCGGCGGCGATCGCGACTTCATGCGACCGGTCGCCGGCCGGCTCTACGGGGTGCCGCCGGAACGCATCATAGGCAGCGCCCTCGGCCTCTCGTACCGCGAGGGTGCGGACGCGACGGACCTGCTCTACAAGGCCGCGATGGACTTCTTCGACGACGGACCGGAGAAGCCGATCCGGATCTGGAGCAGGATCGGGCGGCGGCCGATCCTGTCGGTCGGCAACTCCAACGGCGACCTGCCGATGCTCACGTTCTCCGGGCAGCCCGATCGCCCGGCCCTGCGGATGCTGATCCTGCACGACGACGCCGACCGCGAATTCGACTACGTCGCAGGCGCCGAGCAGGCCCTCGATCACGCACGGGAGAAGGACTGGACCGTGGTAAGCATGAAGAACGACTGGACCAACGTCTTCTCGTCGGCCGTCACCTGATCAGGGAAGAAGGGAAGGCTTCGTTGGAAACCCAGACCGTCTCCGAGGTCCGTCACATCCCCGCTCAGACCTTCACCATGGGCTCGGATCGGCACTACCGGGAAGAAGGCCCGTCGCATCGGGTGGCGGTCGACGCGTTCGCCATCGAGACCCACCAGGTCACCACCGAGCAGTTCGCCCGATTCGTCCGGGACACCGGGTATCTCACGGTCGCCGAACGCCCGCTCGACCCCGCCGACTTTCCCGGGGCGCCCGCGGAGAACCTGCAACCGGGGTCGATGGTGTTCACCCCGACGCCGGGACCGGTCGACCTCCGTCACCTCAGCCAGTGGTGGACCTGGACCGTCGGCGCGTCCTGGCAGCACCCCACCGGGCCGGCGTCCACCACGACCGGCCGCGAGCGACATCCCGTCGTCCATGTCGCCCACGAGGATGCGGCGGCCTACGCCCGGTGGGCCGGGCGGTCCCTGCCCACCGAGGCGCAGTGGGAGGCCGCCGCCCGGGGCGGCCTCGACCACACCGACTTCACCTGGGGCGAGAACCCCGAGCCCGAATCCACTGCGCTGGCGAACTATTGGCACGGGGACTTTCCGTGGCGTGCCGAGCCGGGCTACGGCGCCACGACCGCCGTCGGCAGCTTCGCGTCGAACGGGTACGGCCTGTACGACATGGCCGGCAACGTGTGGGAGTGGACCGCGGACTGGTACTCGGACCGGCACCCCGACACCGCGGAGTCGTGCTGCGCGCCGAGAAACCCGCGCGGGCCCGACATGTCGCAGAGCTTCGACAGCCGCCAACCCCAGTTCCAGGTGCCCCGCAAGGTGATCAAGGGTGGCTCGTTCCTGTGCGCCGACAGCTACTGCAGGCGGTACCGTCCCGCGGCGCGTCGGCCGCAGATGGTCGACACCGGCATGAGCCACATCGGCTTCCGCTGCGTCGCCGCCGTTCCCGGTTCATAGCAGAACCACCACGGCGACGAGCGCCAGCAGGGTGACGATGGTCGTCGTGGCGATCGCGGCGAAGGTGGCGGGTGCGAATTCCCCGGACTCGATCTGCCGGGTGACGGACCGGTACCGGAGCGTGCCGTAGGCGGACACCATGAGTCCCGCGGCCATCAAGATGAACCCGGCCGCGACGGCGTGGCCGCCACGGTCCGGAGCAAATTTCGCCACCGCCACACCGAGCGCGGCGACGCTGATGCCGGTGCGATGCCATGCGAGGTAGGTTCGCTCGTTCGCGAGGTGGTCGCGAGCCGTGCTTCCGGCATTCGGCAAGGTGGGGCCGAAGATGTTCGGTCGTCGAGCTCGTCGACCATGCTCGCCTCGGGTCACACCTCAACAATGGCAGGCGCGCAGTCACCCGTCGAGGGTCGCCGCAGGCCCCGGGCCGTCGGGCCCGTCGACGATCGCCTGAACCAGTGCCCCGTATCGCTCGATCAGCTCCTCGCCGGCGATGACGTCGGGGTCGAGTAGTCCCATCGTCCGTATCCCGCCCGCCAGTCCCAGCAGTGCGGCGAGCACCAGGTGTGAGCGCACCTGGGCGTCGGACCGGTCGCCGATGCGCTCGGCGATGGCGGCGACGTAGCGGCGCTGGTAGTCGGCCCGGGCGGACTCACGGTCCTCCGACTCGTGGATCAGCAGCAGCACCGTCGCCAACGGGTCGGGTGCGTCGCTGTCGCGTCGCTCGACCAGACGGCGAACGAGCCCGTACCCCACCGCCTCCCGGGCGCCCTCCCCCGCGTCGAGGGTCGGCTCGGACGGGTCCGCGGCGGCCAGCAGCGCGGCCTTGCTGCCCATCAGTTTCATCACCATCGCGGGCGAGCACCCGGCCCGGGCGGCGATGTCCTTGATCGTGGTCGCGGTGTAGCCGCGCCGGCCGAACAGTTCCCGCGCGGCGGCCACCACCGCGTCCCGGGTCGTCGCTCCGCTCACGGGGCTCGCACCGCCTCCCGGTCCTCGGCCAGGTCGACGTCGATTGTCGCCGACTGCGCCAACACGAAGATCTGGCGGGTGCTGGTGCACCGACTGCCCGGCTCGAGCGCGGTGAACAGGTAGCGGCCGGTGGGTGGCAGCGCCAACTCGTACCGGCCGTCGTCGCCGCAACGCGTGGACGCGACGAACTCCCCGGTGGTCTTGGCCAGGGTCACCACGGCCGCCGTCGCGGGCAGCGTGCCCGCGCTCACCCGTCCGCGCAACCGGAGCCGCTCGGCGAGCACCACGCTCTGGCGGGCGCGAGATTCGTCGAACTCGAGCACCTGCGACCGGGGCGCCCACCCGTCGGCGCTGGCGACCACCAGATACGGACCCGGCGCGGGCAGCACCACCGAGAACTCACCCGTGTTGTCGGCGCGACTCCAGTCGACCGGCTCGCCGCTCGTGCGGAACACCGACACGACCGCGTGCCGAATGGGCTGCAGGTCGGCATGGAGGACGGATCCGGTGACGACCAGTTCCTCGGGTGCACCGACAGCATCGGCCGGAATCGGGGCGACAACCGACGTCGGCTGCTGCCGTGGGATGAAGGCGGCGACGAGTGCGGACGCGACACCGGCGACGGCGGCCATCGCGAAGATGACCTTGAACGCGCCGAGCGCGGGGAACACCTGTCCGGCCACCTCCACGGTGACCGCGGTGAGGACCGCGGAGATGACGGCGCTCGAGATCGAGGTGCCGACCGAGCGCAGCAGCGCGTTGAGGCCGTTCGCGGACGCGGTCTCGGTGATCGGCACCGACCCCATGATCAGCATCGGCATCGACGCGTAGGCGATGGCGGTGCCGGTGGTCACCAGCATGGCGCCGGCGACGATCAACGGAACCGAACCGGTGAGGAAGATGCGCAGCGTGTACGCGACGGCGAGCACCAGGCCACCGAGGACCAGCGTGCGCTTCGCGCCAACCCTGCCGATCAGCCGTCCCGCGACGGGCGAGACGGCGACCATCATCAGTCCGGCGGGCATCATGCACAGTCCGGCGACCATCGCCGTCATCCCGTGTCCGTACCCGGTGACGGTGCTCACCTCGAGCTGTTGCGTCGTCGACAGCATGTTGGCGTACATGGAGATTCCGACCAGCAGCGCACTGATGTTGGTCAGCAGCACCGGCCGGCGTGCGGAGGTGCGCAGGTCCACCATCGGCTGGTTGACCCGCAGCTCGTAGGGGAACCACGCGGCGAAGGCGACCAGCGAGACCACCAACGCCAGGATCGTCGGCTCACTGGCCCAGCCCCAGGTGCCGCCCTTGGAAATGCCCAGCAGCAGCGCGGTCAGCGCCACGGACAGCAGCACCGCGCCGCCGTAGTCGAAGCGACCAGGGGTGCGCACCGGCGACTCCGGTACGACGGCGAGCACCGCGATCAGCAGCGCCACGCCCGACGCCGCGGACAGCCAGAAGATCGACTGCCAGCCGAAGTGCTCGTAGGCCAGCCCGGACAGCGGCAGCCCGAACGCGGATCCGATGCCGAGGGTCGCGCTCATCATCGCCGTGGCACCGGCGACCTTCGACTTGGGCAGTTCGTCGCGCAGGATGCCGATGCCCACCGGCACCAGCGCCGACGCGAATCCCTGCAGGCCGCGGCCGACGAGCATCGCCGGGAACGTGGCACCCACCGCGGCGATCATCGACCCGAGCACCATCGTCAGCAGCGAGACGACCATCATCCGGCGCTTGCCGAACATGTCCGCCAGCCGCGAGACGATCGGTGTCGCCACCGCCGCGGTCAGCAGCGTCGCGGTGACCAGCCAGGACGCGCTGGCGTAGTCGATGCCGAGGATCCCGGGAAAGTCCGCGAGCAACGGGATGATCAGGGTCTGCTGCAACGCGACGACGGTGCCGGACATGCACAGCACGGTGACCAGCACGGTGCTCGACGTCCGGCCCGTCGCCTGTTTCGAATGGGTCGACACGGGGTACTCCAGGGGCCAGCGGTGAATGAGCGTTCACCCCCGAGTGAACAGGCATTCACCCCGCTCGCGCAAGCCGGACATTTCGCCCCGCACCGTCAGGCCGCCACCTCACCAGGAGCGCTCGACGACGGGGTGCGGGCGAACTCCCCTGCCGCCGACCAGGCCTCGCGCTCGGCGCCGAACGCCGCGGCCTGGTCGGCGCGGAACCCGGCGATCGACTCGGCGTTCTCGCCGACGAACCGTTCGTGCTCGGCCAGCGAGAAGGTGCCGTCGGTGATCTGGACGCCGCCGGGCCCGCCCGCCGCGGTCTCGGCGCGCAGTTCGAGCAACTCGTCGGGTTCGACCGGGTACCAGGAGATCCGGTCGAAGAAGCGCAGCAGCCACGGCGTGCCGTCCTCGAACGGAGCCGACCGCTCCGGGTGCCGGTGGTTCCACACCTGGGTGGTGCGGCCGACGAACTGGTAGCCGCCCGGCCCCTCCATCCCGTAGATGCACAGGTAGGCCCCGCCGATCCCGACCGCGTTCTCGGGCGTCCAGGTGCGCGCCGGGTTGTACTTGGTGGTCACCAGGCGGTGCCGCGGGTCGAGCGGCGTGGCGACCGGCGCGCCCAGGTAGACGTCGCCGAGGCCGAGCACCAGGTACTGCGCGCCGAACACGGTGTCGAACACGTCGGCCACCGAGACCAGTCCGTTCATCCGCCTGATGAACTCGATGTTCCAGGGGCACCACGGGGCGTCCGCGCGCACGCCGTTCATGTACCGCTTGATGGCCTCGCGGGTGGACGGGTCGTCCCAGGACAGTGGCATCCGGACCTCCCTGCTGGGCACCACCAGCTCCGACAGGTCCGGCAGCTGGTCCTCTGCCTCGGCCAGCAGGCCCATCAGTTTGGGCACCGGCAGCACGTCGGGGTCGACGCGCACCTGCAGGGACCGGATCCCGGGCGTCAGGTCCAGCAGGCCGGCGGGCTTCTCGGCGTCGAGCCGTTGGTGCAGGGCGTGTGCCCGGGCCCGCAGCGCCAGGTCGAGGGTCATGTCGCCGTACTCGACGAGCACGTTGTCGTCGCCGGAGCGCCGGTAGGTGACGGCGGTGGCGCCGTCGCGGCGGGCCATCACCCCGTCGTCGCCGTCGCCGCCCGCCCCGAACACGGCGGGCAGGCTGGCCCGCCGGCCCAGTCCCAGTTGGCGTTTCGAGGCGGCGCGCTCCGCGCGGATCGGCACGAATCGGACCGTGTCGCCGGGGCTGAGCTGGCCGAGCTTCCAGCGTTCGGCCGAGACCACGGTGACCGGGCAGACGAACCCGCCGAGGCTCGGGCCGTCGGGGCCCAGCAGGATCGGGGTGTCCCCGGTGAAGTCGAGGGCGCCGACGGAGTAGGCGTTGTCGTGGATGTTCGACGGGTGCAGGCCGGCCTCGCCGCCGTCGCCGCGGGCCCAGTCCGGCTGCGGCCCGACCAGTCGGACGCCGGTGCGGTCGGAGTTGAAGTGCACCTGGTAGTCGGTCCGGTACAGGGTGTCGATGTCCTTGCGGGTGAAGAACTCCGGCGCCCCGTGCGGGCCCTCGGTGACGGCGATCTCCCAGCGTCCGCCGATGACCGGGCGGTGTTCCATCGGAACCGGTTGCGCGGCACCGGGGTTCGTATGCCCCTCGCCGCAGCGCAGGATGTCACCCTCGCGCAGCGTCCGGCCCTCGTGGCCGCCGAACCTGCCGAGCGTGAACGTCGCACCGCTGCCGAGGTAGTCGGGCACGGTGAGGCCGCCGCGCACCAGCACGTAGATCCGCAGGCCGGGCCCGGACGCCGCGCCCACGTCCAGGACCCCGCCCGCCGGCACCTCCACCGGTGCCCACGACCGCACCGGCAGTCCGTCGACCCGGACGCTCGCGGGGGCGCCGGTGACGCAGACGGTGGTGGCCTCGTCGAATCGCAGGGCGGGGCCGGCCATCGCGCACTCGAGTCCGGCGGCGCCCTCGTCGTTGCCGAGCGCGACGTTGCCGAGCCGGAACGACAGGTCGTCCATCGGACCCGACGGCGGCACCCCGATCTGCCAGTAGCCGACGCGGCCGGGCCAGTCCTGGACGGTGGTGAGCATGCCCGGACGCTGGACGGTGACGGTGTTGCAGCGGCCGTCTCCGCCGGCGGGGATCATCACGACGCCTCCGGCCGGGTGACGATCATCCGCACCTCGGTGGGGTCGAATCCGTTGCAGGGGTTGTTGACCTGCGGGCAGTTCGACACCAGGACCAGGGTGTCGACCTCCGCCCGCACCGCCAGTCGCTTGCCGGGCGCGGACAGCCCGTCCACGATGCCGAGGGTGCCGTCCGCGTCCACCGGCACGTTCATGAAGAAGTTGATGTTGGAGACCAGGTCCCGCTTGCCCAGGCCCCACTTGGCGCCCTCGATCAGGAAGTTCTCCACGCATGCGTGCTGGTGCCGGGTGTGGTGCCCGTACCGCAGCGTGTTCGACTCCTGCGAGCAGGCGCCGCCGACGGTGTCGTGGCTGCCCACCTCGTCCGCGACCAGGGTCATCAGGGCGGTGCCGTCGTCGGACCGCAGCACGCTGCCGGTGGTGAGGAACAGGTTGCGCTGCGCCGCAACCGTGGCCGCGGCACTGTAGCGGACGGTGTGGTCGGCGGCGGCGTAGAACAGGGTGTCGACGGCCTGGTTGCCGTGCAGGTCGACGATCGTCAGGACGTCGCCGGACCGGACGACCGCGGACCAGGGCCCGCGGGCGCCGACGATCTCGTCGAGCACCACCTCCCCTGGAACCAGGGCGAGCGAACCGGGTACGGGAACGGTACGGGTGGAGGTCATTTGGCGTCCTTTCCGAACTGCGGTGCGGCGGCGTTCCAGGCGTCCTCGGTGTTGAGGACGGCCCGCTGGTACTCCGGGTCGTCCCCCGCCCCGGCGCCGGCGACCACGGCGCCGAGGTCCTCGGGGGCGGCCCAGGCGAGCACCTCGAGCGAGGTGGTCGGGTAGGTCGGTGCGGGGTCGAGCGGGTGCGCGGTGTTCGCGATCAGCACGATCACCGGCAGGTGGACCAGCAGTTCGAGTTCCGTTCCGGCCCCGGCGGTCCCGACGCTGGTGAGTGCGCCGTCGGACTCCACCCGTACGCCGTGGAAGAAGGTGAGCACCGGCGGCAGGTCGCGGGCGGTCAGGCCGTGCCTGGCGGCCGCGAGGGTGAGCAGTTCACGGCCCGCGGGTGCGCCCGAATGCGCGCTGCCCTCGCCGTACTTCGCGGTGTTGGCGGCCAGCGACGTGGTGCCGCAGAAGGCGTCGTGCCGGCCGGAGGTGTCGGCGACGACGGTGGCGAGCACCCGGCCGGCGTCGGAGAGCAACGGGTGTCCGGCGCCGAGGTAGGCCTGCCACGGCACCTTGACGGTGTCGGCGACGTTCAGTCGTTCGTGGGTCGCGTCGGCGCGGTAGAGCAGCAGGTTCGCGCACGCGGCGCCGTCGAGATCGCGCAGCCGGAGCCGGGTTCCGCGGGCCAGCACCTTGGAGGTGTACCGGCCGCCGGGCACGGTTTCCGCCCAGGTGAGCCGGTCGACGGCGACGCCGGCGGGCGGGTTCGGCCAGGCGGACGCGGGCAGCACCGGCATCGAGTCGGTGATCGTCCCGGCCTGCGCGCGGGCGTGGTCGCGGGCGGCGGCGGTGGTGGCGGTGTCGTTGACCGCGATGTCGTCGACGGCGGTGTCGTTGACGGCGACGGTGTTCGCTGTGCTGGTGGTGGACACTGTCAGGCTCCAATCGTGACGGGGTTCGGGACGGCCTTGCCGCGCGGGTAGCAGAGCGCTCCGACGACCATCACCGCGACGACGGTCAGCGGGCCGGCCCACTGCAGGACGGGGTACTCCCCCGTGGGGTTGAAGATCTCGGCGCGCGGCCAGGCGAGGTTGACCACCATCGCGACGCCGTAGGCGACGGCGGCGATGTTGACCGGGAGCGCCCACCTGCCGAGCGAGAACAGCGGCTTCCCTTCGGAGTCCACCTGCGGTCCGCCGTTCGGCCAGCCCTTCAGCCGCCGCACCAGCAGCGGAACTGTGACCAGCAGGTAGGCCAGGTAGATCAGGATGATGCAGACACTCGACAGGGTCGCGAAGATCGCCGAGTTGCCGACGTTGACGGCGAGGACCGCGATGCACAGCAGCCCGATGAGCACGGACGGCGCGATCGGGGTTCCGGTGCGCGGGTTGACCTTCGAGAGCGTCGCCGAGGCGGGGAGCCGGCCGTCGCGGGCCATCGAGAACATCAGCCGCGACGCCGCGGTCTGGATCGCCAGGGTGCAGACGAACACCGCGATCGCGACGTCGATCAGCAGCAGCGTCCCCCACGGCGAGGACAGGATCGAGTTCAGCACGTACGGAAGGCCTTCGGTGGCGAGCCGGCCGTCGGTCAGGCTGGGCGCGGCCATCAGCGCCCCGACGATCATCAGGCCGCCGCCGAGGGCGGACACCGACAGCGCGAGACGGATCGTGCGGGGTGCCACGCGGCGCGGGTTGCGAGTCTCCTCGGCGAGTTCGCCGGCGGATCCGAACCCGACCATCACGTAGGCGGCCATCAGTCCGGAGACGATCCAGGCCCAGATGTAACCGGGCTGCCCGCCGGCCGCACCGGTGTCGAACACCACCTCGGGCCCGCGCTGGGCGTGGGTGAAGAACATGCCGATCACCGCGATGACACCGACGATCTCGCAGGTGACGCCGATGTTGTTGATCCGCGACATCCAGTTGACGCCGATGCAGTTGATGACGGTGGTCAGCACCAGCAGCACCGAGCCGAGGAGCACCGCGTTGGCCGCCCCGGACGACGACAGAAGCGACGGGTCGTCGCCGATGACCTGGAAGCCGCTCCACACGTTCGGCAGCACAACCTGCAGGGCGATGGCGGCGGCGGAGGCGGTGACGATCTGCGCGAGGATCATGAACCAGCCGGCGAACCAGCCGATCACCTCCCCCGCCATCCGCCGCGACCACTGGTAGATCGCGCCCGAGATCGGGTACCGCGCCGCGAGTTCGGCGAAGCACAGCGCGACCATGAACTGGCCGAGGAACACCACCGGCCAGGTCCAGAAGAACGCCGGCCCGGCGAAACCGAAGCCCAGACCGAACAGCTGGAAGATCGTGGTCAGGATCGAGACGAACGAGAATCCGGCGGCGAACGAGGCGAACTTGCCGAGCGAGCGGTGCAACTGCTGCTCGTACCCGAACTCCGCGAGTTCGTCGGAATCCGGATGACTCTGGTCCTTCGGCTGTGATGCGACGGTCGTCATGTGCTCTCCCGGGTGGCGGAGTATCTGTCGGTTGACAGTTTTTCCGCCGCCCGTTCCCCACGGGTGTCCCCCCGGTTTCGCGATGTAGCCATTGCGTTGCGGCTCAATGTCATCCGTTACGTCGACATTGCGGCTTCCTCACCGCCTCCCCCGGCAGGCTTGCGGCGCCGGCCAGCCCTGCGAGGATGGGCCCCATGACCGAAGCCGGTGCACCGCGCGTCGCTCCGCTCGTCGTTCGTGACCCGGCGATGCGTCCGGCCGGCGAGCTCCTGCGCGGGCCCGCCCTCACCTGCGCGCCCGAGACGTCGGCGCGCGAGGCCGCCGAACTGATGACCCGCGCCGGCCGACGCTGCGTCCTGATTCCCCTGGCCGAGGGCGCGCACGGGATCTTCACCGACGGCGACCTGCGCCGGAAGGTGGTGGCCGCCGGGCTGACCACCGCCACCCCGGTGTCGGCGGCGATGACCGCCCCGGTCCGCACCGTGCCCGCCGACCGGCTCGGCGCGGACGTGCTGATGGACATGCTCGAACTCGGCGTCCGGCACATGCCGGTGCGGTCGGCCTCCGGCGCACTGCTCGGTGTGCTCGAGGACGTGGACCTGCTCGCCACCGCGACCCGCAGCGGTTTCCTGCTCCGCGGCGAGGTCGCGCGGGCGGCCGACCCGGACGCACTGGTCGCGGCCGCCGCCCGCGTCCCGGACCTGGTGCTGGGGCTGTGGCGGGCGCGGGTGGCCCCGCTGGACGTCAGCGCGATCCTGTCGGTGATCGTCGACGCGGCCGCGGCCCGGGCGCTGCAGCTCGTGACCGCGGACCGCGACGGCGGCGGGGCGCTGTTCGCCTGGCTCTCGCTCGGCAGCGTCGCGCGCCGCGAGGCCATGCCCGGCTCCGACGTGGACAGCGCGCTGGCCTGGGCCGACGAGGACCCTGATGCCTGCGCCGAGGACCTGATGGCGATCGCCGCACGCGTGCACGACCTGCTGGACCGCTGCCGCTTCCCGTCCGACGACAAGGGCGCCGTCGCCGCGCGGCCCAGGTTCGCCCGGTCGAGTGGTGGGTGGCTGCGCGCCACGGACGGTTGGATCGCCGATCCGTACCAGGACAAGGGGATCGTGATGATCTCGCTGCTGGCCGACAGCCGCGTGGTGTGGGGCGCGGATCGACTCGGCCTCGCCGCCGGTGTCGCGGAGCGGGCCCGGGCGAACCCCCAGGCGCTGCGACTGCTCCTGCGGGAGGCCGTCGAGGACAAGGCCCGGATCCATTCGCTGCGCCAGATCCTGACCCGGCGAACCGAGACCGTGGACCTGAAGTCGCAGGGCGTGATGCCGATCGTCAACGTCGCGCGCTGGGCGGGCCTGGCCACCGGGTCCGACGCGGGGTCCACGACCGCACGGCTGCAGGCCGCGTCGGGCAGCGGACTGCTTCCCGACGACGACGCCCGGGTGCTGGCCGAGTCCTTCGACGTGCTGCAACAGATCCGGCTGCGGCACCAGTGCGAACAGCTCGAGCAGGGGTTGCCGGTCACCGACGAGCTGGCCATCGCCACGCTGACCCCGCTCTACCGCAGCCTGCTGGCGAACGCGGTCCGGGAGGTCGCGGGCGTGCAGCGCAAGCTCGCGTACGCGGGACCGGCGACATGACCGCGCCGGTGGCGCCGCGTCCCGCGGCCCGGTGGCCGGAGCTGTTCGCGGACCTCACCGACGGCCAGACGCACGCGGTCGAGCAGACCGTCGCCGCGGAGCGGCTCGAGGGCTGGCGGCCCCGGCGTGAGCACGTCGCCGACCTGGTGGCGTTGGCCACCGGCGACGGCAGCCACGCCGACCGCCTGGCCCGCTGGCGGTCGGAGGCCGCCGCGCTCCCCGTCGCCGGACGCCGCCGCCTCGCCCTGCCGCGTCCGTACCTGGTGACCGGGACGTCGGTGCTGCGCAACAACTTCGGTTTCCGCGACGGCGGACAGCTGCGCGAGGTCGAGTTCCCCGCGACCGCCGCCCGGCTGCTGCAGGCCCACCTGGCGGCGGCGACGCCGGTGCGCTCGGTGGATGCCGAGCACATTCTGCGCCTCCACGGGCAGGTGTTCGGCGACGTGTTCGGCTGGGCCGGGCAGACCCGGTTCGTGGACCTGTCGAAGAACGGCGACGCCTTCGCGCCGGTGGCCGCGATCGGCCGCTACCTGCGGGAAGTCGAGATCGCCGTCGCGGTGACCGACTGGCCCCGCGTCGACCGGGGCCGCCTGGCCTACGCGCTCGCCGCGGTCTACGCGACCTACAACCACGCGCACCCCTTCCGCGAGGGCAACGGCCGCACCGGCACCCTGCTGCTACACCAACTCGCCGCGTCCACCGGGTTCCGTCTGGACCTCTCCGACGTCACGGCCACGGAATGGGTTGCCGCCTCCCGGGACTCGGCCCCGTTCCGCCGGACCGGCGCACCGTCGCCTCGGCCGTTGATCCCGCTGCTGCGGCGTGCGTTGGTGTCGCGACGTTAGCTGAACGTCAGCGCGCCGCCGGCCGGCGATCTGGAGGCGCTCCTTGCCGAACTGGACAGAGCCGCGGACGGCTTGTACCGTGCCCATCGCGCCAGGCAGGTTGTCGTGGATCCAGATCAGGCGAGCCGACTGACGTCAGGTGGCGTTGTAGGGCTCGAAATACGCCTCACCCACGACGAACATCCCCCGTTGCGGTAGCCAGAAGTCTCCGAAGCGAGCCTGCTCGGGCAGCGGCCCGGGCGGTCCGAGGTCGACGCCGTCGATCGTTGCGCGGCTCCGGTCGATGTTCCACAGCATCCGAGGATTGGCCCGGAACCGCTGACCGTTCGCGGTTGTGCCGGTCAGCCCCACCCGCCCGACACCCAATGCGGGTCCGGCGATACGCGCCATCGCGGACAGCACAGCCGTGGTGCGCCACAGCGCCCCCGGCATCAGCCTGCCCAGGCTCGTCATCGCGGCCGTCGCGGCGGACCTGCCCAGCTGGAGGTCCCACACGAGTGCGTCGTCCACCGTCACCGTAAACGCGAACGGGCCCGTCCACGTCACCGCGATCTCCGCCGTTCGTGCCTCCCCGACCGCCGAGCCGAAGTATCTGGCGCAGCTGGCCTCGGGTGCGTTGCTGCTGTGAATGACCCAGATTCCTGCCGGGTCTCGATGCCACACCGAGTCGTACCCGACGCCGATGGAGCTGGCCGGGAAGTGTCGCATCGCGAGGTAGTGACCGCTCGCGAATGGCGCCCCCATCACGCCGTAGCCCGCGAACCGTTCCACTCCGTCGTCGCCCGGCGGGATCGTGCGCGTGCGTTCAGCAACAGATCGTGGGTTGTTGTGCATCGTCCGACCTCCTAACTCATCCTCGTTCGACGTCGAGTCCAGCGTTCCGCCATTCAGGTAGACCGTCCTCGAGGCGAGCGGCCGCGATGCCGTGCCGGCTCATCTCCCGCACGGCCTCGTCGGCGTAGGCACAGAACGGACCGCGGCAGTACGCGACTACCCCGACGTCGCGTGGCAGCTCGTCGAGTCGCTGGCGGAGTTCGGCCAGCGGAACCGACCGAGCGCCACGAATGTGCCCGGCGTGGAACTCGGCCTCCGGTCGCACATCCAAGACGAGGACGTCGCCGATGCCCAGTCGCCGGACCAGGTCGTCGCGGCTGATCTGCTCGAGGTCCGTTCTATCCCCGAGGTAGGCCTCGGCGAGAGCCTTGACCTCCGCGACGTGGTCGACGGCGACATCGCGCAATACCGTCCACAGCTCGACCACCCGGGGTCCCGCCACCGAATACACCACGCGATTCCCGTTGCGCCTCGACCGGGTGAGCCCCGAACGGGAGAGCTGACGCAGGTGCTGCGAGGTGTTGGCGACACTCTGTCCGATCTCGAGCGCGACCTCCTCGACAGAGCGCTCACCCTGCGCGAGCACGTCGATGATCTCGGCGCGCCTGCCGCTGCCCAGCGCCTTGGCAACGACAGCGAACCCGTCGTACAGCGCGTCCTTCGCGGCTCGATGATCTGTCACGATCTCGCACCCTCCTCATACCTGGTCTTGACAGAATATCGCTTCCATTCAATAATTCAAGTGATTTCTTGATTCGCTCTGGAGGACGTCATGTCCACTACGAAGACAACTCACGGTTCGACGGCCAAGGCCCCCTCGCAGCTACGTATCGGTGCATCACTGATGGCGATTGCCGGCATCGCCTTCGTCGGCTATGCGGCCGTGTTCCTGATCCGCAACTTCACCGGCTCGTACCTCGAACTGGGGATCGGACCGCACGAGGTGAGCGTGGACCGGGACCAGATCGAGGCCTTCAGTCCCTCCCTCGCGGAGTATGTTTCCCACTTGCACATCGCGGTGGCCGGGTTCATCGCCGCCACCGGGCTCGCCGTCGCGGCACTGTCCTGGTTCGGCGTCCGGCGCCGTGAGCTGTGGGCGTGGGTCACCGCCGTCGCGGCACCGGTCGTCGGGCTCGCGATCGCACTGCCCGCCCACTATCCCCACCACTTCGACACTCTCGGCCACCTCGGCCCGATCTACCTGGCGACCACAATCTTTGTCGTCGGTGCGATCCTGGCCCTGCCGGGTGTCCTCTCCCAACACGATCACGAGGCGAGATGAACAGGGCATCGACGAGGGGTGCGTAATGGCAGCCGTCGAACTTGTGCCGATCATCGACGAAGGGCTCGGCAACTCCGCCTACCTCGTCGATCTGGGAGACGGGCGCGCCCTGGTCGTCGACGTCAGCCGGGACCTACGCCCCGTGCACGCCGCCGCGGCGCAGCGGGGGCTGACGGTGGCGTTCGCCGCCGACACGCACCTGCACGCCGACTTCCTCTCCGGCGCACACCAACTCGGCGCGACACTCGGAACGCAGATCCTGGCCTCCGCCGCAGGACATCGGGAATTCGCCCACACCGGACTGCACGACGGCGACGAAGTCGACCTCGGCGGGCTGCGGCTGCGCGCCTGGAGCACCCCCGGCCACACCCACGAACACCTCTCGTTCCTGCTGCTCGACGGCGACCGCGAGGTCGGCGTGTTCACCGGCGGATCACTGCTGGTCGGCTCCGCCGCTCGCACCGATCTCGTCTCGCCCGACCGCACCGAGGCCCTGGCCCGCGAACAGTTCACGTCCCTGCACCGCCTCGCCACGCTACCCGGCGACGTCGCGGTCTGGCCCACCCACGGCGCCGGGTCGTTCTGCTCCGCACCACCGGGCGCGGAGCGCACCAGCACCATCGCCACCGAGATCGCCACCAACCCGTTGCTCGGCGTCCCGGACGAGGACGCCTTCGTCGCCACGCTGCTCGGGTCGCTCGGCAGCTACCCGCCCTACTTCCTGCGCCTGGGCGAGCTGAACCGACTCGGCCCCGCCCTGCTCGATCACGCGCCCGCCCTGCCCTCGCTGGACGTGGACGCGGTGCGGCACCATCTCGGCGACGGCGCGGCGCTGGTCGACGTGCGGCCCTTGGACCGCTTCGCCGCCGCCCACATCCCCGGCGCACTCTCGATCCCACTGCGGCCGGTGTTCGCCAGCTGGCTGGGCTGGCTCGCCCCCGTCGATCGGCCCCTCATCATCGTCCGCGACCCCGATCAGGACGCCGACGACATCGTGTGGCAGGCAGCCAAGATCGGCTACGACAACCTTGTCGGCGAGCTCGCCGGCGGCATCGACGCCTGGACCGCCGCCGAGCGGGAGGTCGCGTCGACCCGCGTCGTCGGCCCCGACCAGCTCGAGAACGTGCGGGTCCTCGACATCCGTCAACGACCCGAATACCTCTCCGGGCACCTCCCCGGCGCATTCCACATCGAACTCGGTGCCGTAGCCGAGCGCGCCGGCGAACTCTCCGAGGAGCCGACGGTGGTGATGTGCGGCCACGGCGAACGCGCGATGGGCGCGGCCAGCCTGCTCGAACAAGCCGGCCACCGCCGGCTCGCCGTGCTCGAGGGCGGACCGGACGACTGGGCCCGCGCCACCGGCCGCCGCCTGGAGACTGGGGCGTGAGCACCACCGATACCCGCCCGCTTCAGCTCGGACTGGGCCCCAACATCGCCCAGTTCACCCTGCTCGTTGCGGTGAACGCCCTCGTCGGCGGAATGCTCGGCCAGGAACGGACCGTGCTGCCGCTGCTCGGCGAGCAGGTGTTCGGCCTGCGCGCTTACACCGCCGGGCTCTCATTCATCCTCGTCTTCGGTGTCGCCAAGGCCGCCACCAACTACTTCGCGGGGACCCTCTCCGACCGGTTCGGCCGCAAACCGGTGCTCGTGACGGGCTGGCTCGTCGCGATCCCCGTCCCGCTGATGCTGATCTGGGCACCGTCGTGGTCGTGGGTCATCGTCGCAAACGTGCTGCTCGGCATCAGCCAGGGACTGACCTGGTCCACCACCGTGGTGATGAAGATCGACCTCGTCGGCCCCGCCCGCCGCGGCCTCGCGATGGGCCTGAACGAGGCCGCCGGGTACGGCGCGGTCGCGGTCACCGCCCTGGCCACCGGTAGTCTGGCCGAGTCCTACGGGCTGCGCCCGGCACCGTTCCTGCTCGGCATCGCGTTCGCCGCGCTCGGGCTCGGCCTGTCAACTCTCGCCGTTCGCGAGACCCGCGAACACGCCCGCCTCGAGGCCGCCGGGCACGTCGCACGCGAAGACGGCCGCCACGACCACCTCCACTCCGACCTCACCGATCGTGAAGTGTTCACCCAGACGAGCTTCCGCGAGCCGGCGCTGTCGTCGGCGAGCCAGGCCGGACTGGTCAACAACCTCAACGACGGCCTCGCCTGGGGACTGTTCCCGATCCTGTTCGCCGCCGCAGGACTGTCCGTCGGAAAGATCGGCCTGCTGGCAGCGTTGTACCCGGCGGTGTGGGGAGCCGGTCAGCTGATCACCGGCGCGCTCTCGGACAGGTGGGGGCGAAAGTGGATGATCGCCTCCGGAATGTGGCTCCAGGCCACAGCTTTGGGACTGATCGCGCTCGGCGATGCGTTCGCGGTGTGGGCGGTAGCCGCGGTGATGCTCGGCGCCGGGACCGCACTGGTCTACCCGACGTTGCTTGCCGCGATCGGCGACGTCGCGCACCCGGCCTGGCGGGCGCGGGCGGTCGGGACCTACCGGCTCTGGCGCGACGGCGGCTTCGCGGTCGGCGCACTGCTCGCCGGCATCGTTGCCGATGCGCTCGGCGTCCGTGCCGCCGTCTGGACCGTCGCGGCCCTCACCGCGGTATCCGGTGCCGTGGTGGCGGTCCGGATGTACGAAACCCACACTCCCGCACCACGACAAACCTGACAGTCAGCGAGATCACGATCCCGGAAGGCGGCATGTCCGACGCCGCAGATGCACGGTTTCTGGGATGTCGCCCGCGAGGCGCACATCGAATGCGCGGAGCCCGCCGCCACCGTCTCGAAGCCAACCCGGCTGGCTCGGCACCCATTTTCCTTGCCGGTCGGACGTCCGACCGCTTGCCGCTTCCTCGGCGCGCCGCTCGACATCCTCCCTCGACGCACCACAGTCAACCCATGTCCGATACCCCATGGGGTACTTGACATACCCATGGGGGTATATGGCACCCTGTATTCATCACCCCCGCTGACCCGGGCAAGCAAGGATGCCGAGAAGTAGGAAGGTTGTCCCGATGATCCTCGAGCAGTACTACATCGAGTGCCTCTCGCACGCGTCGTACCTCGTCGGCGACGAGAGCACCGGCCGCGCCGTCGTGGTCGACCCGCGTCGCGACATCACCGAGTACCTCTCGGACGCCGCTCGACACGGCCTGACCATCGAGGGCGTCGTCAACACGCACTTCCATGCGGACTTCGTCTCCGGACACCTCGAACTGGTCGAGGCAACCGGCGCCTGGATCGGCTTCGGCGAGGCCGCGGACACCGACTACCCGATCGTCCGACTGCGCCACGGCGAGCACCTGACCCTGGGAGACGTGGACATCGAGATCCTCTCCACACCCGGCCACACATGGGAGTCGATCAGTCTGCTGGTCCGCGAGAACCGCGATGCCGAGCCGGCCGCCGTGCTGACCGGCGACTCGCTGTTCATCGGCGATGTCGGCCGCCCCGACCTGGCCAATCTCGGTGGCGGCAGCAACACCGACCTCGCTCGGGCGATGTACCGCACAATCCACGAGACGCTGCTTTCCTTGCCCGACACGGTGACCGTCATGCCGGCCCACGGGGCGGGGTCGTCCTGCGGCAAGAACCTCTCGTCCGAGCTGACGTCCACCATCGGCGAACAGCGACGCACCAACCCGTCGGTGCAGCCGATGAGCGAAGCGGCGTTCGTCGCCCTGATCACCGACGGCCAGCCTGCGGTGCCGGGGTACTTCGCCGCCGACGTGGCCCTGAACAAGTCGAATCGGGCCCTACTCGACCCGGATCGGCGCATCCCTGAGCTGTCCGCGGAAGACCTGCGGGCCGAGATGACCAGCGGCACCCGCGTTCTCGACGCCCGCACCCCCGACGCCTTCGCTGCCGGCCATCTGCGCGGCTCGGTCAACGTCGGATTCGACGGCCGGTTCGCCGAGACCGGCGGCATGGTCGCCGACATCGGCGAGCGCATCGTGCTCGTCACCTACCCCGGCGAGGAACAGGAGGCGGCAATGCGCCTGGCGCGCATCGGGTCCGACAACGCCGTCGGCTATCTCACCGTCGACGCCGCCTTCCCTGACGCACTCACCGACCTGGTCCACACCGGGCCGCGCACCACGGCCGTCGAGCTCGAGGAACTCCTCGACGCCGACGCCGTCACGCTGATCGACATCCGCAACCCCGGTGAACGCGACTTCGGCGTCATCGACGGTGCCCGGTCGATCCCCCTCGCGCAGCTGCGATCCCACCTCGCGGACCTGCCGCGGAACAAGCCCATCGTCGTCCACTGCGCCGGCGGCTGGCGCTCGTCGGTCGCCGCATCAATGTTGCGTGCCGACGGCCTCGAGAAGGTCAGCGACCTGGTCGGCGGCTACGCCGCCTGGACCGAACGCGCCGCCGTCTCCGCCTGATCCACAAACTATCGAAAGGACGGCACCGACCGTCATGACAGCACTCCCCCGACACCACGGCTGGACCATCGAACGGGTGGTTCCGCTGCTGGGCGGCACGGTCGTGCTGCTCAGCGTGGCACTGGTACTCGCGTTCTCCGCCTGGTGGCTGATTCTCACCGCGTTCGTCGCCGCGAACCTCCTGCTCTACAGCGCGGTGGGCTGGTGCCCGATGAGCCTGCTGCTCCAGCGCCTCGGGATCCCGCGGATCAACGGTCGCTGACCGAGATGACGCTCACGATCGCGCTGGCCCTCGCCGCCGGCGCAGCCATCGGCGTCCTGCTCGGACTCCTCGGCGGCGGCGGATCCATCCTCGCCGTGCCGGTGCTGGTGTTCGCCCTGGGCCTCGACCTCGACGAGGCGATCCCGATCTCGCTGATCGTGGTCGGCGCCGCCTCCGCCGTCGGGGCCGTCCCCAAGATCCGCGCGCACCTCGTGCAGTGGCGGCTGGCGGCGGTGTTCGCCGCCGCCGGTATCCCCGCAACCTTCCTCGGCAGCGCCCTGGGACGGCAGCTACCGCAGACCGTCGTGATGGTCGGGTTCGCCATGGTCATGGTCGTGGCCGGCGCCCGCATGCTCGCCGACACCGGTGACACCGGCACCGCATGCAGGGTGGGCAACTCCGGCATCAACTGGCGCCGCTGTGCGTCACGCTCGATCCCGGCCGGCTTCGCCGTCGGTGTGATGACGGGGCTCTTCGGCGTCGGCGGCGGATTTCTCATCGTCCCCGCGCTGGTACTCATGCTGGGTGTCGAAATGCGGATCGCGGTGGGAACGTCGCTGCTCGTCATCGTCGCGAACTCCGCCGCCGGCCTCGTCGCGCAGGTGGGCGGCGGCGTCACGGTCGACCCCGCCACCACGATCGGTTTCGCCGGCGCCGCGATCGCGGCCTCCCTGATCGCCGGTCGGTTCGGCAGCCGCGTCGACACCCGCAGACTCCAACACTGGTTCGCCTACCTGGTGTTCGTCGTCGCCGCCTACGTGCTGCTCGACACGCTCGTGCTGAGTTGACGGCGCGTCAGTAACTGAAGGTGACCACCGGGTCGGTGTCGATCCACTTCCACATCACCACGGTGCCGCCCACCTCCGCGTTCGGGACCAACGCCTCGCTGTCCAGATGCTTCGCGTCGAAACAGATGGGACAGACCAGGTATCGGCCGCCCGCCGCCGCGTAGCGTGCGGCCAGTTCGGGCAGCGGCGGGCATCCGTCGCAGGCCACGCCCTGCAGGGTCCCGCGCAGGACCAGGCGTACCGCCTCCTTCGTCAGGAACATCAGCGTCTCGCGGCCGTCCTCCGCCGCACCGACGGCGACCAGGAAGGCCACCGTCACCTTCTCCGCGTCCTCGAGGCCGGTCGTCAGACTGATCACGGCCTTGGGTCGTCCTCCGTTGTTCGTCATGGTGTCGACTCTTCGCCGCCGCGCCCGGATCGGCATGGGGCAACTGCCCCATCAGTCGGACGAAGCGTGCACCGGCGGACGCACCAGCCCGTGGTCGATCGCGGCCAGGCTGGCCTGCGTCCGGTTGCCCACCCCGAGTTTGAGGTAGATGTGCTCGACGTGATTGCGCGCCGTCTTGGCCGCGATCGACAGGTCGGTGGCGATCTCCCGGTTTGACCGGCCGTACGCCAGCAGCCGTAGCACCTCCACCTCACGGTCGGTCAGGCCCGCGGGCCACGGACGCGCCCGGTCGATGCGATGGCCGGCCACCGCGAGCACCGCATCCACCGCCTCGGCGTCGAGGCGTCCCTCCCGTGCCTCCGCACGCAAGCGGTCCGCGGCCAGGTCCGGCCCCATCGCCGGCCGGTACGGGCGGGGCTCCAGCCAGCCCTGGTACGCCTCGGCCGCCCCGAGCAGCCGGTCGGAGACCGACAGGTTGGCGCCGCGGACCCCGCGTGGGAATCCCGACCCGTCGAGCCGCTCGCGGTGCGCGGCCGCGATCGCGACGATCGGTTCGAGACCGACGACCCGACCGAGGATCCGTCCGGTGAGGTAGGGGTAGAGCCGGAGCCGTTCGAACTCCGCGGCCGTCAACGGGCCGGTCTTGTCCCAGACCGAGTTCGAGACGCCGATCCGGCCGAGACCGTGCACCAGGCCGGCGCGGTAGAGAACGCCGGCATCGGCCGGCCCCATCCCGGCGTGCCGGGCCGCTGCGGCGACCAGGTCGGCCACCGCCGCGGCGTGACCGACCAGCGCCGGGCACTTGAGGTCGACGAAGGCGCCGAGCTCCCGGAGCAACCCGTCGAGCTCCGCCTCCGACAGCTCCCGGTCGCCGTCCGGCGCCTGCGCGAGCGACTCCGTCCACACGTCGCCGGTGAGCAGGCCGTCGAGAATCTCGTCGGCGTGTTCGGTGAAGGTCTGTGCGACCGACGGACAGAACGCCCGGCCCGCCCTCGCCTGCACCACGGCCACCGCCTGCGCGACGCCGCCCGCGCGCAGGTGCACCTCGGCCACGTCCGCCACCTGCGCGATGCAGGCCACCTCGGGTACGTCCGGTCCCCGCGCCCCGGTCGGCAGCCCCGCACCGTCCCAACGCTCGAACATCGCGCCGACCACGGCGGCCACGTCCTCACCCAACCCCACGCGGTCGGCCAGTGCCCCGGCCGAGGCGCAGTGCGAGCTGATCAGTTCCGACATGCGCGAACGGGCGGTCACCGCGAACGCCGCCCGGTGCATGGTGCGCTCCCACAGCGGCAGTCCGGAACCGGTGTGTTCGAGCATCAGACGCAGGAAGGGCAGGCCCGCGCGGTCGACGTGGTAGGTGTCGGCTCGGAAGCCGATGTCGTCGCCGAACGCGGCCGCGATCTCGGGCGAATCCGCGTGACAACCGATCCAGGCGATCAGGGTCCCGTAGTAGACCGCGCCGCGGGCCCGGGCGTCCATCCCGCAACGGTCGGCAAGCCTGGTCGCGATCAGCGAGGAGCGCAGCATGTGCTCCATCGGCTGACCCAACCCGAGGTCGATCGCGAGCGACAACGCGGCGAGCAGCTCGGCCCGCCGCGGTCCGGCAGCGGACCCGTGTCGCGTCACGGTTACATCCTCCCCCACAGGGTCCCCCGCCGTGGGATCCGACTCTGACAGGATGAGGCCGTGACCACCGCCGGACCGGGCCGCCCACGGCTGACCAAGCAGCGTCGGCCGGGCGGGACCGCGCAGGCTGAGATCCTCGACGCGGCGGCGGAACTGTTCACCACCCGGGGGTTCTCCTCCACCTCGACGCGCCAGATCGCGGAGGTGGTCGGGATGCGTCAGGCCTCGCTGTACCACCACTTCGCCACCAAGGACGACCTCCTGGTGGCGCTGCTGGAGAAGACGGTATCGGCCCCGCTGCGGCTGGCCTCGCGCCTCGCCGAGCGCGACGAACCGGCCGCGGTCCGGTTGTATGCGCTGGTCCTGTTCGACGCCGGGCAGCTGATGTCCGGACGGTGGAACCTCGGTGCGCTGTACCTGCTGCCCGAACTGCGCACCGAGCGGTTCGCCCAGTTCCGCTGGGAGCGGCAGATGCTGCGCCGGCGCTACGGCGCCCTCGCCGCGGCCGTGCTGGGGCAGCTGGACTCCGCCGACACCGCCCGCGCGGGCCTGCCCTTTCGCATCGTCGAGAGCGTGATCAACGAACGCAGTGACACGGAGGCCGGGGACACGGAGGCCGGGGACACGGAGGCCGGGCACATGGAAGGCGGCGACGTGGAGGGGGACGACATAGGCGGCGACCAGCCGGGCATCGGGACCGACTCGCCCCAACTGCTCGCCGACGCGGGCCTGCGGGTGCTGGGGTGGACCGACGTCGAATCGCTGCGAACACCGGCCGGCGCACTGCTCGCAGAGTTCGCGGCCGAGGCCTGAGCCGGTGGGCGGCGAGTGCGTCTTCTGTGGCGTGGTCGAGCACGCCGCTCGGGCTCACATCGTCTTCGAGGACGCCGACACGGTCGCCTTCCTGGACCGGCGGCCGGTGTTCAAGGGCCACGTGTTGCTGGTGCCGCGCCGGCACGTCGCGGTCCTGGCGGACCTCCCGGCCGAGCTGATCGCGCCGCTCTTCGCTGTCGCGCAACGCCTCTCGTCGACTGTCGTCGATACACTCGGCGCGCAGGGGTCGTTCGTCGCCGTGAACAACGTGGTCTCGCAGAGCGTGCCGCACCTGCACGTGCACGTGGTGCCGCGAACCAAGGGTGACGGCCTGCGCGGCTTCTTCTGGCCGCGAACGAAGTACGCCGACGAGGTCGAGGCCGCCGACTACGCCGCGCGGCTCGGTGCCGCGATGCGCGCTGGCTGAATTTCGTCCGCCTCGCAATTGTCCGGTGTCCGTTCGACTACTCGGAGGGCTTGCGCGCCATCAGGTATGCCTGGCGTTGCTTCTCGGGAGGCGTGGGCTGCCGCAGGAGCTGCGCATGCACGTCAAAGCCGGCCTCCCGAAGGAGCCCGACGATCAGGTCGGGCGACAGTCGATACACGTCGTAGGACACCGTGTGCCCGTACGCCTCCTCGAGCCGGACGCGTTCGTCACCGACCTGGAATGCGAGCGCCAGGTGGCCGCCGGGCCTCAGGGTCCGGTGGAACGCGGCGAAGACCGCCGGCAACAGCTCCGGCGGAGTGTCGATGATCGAGTACCACGCGACAATTCCCGCGAGGACACCGTCTTCCAGGTCCAGCTCCGTCATCGAGCCCACATCGAACCGAAGCTCCGGATGGTCGCGGCGGGCCACCGCGACCATCTCGGGCGAGAGATCGACACCGAACGCACCGAGCCCCAGAGACCGCAGGTGCGCCGTCACCCGGCCCGGCCCGCATCCCAGGTCCGCGACGGGACCGTCGCCCGCGTCGTGCACGAACTCCGCAAACGTTGCCAGCATGGCCCGGTCGAACGGCTGGTCCGCGAGCATGCCACGAACGAGCTCGGCATAGTCCACCGCGACCGTGTCGTACGCGGCCCGCGTCATGTCCAAGCAGGAAGGTCCCGTCATGCGGAGGACCATATTCCCAACGACCGACATCATCGTGGGCCAGTGATTCACCGATCGGCATCACACACCTTTTGTACACTTAACCAGGCAAAACATCATTGTGATCGAATACGCGTGCGAGTAGAATTCGATGTATGAAACTCGACGCCATGCTCACCGACCCCGCCGGGGTCGAGGCATGGCGACTCGACGAAACCGAGATACTTGCGGCGGTGCCGGAGCTGGTTCAGGACATGCGCAGACGCGACGCGCTCCTCGTCCGACTCGTCCACGAGGCAGACCAGCGCTGCCTGCCCGAACACGTCGGCGCCGCGGACACCACCGCCTGGCTCGCCGGCGTCACCCGGATGCACCCCGCCCACGCCGCGCAGATCGTCCGTCTCTCCCGAGAAATCCCCCTGCACCCGCAGGTGGCCGAGGTGCTGGACGAGGGATGGATCGAACTCGGTCACGTGCAGGTGATCGTCAACTTCCTCGGCCGCCTCGCGAAACTCACCCGCGACTTCGACATCGACCCGGCACCCGACGGGACCGACTGGGAGCACCCGGACCCGAACAGCGGACGGGCCGACGACTGCGAGGCCTACCTGCTCATCGCCGCCCGCGTCGAGGACCCCGCACAGTTGCGCAAGCGGGCCCGCGAGATGGAGATCTTCTTCGAATGCGACAGCGATCTACCGTCCGACGCAGAGAACCCCGAACTGAACGAGTTCCACGCCTCCAGCACCCTGGGCGGGCGGGTGCTCGTGAAGGGCAGCTTCGACGCCGAGTCCGGCGAGGCCCTCCAGACCGCGTTGTCCGGGCTGTCCAAGCCGCACCCGGGCACCGACGAGCACGGGCAACCCGTCCGGGACGACCGCTCCGCAGCCAAGCGCCGCGCCGACGCCCTCGAACAGATCATCCGCGGACACCTCGACAACGCACGCGGACCGCTCGAAGGCGGCGAACGACCCCACGTCACCGTCACCATCGACGTCGACGCACTCAAGGACGCGGTCGCCGCGACCGCGCCGACCCCCGCGACCGGGGCCTGGTCCGGAACAGGCTGGGACTACCACTCCGACAACGCAACCGGACCCGTCGGCGGCCAACGCTGCGACGGCTGTTCAGACGTCAGGCCGCCGCGGCACTACCGCCGACGCCGCCACGCCACCATGCCCTGGGCCGGCCCCATCTCCGCCGCCACCGCCGCCCGCATCTCCTGCGACGCGTCGGTCACCGCGATCTTCGTCGACCGGAACGGCAACCCCCTCGACGTCGGCCGAACCACCCGCATCATCTCCCCGAAACTCCGCAAAGCCCTGGTCGCCAGGGACTGCGGCTGCGCCTTCCCCGGGTGCGGCCGACCCGCCGCCTGGACCGACGCCCACCACATTCGGCACTGGTCCAAGGGCGGACCCACCGCCCTGGCCAACCTCGTGCTGCTCTGCAAGAAGCACCACACGATCATCCACAAGAACCACTGGGCAGTGCAGATCGAATCGGACGGATTCCCGTCGTTCACCCCGCCAGCATGGGTGGACCCGATGCGAAGACCGAGGCCGGCACACAACCGGCGCGCGATCCACGGGGTCTGATCCAAGGCCCGAATACTCACCCACAACCGGTCTGCGCCGTGCTGGTGGCGGACACTGCAGCTAGAGTGGCGCGCATGTCTGCCATGCACGAGGTTCCCAGCACCGACAACGCTGTTCGTCGTCCGCCAACCCACGCCGAGGCAATTGCCGAGTTCCGCGAGATGGCCGAACGACACCCCGAGTTGGACATCGACATCGACGCCGTACTGGCATCCGTCCGTTACGTACGAGGCGAATCCGACTGACGGTCGGCCACCACCGGCCCGCCGGGCCGACCCCGAGCCCGGTCAGTCGGTGAGACCGACGACCTCCTGGTCGGTGAGCACGGTCTGCGGCACCCGGCCGGCATCCTTCGCAAGGTGCACGGCCCGATACAGCGGACGCTCCTCGAGTCCCGCGCCGCGGGCCTCCGCCCGCAGCTGGGCGACGAGCACCGTCGACATCGCCAACGCGGGCGCCAACTCACTCGAGACCAACGCGTCGGCCAGCGACCGCAGCCCGAGAACCTCGAGCTCGCGCCCACCGTCCTCGGTGTAGAGGGCCAGCGGCACCGACAGCACGGTGTTGCCGTCTCCGACCCGCAGGATCAGCTGACTGACCCGGGCCGCGCGCACCTGCAACTCCGTGGTCACCGCGGCGGAAAGATCCACCGACTTCGACCGCAACGCGCTCTGGGCGTGGATGACGTTGCCGCTGATCCAGATTCGACGGCGCAGGGTCAGGAGCGCGGACAACGCGGTGGGCAGCGCCACGATCGCGCCGACCAGCACCCCTGTCCACAGCGAGGTGAAGACCCCGACCACCGCGCCGACCACGACACCGAGCCCGACCGCCACCGCCGCGACCTTCCGCAGCCGAGGCGCGATCAGGGACGCGGGAATCAGGTCCAGCGACACCGGGCCCGCGGCCGCGTCACCCTTCGCCAAGGAACGCCCCGACCTGCGCGACCACGTCGTCGAGCGGCACCGGCCGCTGGTCTCCGGTCGCCAGGTCCTTGAGCCCGACCACGCCCTCCTCGAGGTCCCGCTCGCCGAGGACCAGCGCCAGCCGGGCGCCGGAGCGGTCGGCGGCCTTCATCGCGCCCTTGAGTCCACGGCCGCCGTAGGCGATGTCCGTCCGGATTCCGGCCTGCCGCAGCTGCGCCGCCACCACCACCATGCGGGACCGCGCCTCGTCACCGAGCGGCACGCCGAATACCTCGCAGCGCGCCGGGCTCGCGACCGTCTTGCCCTCCGCGGCGAGCGCGAGCACGGTGCGGTCGACGCCGATGCCGAACCCGATGCCGGACAGCGGCTGACCGCCGAGCTGTTCCATCAGTCCGTCGTAGCGGCCGCCGCCGCCGATCCCCGACTGCGCGCCCAGGCCGTCGTGCACGAACTCGAAGGTGGTCTTGGTGTAGTAGTCGAGCCCACGCACCATCCGCGGGTTCACCACGTACGGGACGCCGAGCGCGTCGAGGTGCGCGAGCACCTCGTCGAAGTGCGCCTTCGCCTCCTCCGAGAGGTGGTCGAGCATCAGCGGGGCGCCGGCCGTCATCTCCCTGACGTGCGGGCGCTTGTCGTCCAGCACGCGCAGCGGGTTGATCTCGGCTCGCCGACGGGTGTCCTCGTCGAGGTCGAGGCTGAAGAGGAACTCCTGCAACAGCTCTCGGTACTGCGGTCGGCAGGTTTCGTCGCCGAGCGAGGTGATCTCCAGGCGGAACCCGTCCAGGCCGAGGGACCGGAATCCGGCGTCGGCGATCGCGATGACCTCCGCGTCGAGGGCGGGGTCGTCGACGCCGATCGCCTCGATGCCCACCTGCTGCAGCTGCCGGTAGCGGCCGGCCTGAGGACGCTCGTAGCGGAAGAACGGGCCCGCGTAGCTGAGTTTGACCGGCAGCTGGCCGCGGTCGAGGCTGTGCTCGATGACCGCCCGCATGACGCCGGCGGTGCCCTCCGGGCGCAGCGTGACCGAGCGGTCGCCGCGGTCGGCGAAGGTGTACATCTCCTTGCTGACCACGTCCGTGGACTCGCCGACGCCGCGGGCGAACAGTCCGGTGTCCTCGAAGATGGGCAGCTCGATGTGCCCGTATCCGGCGAGCCGCGCGGCCCGGGTGAGGCCGTCGCGGACCGCGACGAACTCCGCGGACGCCGGCGGCACGTAGTCGGGGACGCCCTTGGGGGCCGAGAATGCGGTGTTACTGGGCTTGCTCACGTTTTCCACTATTCCTTAAACACGGAGGCGCGACAGACAGGGAGGCGCGACTTACCTGGAGTCGGCCAGTCCGACCAGGAACGGGTTGGCCACGCGCTCCTGCCCGATCGAACTGGAGCCGCCGTGGCCGGGCAGAATCGCGGTGTCGTCACCCAGGACCAGCAACTTGGCCGCAATCGACCGCAGCAGCTGCTCGTGGTCGCCGCCCGGCAGGTCGCTGCGCCCGATCGAACCGGCGAACAGCGTGTCCCCGGTCAGCGCCACCTGCACCGGACCATCCGCGGTGGCCGCCGTCGTCCGCAACACCACCGAACCCTGGGTGTGCCCGGGGGTGTGGTCCACCTCGAACCGGATGCCGGCCAACTCCAGCACGTCACCGTCCGCCAGTTCGCGCACGTCGGCGGGCTCACGGAACTCGGCGTCGCCGATCATCGCGGCCAGCGCGGGACCGGTGCCGCGCAGCGGGTCGCTGAGCATGTACCGGTCCTCGGGGTGGATGTAGGCCGGGATCCCGAACTTCTCGCACACCGGCGCCACCGACCAGGTGTGGTCCAGGTGTCCGTGGGTCAGCAGCACCGCCGTCGGGGTCAGTCCGGACTGGTCGAGGAACTCGACGAGTGGCGCGGTGGCATCTTGACCGGGGTCGACGACGACGCACTCGGTCGAGTCGTCCTGCGCCAGGATGTAGCAGTTCGTCTGAAAAGCTCCGGCCGGGAATCCGGTGACGAGCACGGCAATCGCTCCTTGGTGGCGGTGGCGGGGAAACAGGTGTTACTGACAAAGCCGGTCCAGAGGGACCGGCTACAGCCTAGGCTGCCAACCCGTCAGCATGCTCACAGGTTCTAATGGCAGACTTTGACAGCGACTGACCAGTGGGCGTCATGCCCTACATACGAGGGCCGCTCGTCCCGCCGCGCGGGGCGGCGCGCCCGTGCGGTTACCGGAGGTATGCAGTAGTGCCGAGCAATGAGCAACGTCGCCAGGCCGCCAAACGGAAGCTGGAACGACAGCTCGAGCGCCGGGCCGAGCAGGCCCGCAAGCGCAAGCAGATGACCATCGGAGCGTCCGTGTTCGGCGCCGTACTCGTGGTCGCGGCCGGAGCCGTCGTCTACAACCTGACCAAGGGCGACGACAGCGCAGACATGTCCACCACCGCGGCGAGCAGCGCACCCCAGGAGGCCGGTGTCATGCCCGCGGGCCGCGCCGAGGCCCTGCCCGCGACCGTGGACTGCACCTACATGCCGGACGGTCAGGCCCCCGCGAAGCCCGCGAACATGCCGAACGCGAGCGCCGTCTCCGCCGAGGGCACCGTCACGGTCAACCTGGACACCACCCAGGGACCGATCGGACTCGACCTCAACCGCGCCGAGTCCCCGTGCACGGTCAACAGCATGGTCAGCCTCGCGGAGCAGGGCTACTTCAACGACACCCCCTGCCACCGGCTCAGCACCACCGGCCTGAAGATCCTCCAGTGCGGCGACCCCACCGGCCAGGGCACCGGCGGACCCGGCTACGGCTTCGTCAACGAGTTCCCCACCGACCAGTACAGCCCCGACGACCCGAACCTGGGTGAGTCCGTGACCTACGGGCGCGGCACCATCGCGATGGCCAACACCGGCCAGCCGGGCAGCAACGGCAGCCAGTTCTTCCTGGTCTACGACGACTCCCCGCTGCCGCCGATGTACACCGTCTTCGGCACCATCTCCGACGAGGGCCTCGCCACCATCGAGAAGGTCGCCGCGGCAGGCGACGACGGCTCGATGTCCGCGGGCGGCGGCAAGCCGAACACCCCGATCCAGATCACCACTGCGAGCGTGGCCGCGTGAAGCGCACCCTGATCGTCGCCGCGGGCGTCGGCCTGGCCCTGGTGACAGGCGCCTGCTCGAGCAGCACCGACAACTCCGCCGGCGGATCCTCGGCCACGTCCGCCACGACGTCCGCCACCGCGTCCGGCACCACGATCAACCCGCCGGACCTGTCGTCCTACCCGAAGCTCCCCGCGGTCACCACGCCCACCGAGGGCACCGCGGCCTGCTCGTACCCGGCCAGCGGCCAGCCGGTCAAGCCGGTCACCCCGCCGCCGTCGGCCGGCGTGCAGGCCGAGGGCACCGCCGAGGTGACCATGACCACCTCGCAGGGCCCGATCGGGCTGAGCCTGAACCGCGCCGAGGCGCCGTGCACGGTGAACAGCTTCGTCAGCCTGGCCGAGCAGGGCTACTACAACGACACGCCGTGCCACCGCCTGAGCACCAGTGGGCTTTACATCCTGCAGTGCGGCGACCCGTCCGGCACCGGCCGCGGCGGACCGGGCTACGGCTACCTCAACGAGTACCCGTCCAACCAGTACACCGCGGCGGATCCCGCCGGTCAGCAGCCCGTCGTGTACCCGCGCGGCACCATCGCGATGGCCAACACCGGCCAGCCGGGCAGCAACGGCAGCCAGTTCTTCCTCGTGTACGAGGACTCCCCGCTGGCTCCGCAGTACACGGTGTTCGGCACCATCTCCGAGGAGGGCCTCGCCACCATCGAGAAGGTCGCCACCGCAGGAAACGACGAGTCGATGCCCGCGGGAGGCGGCAAGCCGAACACCCCCGTGCAGATCGAGAAGGTCACCGTCGGCTGACTGAATCGCCCGACCGGGCGGGTCGAGAACTGCGACGACTTGTTGTCACGGGCCGTTGAAACGAAGGTCTCCTGTCGTGGAGTGGTGTTGCACGGACACCCACCCGCCGACTGGAGACCTTCGTTCGTCCCGATGCCCACCGGCACGCGACACTCCGATCGCCGTGCGGCCGCTGCGGTCGTACGCGGCGCTTTCGATCGCCCGCGCACGAGGTCATAGGATTCTCCGTTGACGAATCCGACAATCCGCTCACAGAGAGAGTCGTTACGTGATGGACGAACCCGACCGCGAAGACCTTCTACTCAGCGATGACGAGCGCCTGCACGCCTTGAATGTCATCGGCGAGCACTACGCCGCCGGACGGTTGGACGGAACCGAGTTCTACGACCGCTCGGAAGTAGTCGCCTCTGCACGCACTCTCGATGCAGTCCGCAGTGCTTTCCGAGGACTTCCTGGCGGACTGCCACTCGAGCTGGTCGACGGGCACCTTCGGAAGATCCCGGTCAGCGGAAACACCCCGGCAACGAGGAACGGCGACACCGTTGCTTCACGAACCGCATCACGCAGTCCCGAAGAGGAGCTTTCCTCCCTCCGCAGACGCGGGGACTTGATCGAGACGCTCGACGGGGCGATCTTCGGTATCACCCTCGTGACTTTCCTTGTGCTGCAACTGATCGTCGACTGGGACTACGCCTGGGTCGTCTGGCCGTCACTGGTGCTCACTCTCAGCATCCCCCGGATGATCCTCAGGTTCGGCGACACCGATGAGGAGATCTACGAGGAGCTGAAGGACTCGGAAGCCACCTCACGCAAGAAACGCCTCCGTGAGGCCGCCGATCGGATACACGAGCTCGAAACCAAGCAGGACCCCGAGAAGATCTGAGCGGCCCGAGGTGGCACGGATCACGCGTTCGAGTCGAGATCCACCTCGGCGCAGGCGCGTGAGCGCCTACGCCGCGCTGGTCAGCCGGTAGACGTCGTAGACGCCCTCGACATTGCGCACCACGTTCAGCACGTGGCCGAGGTGCTTGGGATCGCCCATCTCGAAGGTGAACCTGCTGATCGCGACCCGGTCACCGGAGGTGGTCACCGAGGCCGAGAGGATGTTCACCTTCTCGTCGGCGAGCGCCTTGGTCACGTCGGAGAGCAGCCGGTGCCGGTCCAGGGCCTCGATCTGGATGGCCACCAGGAACACCGACGACGCCGACGGCGCCCACTCCACCTCGATGATCCGCTCGGACTGCTCCTTGAGCGACGACGCATTGGTGCAGTCCACCCGGTGCACGCTCACAGCGCCGCCACGGGTCACGAAACCCATGATCTCGTCGCCCGGTACCGGGGTACAGCACTTCGCCAACTTGGCGACCGTTCCCTCGGCCCCGGGCACCAACACCCCGGAGTCGGTGGTCCGACGCGACCTCGTCGGCATCGTCGACGGGGTGGCCCGTTCGGCCAGCTCCTCCTCGACGTCGCCGACGCCACCGAGGTGCGCGACCAGCCGCTGCACCACGTGCTGCGCCGAGACGTTGTGCTCCCCCACCGCCGCATACAGCGCGGAGACGTCCAGGTACCGCAGCTCGTGCGCGATCGCCGACATCGACTCGGCGCTGAGCAGCCGCTGCAACGGCAGGCCCCCGCGCCGCACCTCCTTGGCGATGGCCTCCTTGCCCGCCTCCAGCGCCTCCTCGCGGCGTTCCTTGGCGAACCACTGCCGGATCTTCGTCTTCGCGCGCGGCGAGACGACGAAGGTCTGCCAGTCCCGGCTGGGCCCGGCGTTGACGGCCTTGGAGGTGAACACCTCCACCACCTCGCCGTTCTCCAGCGTCCGTTCCAGCGCGACGAGCCGGCCGTTGACCCGGGCGCCGATACAGCGGTGCCCGACCTCGGTGTGTACGGCGTACGCAAAGTCCACCGGCGTCGACCCGGCGGGCAGCGTCACCACGTCGCCCTTCGGGGTGAAGACGAAGATCTCCTTGACCGCCAGGTCGTAGCGCAGCGACTCGAGGAACTCCCCCGGGTCCGCCGCCTCCCGCTGCCAGTCGAGCAGCTGACGCATCCACGCCATGTCGTCGACCTCGGCGACGTCATTGGAGTGCTTGCCCTTGGTCTCCTTGTAGCGCCAGTGCGCCGCGATGCCGAACTCGGCGGTGCGGTGCATGTCGCGGGTGCGGATCTGCACCTCCAGCGGCTTGCCCTCCGGCCCGACGACGGTGGTGTGCAGCGACTGGTAGACGCCGTAGCGGGGCTGGGCGATGTAGTCCTTGAAGCGACCCGCCATCGGCTGCCACAGCGAGTGCACCACGCCGACGGCGGCGTAGCAGTCTCGGACCTCGTCGCACAGGATCCGCACGCCGACCAGGTCGTGGATGTCGTCGAAGTCGCGGCCCTTGACGATCATCTTCTGGTAGATCGACCAGTAGTGCTTGGGCCTGCCCTCGACCACCGCGCTGATCCGGGACGCGGCCAGGGTGGCGTTGATCTCGGCCCGCACCTTCGCCAGGTAGGTGTCGCGCGACGGCGCCCGGTCCGCGACCAGACGCACGATCTCCTCGTACTTCTTGGGGTGCAGGATCGCGAAGGACAGGTCCTCGAGCTCCCACTTGACCGTGGCCATCCCGAGTCGGTGCGCAAGCGGCGCAATAACTTCCAACGTCTCGCGCGCCTTGCGTGCCTGCTTCTCCGGCGGCAGGAAGCGCATGGTGCGCATGTTGTGCAGCCGGTCCGCCACCTTGATCACCAGCACCCGCGGGTCCCGCGCCATCGCGATGATCATCTTGCGAATGGTCTCGCCCTCGGCCGCGCTGCCGAGCACCACCTTGTCCAGCTTGGTGACGCCGTCGACCAGGTGCGCCACCTCGTCACCGAAGTCCTCGGTGAGCTGCTCGAGGCTGTAGCCGGTGTCCTCGACGGTGTCGTGCAGCAGCGCCGCGACCAGCGTCGTGGTGTCCATGCCGAGCTCGGCGAGGATGTTCGCGACGGCCAGCGGATGGGTGATGTAGGGGTCGCCGGAGCGACGTTTCTGGCCCTCGTGCCGCTCCTCGGCGACGTCGTATGCACGCTGCAGAGGCGCCAGGTTCGCCTTGGGGTACAGGTCGCGATGCACCGCGACCAACGGCTCGAGCACCGGCTTGACCACGGTGTTGCGCTGCGCCGTGATCCGGCGTGCGAGCCGAGCCCGCACCCGCCGCGACGCCGAGGTGGGCACCGCGGGCGTCGTGCCCTCCGGAGTCGAGCCCTGTCCACCGTTTCCGGACCGCGACCTGTCGAGGTTCTGGGTCATCTCCGTCACCTCCCACCGAATCGGTCGTGCACTACTGGCCGCGCAACGCTGCCAGCGACAACTTTAGTCCTCAGACCCGCAGCAGCGACGTGAGCGGGTACTCGGCGAGCCGGTCCCGGCCGGCGAGCGCCTCGATCTCGAGGACGACGGCGACACCCACCACCGTGGCGCCCGCCGAGGCGAGCAGTTCGGCTGTGGCGCGGAGCGTTCCGCCGGTGGCCAGGACGTCGTCGATGACCAGCACTCGCCTGCCTCGCAGGTCGACACCGTCGGCAGGTACCTCCAGCGTCGCCGAGCCGTACTCGAGGTCGTAGGACTGACTGAGCACCGGCGGCGGCAGTTTGCCGGCCTTGCGGACCGCCAGCACGCCCGCGTCGAGGGCCAGCGCGACCCCCGCACCCAGCAGGAAGCCCCGGGCGTCGATGCCGGCAACCAGGTCCGCGTCGCCGCCGATGGCCACCAGGGCGTCGACAATGTCGCGAAAAGCCTTCGCATCGGCGAAAACCGGGGTCAGGTCGGCGAAACGCACACCAGGCTCCGGGAAGTCGTCGGCCCACCGGGTCAGGCGGGCGACGTCCGCGGAAGCGGACTCGAGGGACGGGACTGCGTGCGGGGACGGCTCGGTACTCACCTGAGCAGTATCCACCTGTCCATGTTCCAGCCCGCACCTGCGGCCGTCGGATTCGGCACCGCGGCGTGCATGCCGTCCGCGAACGCCGTGGTCCGCGGCTCGTTGAACAGCGGGATCGAGGGCATCTCCGACCACAGGATGTTCTCGGCCTCGGTCGCCAGCCCCAGCTGACGGTCGTAGCCCGTCTCGACGGCGAGCTGACCCGCGATCTCGGTGACCCGGCCGTTGCGGAACTGCCCGAAGTTGCTGCCGTCGCCCTCCGCCAGCGAGTACGCGGGCGGCACCAGGGAGTCGGCGCCCGCCGCACCCTGCGCGGACGCGGTCCCGCCGAGCACGGCGTCGACCTTCCCGGCGGCCAAAGCGAATGGGGTGAAGTCGGCAGATCCGTTGTCCTGCACGGTGATCCCGGCAGGAGAACATGCCGCCGCGATCGCGGCGACGGTGGCGGCACGCCGGGCGTCGGGCGCCAGGTAGCCCACTCGCACCGTGATCGGACCCTGCCCGGACGCGGAAAGTGCCGCGCTGGCGGCGCCGGTGTCCGCCCGCAGGTAGCGGTCCCCCGCGACCGCGGCCACCGGCGGGTACAGCAGCGTGTCCGCCTGCACGATCCGGGAGTTCAGCACGCCGGACCCGAGGCCGGACTGCGGCGCGTAGCCCGGGTGGCCGAGCGTGTCGAAAAGCTGCTGGCGCGGCACACACGAGGCGAGCGCCCGCCGTGCATCGGCCGAGCCGAGCACGCCGCCGGTGGCCAGCACCAGCTGCTCGCTGCTACGCGACGGCTCGTGGACGGTGCTGAAACCCTTGCCCGGATCGAACCCGTCGATCGAACCCGCGCCGACGTCGAGCACGTCGACGTCGCCGGAGGCCATCTTCTCCTCCAGGTCGACGCCCTTGGGCCACACCACGATCCGATCGGTGGCGGGCTTGTTCCCCCACCACTTGTCGTTCGCGACGAGGACCAGTCCGTCCTCGGCCGAGTACGACTGCGCCCGGTACGGACCGGCCGACGGGAACACCGCCGGGTCGAGCTCGCCCTCGGTGAGGTTCCAACCGGTGTTCCAGAACGCGGCGACCCGCGCGGCCGCCGCGGTGTCCTCGCCCTGCAACGCCGTCACCACGTCGGGGACGCCCGCGGCCCGCGCGGCCACGTGCGCGGGCATCAGCTCGGTGGCGCCGAACAGCGCCCGCCACTCGGCGAACGCCCGCCCGGGCCGGAACACCACGGTGGCGTCCTTGGTCCCGGGCTGGCACTCGACGCGGTCGATGTCCGAGTAGCCGGCCCGGGAGGCCGCGTGGAACAGCGGCGCCTGGTCGGGGCCGATGAACCGGCCGCTGCCGGCCGCCCAGGCCAGCACCAGGTCGTCGCAGGTCACGGGCACGCCGTCGGAGTACACCGCGTTGGGGTTGACCTTGTAGAGCAGGCTCAACCCGTCGCCCGGTTGGGCGGTGACGGTGCCGACGTCACCGTCGGCGAGGGCGCGGCCCTCGGGGCCGAGGTAACTCAGCCCCGGGAGCACCCGCGCGAACGCCTGCCGGGCACCCGACGCGGCACCGTCCGCCGTGTTCGCGTTGTACGTGGTGAGCACGTTGTCGATGGCGTAGCCGATGGACGGGACCTGGTCCTCGCCCTTCGAACAACCGGCGGCCGTCGCGACAAGTGCGATCGCGACGACGCCGGCGACGCCGATCCGTCTACGCCTGCTCATCTCAGTGCCTCTTCTTGTTGCGCTTCCCTGTCGGCCGAGATCCCGGCTGCGGTGCGGCCGCGGTCCGTCGCGGGGACGACACCGAGCCTGCCAGGGCCGCGGTCGAGGTCCCGGCCGCCGCGCCAGCCTTCTCGGCGCGCCGGGCCAGCACCTTCTTGGTGTGCGCGGCCACGGGTCCCCAACGCTCCTTGATCGACACCAGCATCGGGGTGGCGAAGAAGATCGAGGACACGGCACCGACGATGATGCCCACCAGCTGCACCACCGCGAGGTCCTTGAGGGTGCCCACACCCAGCAGGCCGACCGCGACCACCAGCAGGCCGATCACCGGCAGGACCGAGATCACCGTGGTGTTGATCGAACGCATCAGCGTCTGGTTCACCGCAAGGTTCGCCTGTTCGGCGTAGGTGCGGCGGGTCAGGTGCAGGATGCCCCGGGTGTTCTCCTCGACCTTGTCGAACACCACGACGGTGTCGTACAGCGAGAAGCCGAGAATGGTCAGGAAACCGATCACCGTCGCCGGCGTGACCTCCAGCCCGATGATCGAGTACACGCCCGCGGTGACGACCATGTCGAAGAACAGCGCGACCAGTCCCGCGGTCGCCATGTCGCGCTCGAACCTGATCGCGATGTAGATGCCGACGATCACCAGGAACACCGCCAGCGCGATCAGCGCCTTCTGGGTGATCTGGCTGCCCCAGGTCTCGCTGACGTCCGCGACGGAGATCGCGTTCTTGCTCGGGACGCCGTCCTTGTCCTCCGGCTGGAAGGTGTCGTACAGCGCGTTCTGCAGCGAGGCCACCTGGCTGATGTCCAGCGCCTCGGATCGGATCTGGATGGTCGCGGCGTCACCCGAACCGACGGTCTGCACCGACACGGGCTCCATGCCGAGCGTGTCCGTGTAGACCGCCTCGACCTGTTCGGTGGTGACGTTGTCGGCCGCGGGGAACTGGATTCGCGATCCACCCTCGAAGTCGATGCCCAGCGTGAACCCGCGGAAGACGATGCTGGCCATGGAGATCAGCACGATGACGCTGATGATGGCGTAGTACAGCTTGCGCTTGCCGACGATCTCGAAGGCGCCGGTGCCGGTGTACAGCCGGGACAGCAGCCCGTGCTTGGGCAGGTCGGTCTGGTCCTCGGGGGCCAGGTCCTCGGTTGAGTTGGTCACTGTCTCAGGCCTCCTTCGCCTGCGCACCGACGGCGTTGTGCACCGAGGTGGCGGCGGTCTTGCGTTCGCGGGCAACCTGCTGGACGGCACCGAGGCCGTTGACGCTCGGCTTCGACCAGAAGTCGGACTTCGAGGCCAGGTGAACCAGCGGATGGGTGACCAGGAACACCACGAGCACGTCGAGGATGGTCGTCAGGCCGAGGGTGAACGCGAAGCCGCGCACCTGCCCCACCGCGAGGATGTACAGAACCGCGGCGGCGATGAAGCTGACCGCGTTGCCGGACAGGATCGTCCGGCGGGCGCGCGCCCATCCGCGCGGCACGGCGGACCGGAAGCTGCGACCCTCCCGTATCTCGTCCTTGATCCGCTCGAAGTAGACGACGAACGAGTCGGCCGTCATGCCGATACCGATGATCAGACCGGCGATGCCGGCGAGGTCGAGGGTGAATCCGATGTACCGGCCCAGCAGCACCAGGATCGCGTACACGAGGACACCGGAGAGCACGAGCGACAGCGCGGTGAGCACGCCGAGCATGCGGTAGTAGATGAGGCAGTACAGCAGCACCAGGATCAGGCCGACCAAACCGGCGATCAGGCCGGCCTGCAGCGACGCCAGACCCAGTGTCGCCGAGACCGTTTCGGCCTCGGAGGCCGAGAAGGACAGCGGCAGCGAGCCGTACTTGAGGGTGTTGGCGAGTTCTTTGGCACCGGCGGCCGTGAAGTCACCGGTGATCGAGGTGGCGCTGCCCGCGGGGGTGGCGCCCTGCACGACGGGCGCGCTGACCACCTTCGAGTCGAGGGTGAACGCGGCCTGCTTGCCGATGTTGGCGGCGGTGAACTGCGCCCAGGTGCTGCTGCCGTCGGACTTGAAGGTCAGGCTGACCTCGTGGCGCGCCTGCTGCGAGTTGAACGCGGAGGTGGCGTCGGCGATCTCCTGGCCGTCGATGATGCTCGGCCCCAGCAGGTAGACGGTGGTGCCGTCGGTCGAGCAGGCCACGAGCGGCAGGGTCGGGTCGTCGTTGCCCTGCAGCGGGTCGGCGGCGCTGCAGTCGAGGGTCGCCATGGCCTGCTGCTGGACCGCGGGATCGGTACTCTGCCGGGTCTTCTTCGCCTCGGCGATCTCCGCGGCCGCCTGGTCCGCCGTCGACAGGTCGCCGCTCGGCGGTGCCGGGGCGGTGGTGGGCTCGGGCGCCGGCGCGGGGGCCGGTTCCTGGGCCGGGAACGGGCGGTTCTGCGGAGCGGGAGCGCCTTCCGGAGCCGGGGCACCCTCGGGGGCGGGGGCACCTTCGGGAGCCGGTGCGCCTGCCGGGGCCGGGGTCTGGGTGACCGGCACCTGGGCCTGCGCGTTCGACGAGACCTGCGAACCGAGCACCGGCCGGATGTACAGACGCGCGGTCTGCCCCAGCGTGCGGGCCTGCGAGCTGTCGTCTCCGGGGACCGTGATCACCAGGTTGTCACCGTCGATCACCACCTCGGACCCGGACACACCGAGACCGTTGACGCGGGTCTCGATGATCTCCTGGGCCTGACGCAGCGAGTCCTGGCTCGGCCTGCTGCCGTCCGGGGTGCGCGCGGTCAGCGTGACACGGGTGCCACCCTGCAGGTCGATGCCGAGCTTCGGCGTCGGGGACTTGTCACCCGTGAAGAAGACGAGCGCGTACAGCACGGCAACGATCAGCCCGCGTCTGGGGCCGCGAACTCCCGCCCCAGACGCGACCGCTGCCGAGCGAGGGCACTCGGCAGCGGAAACGGTCTAGCTCACTCCTTGTCGAGGCGACGCTGGGTCTCCTCGGGGGTTTCCTCGCTCGCCGCGTCGGCATCCGATGCGGTGGTGTCCTCGTCGAGGTCGTCGGCATCGAGGTCGACCGCCTGGTCCTCGTCATCGACGATCAGCTCGCGGACCACCAGCCGCGACCACGTGGTCACGACGCCGGGGGCGATCTCCAGCTCGACGGTGGTGTCACCGAGGCCGACAACGGTCCCCTGCAGTCCGGAGGTGGTGAGGACACGGTTGCCGACGGTCAACGAGTCCTGCAGCTCGGCAGTCTTCGCCATTTCCTTCTTCTGGCGGCGGATGCCGAGGAACATCGGCACGAGCAGGGCGAGAATAAGGAGCGGAAACAGCAGTTCCATTGTTGAAGTCAGTCCTAAAAGGTTGTCCGTGCGACCGGTCCGGGTCGGACCGTCGCAGTACCCCAGTGTGCCACTAGTCCAGCAAACCCTGCGGAGGTTCGTTCACACGGACTTCGATACCGCCGGCGGCCGCGTCCGGAGGCGGCGTCAACCCGAGCTGCTGCCAGGCCGCGGCGGTGGCGACGCGCCCACGCGGCGTCCGCGCGATCATGCCGGCGCGGACCAGGAACGGCTCGCAGACCTCCTCGACGGTGCTCGGTTCCTCCCCCACCGCGACCGCCAGCGTCGACACGCCCACCGGGCCGCCGCCGAAGCTGCGGATCAGCGCGCTGAGCACCGCGCGGTCCAGGCGGTCCAGGCCTAGCTGGTCCACGTCGTAGACGGCCAGCGCCGCATCCGCGATCTCCCGGGTGATCACGCCGTCGGCACGCACCTCCGCGAAGTCGCGGACCCGTCGCAGCAACCGGTTCGCAATACGCGGCGTGCCGCGGGAGCGTCGGGCGATCTCGGCGCCGGCGTCGCCGCCGAGCTGCACACCCAGGATCCCGGCCGAGCGCATCAGGATGCGCTGCAGCTCCGGCGGGTCGTAGAAGTCCATGTGCGCGGTGAAGCCGAAGCGGTCCCGCAGCGGCCCGGTCAGCGCCCCGGACCGGGTGGTCGCGCCGACCAGGGTGAACGGCGCGACCTCCAGGGGAATCGAGGTGGCACCGGGGCCCTTGCCGACGACGACGTCGACCCGGAAGTCCTCCATCGCCAGGTACAGCATCTCCTCGGCGGGCCGGGCGATCCGGTGGATCTCGTCGATGAACAGGACGTCGCCCTCGACCAGGTTGCTCAGCATCGCCGCCAGGTCACCCGCGCGTTCGAGCGCGGGACCCGAGGTCAGTCGTAGCGACGAGCCGAGTTCGGTCGCCACGATCATCGCCATGCTGGTCTTGCCCAGGCCGGGCGGCCCCGAGAGCAGGATGTGATCGGGGGTGCCGCCGCGCAGCTTGGCTCCGGTCAGCACCAACTGCAGCTGTTCGCGCACCCGCGGCTGACCGATGAAGTCGTCGAGGGAGGTGGGCCGCAGGCTGGCCTCGATGTCGACGTCGCCGGCGACCAGGCTGGCCGTGACGGCCGACTCCTCGTCTTCGAAACCGGTGCCGTCGAATCCGTTGCCGGGCATCGTCATCGGGTCTTACCCAGGAGGCCGAGCGCCGAGCGCAAGGCGGTGGAGGTGTCCGCTGCGGGGTCCGCGGCGAGCACCGAGTCGGTGGCCGGCTCGGCCTGCTTGAGCGGGAAGCCGAGTCCCACCAGCGCCTCGACGATCTGCTCGCGGACCAGGCCCGGTACGACGCCCGCTGCCCCGCCGAGGTGCGGGTCCGCGGCGGCGGGGACGGCCTCGACCTTGTCCCGGAGCTCGACGACCATCCGCTCGGCCCCGCGCTTGCCGATGCCCGGCACCCGGGTCAGCGCGGTGACGTTGCCCTCGGCGAGCGCCTTGCGCAACGCGACCGGCTCGAGCACGGCCAACGTGGCCATCGCCAGTCGCGGGCCCACCCCGGACACGGTCTGCAGCAGACCGAACAGGTCCCGCGACTCGGTGTCGTGGAAGCCGTACAGCGTCATCGAGTCCTCGCGGACGATCATCGCGGTCACCAGGCGCACGTCGGCGCCGCGGGTGAGCGTGGACAGCGTCGCCGGGGTGGCGTTGAGCCGGTAGCCGACGCCGGCGGCCTCGAGCACCACGTGGTCGAGTGCGATCTCGAGCACCTCACCGCGAACGGAGGCGATCATCGGGTACCTGCCTTCTTGAGCCTGGACTTGGTGACTTCCGCGAGTTTCGCCTCGTACCGCAGCCGCTGCTGCGCCGCGGCCTCCTCGGCCTGCGCCATCCGGGCCATCATCGGGGCCCGCCAGCAGTGGCAGATGGCCAGCGCGAGCGCGTCGGCCGCATCCGCCGGTTTGGGCGCGACCGAGAGGCCGAGAATCTTGGTCACCATCGCGGTGACCTGCTTCTTGTCCGCGGCGCCGTTGCCGGTGACGGCGGACTTCACCTGGCTCGGCGTGTGGAAACAGACGTCGATGCCGCGACGGGCCGCGGCCAGCGCCACCACCCCGCCGGCCTGCGCGGTGGCCATCGCGGTGCGCACGTTGTGCTGGGAGAACACCCGCTCCACGGCGACCACGGTCGGCCGGTGCAGGTCGAGCCACTGCTCGGCGGCGTCCGAGATGCGCAGCAGCCGCAGGGCCAGGTCCATCTCGGGTGGGGTCCGGACCACGTCGACGGCGACGGGCGTGACCGTCCGGCCACGGCCGGAGTCGACCACCCCGAAACCACACCGGGTCAGCCCGGGGTCGACTCCCAGGACGCGCATGAACCCACCTCTCGACACAATTGCGAACAGCTGTTCGAGAGTATAGATCGGGGGTCCGACAGGTCGGTAGACCAACACGCGGTCGCGTCGAGCTCGGCCAGGACCTCGTCGGACAGGTCGACGTTGGTGTACACGTTCTGCACGTCGTCGGAGTCCTCGAGTGCGTCGACCAGCTTGAAGACCTTGCGCGCGCCGTCGGCGTCCACCGGGACCTCGACGGAGGCGCGGAAGTCCGGGTCGGCGGACTCGTAGTCGATGCCGGCCTCCACGAGCGCGGTGCGCACGGGGATGAGATCGGCTGCCTCGGAGACGATTTCGAAGGTGTCACCGAGGTCGTTGATCTCCTCGGCGCCGGCCTCGAGGACCACCTCGAGGATCTCGTCCTCGCTGCGGCCCGCCTTCTCGAGGATGACGACACCCTTGCGGCTGAACAGGTAGGACACCGAACCCGGGTCCGCGAGGTTGCCGCCGTTGCGGGTCATCGCGGTGCGGACCTCGCCGGCCGCGCGGTTGCGGTTGTCGGTGAGGCACTCGACCAGCAGCGCCACGCCGTTGGGGCCGTAGCCCTCGTACATGATCGTCTGCCAGTCGGCGCCGCCCGCCTCTTCACCGGCGCCACGCTTGCGCGCACGCTCGATGTTGTCGTTGGGGACGGAGCTCTTCTTCGCCTTCTGGATGGCGTCGTACAGGGTCGGGTTTCCCGCAGGATCGCCGCCACCCGTACGCGCCGCCACCTCGATGTTCTTGACAAGCTTCGCGAAGGACTTACCGCGTTTGGCGTCGATCGCGGCCTTCTTGTGCTTGGTGGTGGCCCATTTGGAGTGGCCGCTCATGCGTAGTTCCCTCTTCCCGTTCGTAGATGCGCACGCCGCAGCGGTGCACGCTGCAGCGGGGAGCACACAGTACCGCTGAGTTTACGCGCGCGTGGCCGCCACTCCCCGCACCATGTCGACAAAGAGCTGGTGGACCCGCCTGTCGCCGGTCACTTCCGGGTGGAATGACGTCGCCATGACGGCCCCCTGACGGACCGCCACGATGCGTCCGGCGGCAGGACCCTCGGGCACCGTGGCCAGCACCTCGACGCCCTCCCCGACCCGTTCGACCCAGGGTGCGCGGATGAACACCGCGCGCATGGCGTCGCCGTCGATGCCCGCGAAGTCGAGGTCCTCCTCGAAGGAGTCGACCTGACGCCCGAAGGCATTGCGCCGCACCGTGATGTCGAGCCCCGACAGGCAGTGCGCGTCGGGGCGGGTGTCGAGGACCTCGCTGGCCAGCAGGATCATGCCCGCGCAGGAACCGTAGGCCGGCATCCCGTCCCGCAGCCGGGCCCGCAACGGCTCGAGCAGGTCGAATACGGTGAGCAGCCGGCTCATCGTGGTGGACTCGCCGCCGGGGATGACCAGGCCGTCGACCGCGTCGAGCTCGGCGTGCCGGCGCACCGTCACCGCGTGCGCGCCGGATGCCTCGAGCGCGGCGAGGTGTTCCCGGAAGTCGCCCTGCAGGGCGAGCACCCCGATGGTCGGTTGCGTTGTGCTGATGACTGATTCGCCTGTCGTTGGCGTGATGGACACTGATTCCTCGATCTCGGGACTGCTGACGACGGTCACTGCTGGGGCACCCCCACCAGCATCAGGCGCTGGGGCGGCACCGGCGCGTCGGTGGGCACCGGCAAGAAGGTGTCGGTGGTCCAGCGCAGGGCGCCGTCGACGGTCAGGGCGGCCGCGGCGGCGTCGGACGGCGCCGTGTCACCACCCGACGACCCGAGCGACTTGCCCACCGCAACGGCCACCGCGACCAGCGCGGCACCGCCCAGCGTCAGTTCCAGAATTCGTCTCGTCTGCACGCAACGAGGATACGGATGCCCGCGGCGGCGCCGACGGGCGGAGGAATGCCCGCCGCGGCCGTCGGACCCACCGCGCCAAGATGGCGGCGCGCCCCGTCAGGGAATCGTCAGGGCCGCGGGCGACGACGAGATTCGCGTCCACACTCGCACCCGTGACCAACACACTGCTCATCCGGACGCCCCGGCCCGGCCGCACGTCGACGACCACCGACAGGCGCAGACTCTCGGTGTCGACCGGTCTGGCCGGCCTGTCGCTGGACGCGATGGCGTCGGTGTCCTACGGGCCGGAGGCCATCGTCCTGGTGCTCGCCGCCGCGGGCGGCGCGGGACTCGGGTTCACCCTCCCGGTCACGCTCGCGATCGCGGCACTGCTCGCCGTCCTCGTGGCGTCCTATCGCCAGCTGATCGCGGCCTTCCCGGACGGCGGCGGCGCCTATGCGGTGGCCCGTGCGCGGCTGGGTCAGCGCACGGGGCTCGTCGCGGCCGCGTCCCTGGTGATCGACTACATCCTCAACGTGGCGGTCTCCATTGCCGCCGGCGTCGCCGCCCTGACGTCGGCATTCCCCGCCCTGCTCCCCTACACCGTATGGATCTGCCTGGCCGTTCTGGTGAGCGTCACCGCTCTCAACCTTCGCGGCATCGCCAGCAGCGCACGCGCCTTCATGATCCCGACGGCGGTGTTCGTGGTCGGCATCTTCACGGTGATCGTCGCGGGGCTGCTGCGCAGCGAACCGCTGAGCGTCGCCGAGGGCACTGCCGTCGCGGTCAACATGCAGACGGTCGGGGTGCTGCTGCTCCTTAAGGCGTTCTCCAGTGGATGCGCCGCCCTGACCGGCGTGGAGGCCATCGCCAACGCCGTACCGAGCTTCCGGGAACCGCGGGTCCGCACCGCCCAGCGGGCCGAGGTGGCGCTGGGAATCCTGTTGGGCACCATGCTGATCGGGCTCGCAGTGCTGATCGGCAAATTCGCGCTGCACCCGGTCGAGGGCACAACCGTGCTCTCCCAGCTCACCGAGGCCTCGCTCGGGCACGGAATCGGCTACTACGTGGTGCAGTTCGCGACCGTCGTCCTGCTCGCCCTGGCCGCGAACACCTCCTACGGTGGGCTGCCGACGCTGATGCGGCTGCTGGCCGACGACAACTGCCTGCCGCACCGGTTCGCGCTGCGTTCCCCGCGCCAGGTCTACCGCCACGGTGTGCTGGCCCTGGCCGTCTTCGCGGGCATCCTGCTGATCGGTTCACGCGGCAGCATGAATGCCCTGGTGCCGCTCTTCGCCATCGGCGTCTTCGTCGGGTTCACCATCGCCCAGGTCGGCCTGGTCAGGCACTGGCGGGTCACCCGCGGCGCCGGCTGGCAGTGGCGGGCTACCCTCAACGGCTTCGGTGCCGGCCTGACCGCGGTGGCCGCCCTGGTCACCACCGCCATGAAGTTCACCGAAGGCGCCTGGCTGATCGTGATCGCCCTGCCGCTGCTGGTCTTCCTGATGGAACGGGTGCGCGCCGCGTACTCGGCCATCGGCGGCCACCTCCACCTGGGCGAGGTGCCCGCCGTCCCCGCCGCGGAGGGCACCGTCGTCGTGGTCCCGGTCGCGGAGGTCTCCGCGCTCAGCCGTGAGGCGATCGGGGCCGCGCTGTCCCTCGGCAGTGACGTGGTCGCGGTCCGGGTCTGCCCGGTCGGCGAGTCACCACGGGCATTCACGACAGCGTGGCAGGCCTGGCATCCCGGGGTGCGACTGGTCCTCCTCGACGACGCCGACGCCGGTCTCGCGCCCACCCTGACGCGGTACGTCACCGACAGTTTCGCGGGCCGGCGGGTGGTTGTGGTGATCGGCGAGGTCGAACCGGGCACCGCCTGGCAGCGGATCCTGCCGAACCACCGAGGCGACGAACTCGACCGTGCGCTGCGCCGAGAGACCGACGCGGTCATCTGCCGGGTCCGGTTGCGGGTCGGCCGGCAGTCCTCGTAGACCAGACGCGTCAGCCCCTCCTGGACCACCGCGGCCACGAGACGACCCTCCCGGTCGAAGATCCGCCCTGTGCCGGCGCACCGTCACCGCGTGCGCGCCGGATGCCTCGAGCGCGGCGAGGTGTTCCCGGAAGTCGCCCTGCAGGGCGACCAGCCGATGGTCGGTTGGGTTGTGCTGATGACTGATTCGCCTGTCGTTGACGTGATGGACACTGATTCCTCGATCTCGGGACTGCTGACGACGGTCACTGCTGGGGCACCCCCACCAGCATCAGGCGCCGCGCCGACGCCGTTGTGCCGGTGGGCACCGGGTTCACGGTGTCGAGTTCCGGAATTCGTCTCGGCTGCACGCAACGAGGATGCGGATGCCAACCGCGGCGTCGACGGGCGGAGGAAGCGACCGAGGCGGCCTCCGACTGACCCGAGAATGAGGCGACAATGTGACCACCTCATCAAGCGGTGTCGGATGATTACGGGCCGCCAGAGAGCGAGTAGCCGACGTATCGATTGCCCCATTCCAGAAAGGCGCTCGTCGTGGCCTCACCGCGAACCTCGTCGTTCTGCCACTGATAGATGCTGTGAATGGGCGGCAGGAAGCCCACTCGCTCGAGCGTCCAGTGCTCGCGGTGCGTTCGGCCGTAGCGTTGGTTCAATTCCTCGCGACTGAACTCGTCATTGCCCAGGAGGTACGTCCTGCCCAGCGACTCGATTCTCGCCGGCGGTGTGAGGACGTTGACGCTGCGGTAGACAAGCATCGTGTAGACCAAGCCCACCAAGAAGATCGCGACCAGTGTGCAGGCTCCTACGCGGAGCACTCGGTACGCGGGGAACGGCATGGCTCACCGTACAACCCGGCGAGAACCTCCCAGAGAACCCCTTTCCCGGTCGACCAGCTGCCGAAGAACCCTGAAAAGCTGCCGGCACTGCCACTGCTCACTCGCGACGATTGCGCCGTTGGAGTTGGCGCGCGCCGATCCTGCGTGCCTGACTCGAATCGCCCAACGAGTGGCCCACCGGCGGTTCCCTGGCATGCACTCGATGCAAGCGCGGACACCGGGACCACCCCTGATCTGGGCGAACTGTCAGTCCTCCCGGACCAGGCGGGTCAGCCCCTCCTGGACCACCGCGGCCACGAGGTGACCCGCCCGGTCGAAGATCCGACCCTGCGTCAGGGCCCGGCCGAACCCCGCGGACGGTGAGGACTGGTCGTAGAGCAGCCACGCGTCGGCGCGGAACGGGCGCATGAACCACAGCGCGTGGTCGAGCGAGGCCTGCTGCACGTGGGCGTCGGGGTGCGGCACCTGAGCCGAGCCGAGCAGTGTCATGTCGCTCATGTACGCCAGGGTGCACACGTGGAAGACCGGATCGTCGGGCAGGCGGCGGCGGTAGCGGAACCACACCTGCTGCTGCGCCGGCACCCCCGCGCGCCGAGTCACCTTGTCCTCCGGGACGAATCTCAGGTCCCAGTTGGCCCATTCGCGAAACTCCCAGGACAGTTCGTCGCTCGCGATGTCGGCGGTGTCCGGCAGGTCCTCCGGATCCGGCACCGGCGGCATCTGGTCCTCGTGTTCGATGCCCACGTCCCCGACGTGGAACGAGGCCGACATGGTGAAGATCGCCTGCCCGTCCTGTACCCCGGTGACCCGGCGGGTGCAGAAGGACCGGCCGTCGCGGATCCGGTCGACCAGGAAGACGGTGGGGATCGTGGGGTTTCCCGGACGCAGGAAGTAGCCGTGCAGCGAGTGCACCCGGTACCGCTCGTCCACCGTCCGCACCGCGGAGACCAGCGCCTGGCCGGCCACCTGGCCGCCGAAGGTGCGGGTCAACATCGTGTCCGCGACGATGCCCCGGAAGATGTCCTTCTCCAGCCGTTCGAGTTCGAGGATCTCTTCGATGGACGACATGGCGCTCCCTCTCTCGGCGACCCGACTTGGTCAGGCTAGCAACAGCTCTGCCCCGTCAGTCGCCCGCGGGATGCGCGGGATACGCGTGGATCAGCGCGGAGCCGAGCTTCGGGACGGCGCCGACGAGGGTGGACTCGGCGCGGTGTGCGAGCCGGTGGGCGTCGGCGAGGGTCATCGTCTCGGGCACATCCACCTCGGCGTCGGCGTGCAGGCGGTGACCGATCCACCGCATCCGCAGGCTGCGCACTCCGAGCACCCCCGGCACGCCGGCCAGCACGGCGTCGGCGGCGTCCACCAGTTCCGGGTCCACGCCGTCCAGTAGCCGGCGCAGCACGTCCCGGGCCGCCGACCGGAGGACGACGAGGATTGCCAGCGTGATGAGCAGTCCCACAACGGGATCGGCGAGCGGGAAGCCTGCCGCGACACCGCCCGCCCCCAGCACCACCGCGAGCGAGGTGAACCCGTCGGTGCGCGCGTGCAGCCCGTCGGCGACCAGCGCCGCCGACCCGATCTGCCGGCCGACCCGAATCCGGTAGTGCGCCACCAGTTCGTTGCCGACGAAACCGATGACGCCCGCGGCCGCCACCGCTCCCAGGTACTGGACCGAAGGCGGGTGGACGAGCCGGCGAACCGACTCCACGGCGGCGACGGCGGCCGAGACGGCGATCATCAGCACCACGAACAGCCCGGCCAGGTCCTCGGCCCGACCGAGACCGTAGGTGTACCGGCGGGTGGCCGCCCGCCGGCCGAGCGCGAACGCGATCCACAGCGGCACCGCGGTGAGCGCGTCCGCGAAGTTGTGGACGGTGTCGGCGAGCAGCGCCACCGACCCGGACACCGCCACGACCAGCGCCTGCGCCACTGCGGTGAGCGTGAGCGCCACCAGGCTGATCTTGACCGCCCTGATCCCGATCGTGCTGGACTCGAGCGCGTCGTCGACGCTGTCGGCCGGGTCGTGGCTGTGGGGCGCGAAGAACTCCCGGACGAATCCGTGGCGGTTGTCGTGGCCGTGGCCGTGGGCGTGCCCGTGCCCGTGTCCGTGGCCGTGGCCGTGCGCGACATCCCGGGCCGGGGTCATGCCGGTCCCCCGACCGCCGTTCCGTCGCGTCGGGCTCGGATCTCGTCGTTCGGACGGTGATGCGCGGGCACCCCTGGGCCGGCGTGCTCGGCGTTGAACACCGCGTCGGTGACGAGTTGCCGGACGTGGTCGTTGCCCAGCCGGTAGAAGACCTGCGTGCCCTCGCGCCGGGTTCGCACCAGACGCGCCATCCGGAGCTTCCCCAGGTGCTGCGAGACAGAGGGTGCGGGCTTGGCGACGCGCTCGGCGAGCTCGTTCACCGACAACTCACGGTCGACCAGGGCCCACAGCACCTGCACGCGGGTCGGGTCCGCCAGCATCCGGAAGACGTCGACGACCAGGCCCACCTGATCGTCCGGCAGAGGCCCGCGGCAAACGCCACTGTCTGCATTCATACGTAGACAATAGAGCAGTCTGCCCCGGACGAGACAGCGCCGGAAACGACGCAGGCGCCACCGCCGAAGCGGTGGCGCCTGGGCGCTCAGTACGTCTACGTGACGTCGCTACGTCTGGGTCACCAGCCGCGCTCGGCCAGACGGTGGCCCACCGGCAGGTCGTCGACGTTGATGCCGACCATGGCCTCGCCGAGTCCACGGGAGATCTTGGCGAGCACGTCGGCGTCGTCGAAGAAGGTCGTCGCCTTGACGATGGCGGCGGCCCGCTCGGCCGGGTTGCCGGACTTGAAGATGCCCGAACCGACGAAGACGCCCTCGGCACCGAGCTGCATCATCATCGCGGCGTCGGCGGGGGTGGCGATGCCACCGGCGGTGAACATGGTGACCGGAAGCTTGCCCTCCTTGGCGACCTCGACCACGAGCTCGTACGGCGCCTGCAGCTCCTTCGCGGCGACGTAGAGCTCGTCGTCGCTCAGCGAGCTGAGACGGCGGATCTCGCCGAGGATGGTGCGCATGTGGGTGGTCGCGTTGGAGACGTCACCGGTGCCCGCCTCGCCCTTCGAGCGAATCATGGCCGCGCCCTCGGTGATTCGACGCAGCGCCTCACCCAGGTTGGTGGCGCCACACACGAACGGCGCGGTGAACTTCCACTTGTCGATGTGGTTGGCGTAGTCGGCCGGGGTCAGCACCTCGGACTCGTCGATGTAGTCGACGCCGAGGGACTGCAGGATCTGAGCCTCGACGAAGTGTCCGATGCGGGCCTTGGCCATCACCGGGATCGAGACGGCGGCGATGATGCCGTCGATCATGTCGGGGTCACTCATCCGGGACACGCCACCCTGCGCGCGGATGTCGGCGGGGACGCGCTCGAGCGCCATGACCGCGACGGCGCCGGCGTCCTCGGCGATCTTCGCCTGGTCGGGGGTGACGACGTCCATGATGACCCCGCCCTTGAGCATCTCGGCCATGCCCCGCTTGACGCGGGCCGTGCCGGTGGTCGGGGCGGTTTCTGCGGTGCTCACGGCAAACTCCATCGGTAGTGACCTGTGTGGGAACACTCGCGCCACGATCCGCCGGGTCCTCGACCCAGCGGGACCGTGCCCGGGCGTGCCCCAATTCTAGGACGACGCGCCTGTCAGCCGGTCGGCCGGTCAGCGAATCGAACGGACCTCGGGCTCGACGGCCCGCCCCACCACCACTCTGGCCTCGCCGAGCAGGTCCGGCAGCTCCTCCGGGTAGACCACCTCGCCGGACGCCGCAATCGCCCGCATCTCCGCGGCCGTGCACCACCGATGACCGGTGATGGCGCGCCGCTCGAGCTCGGTGAAACCGTTACGCTGCGGCGTGAACGAGGCGGTCTGCAGCGCGAAGAACAGTTCCTCGGACCGGATCAACTCGCCGTCGTACGGGAACACCGCGACCCGGCGCCACATCGGCCCGCGCAGCGCCGCCTGGTCCACGGCGAGACCGGTCTCCTCGGAGATCTCCCGGACGGCGGTCTCGCGCAGGCTTTCCCCCGCCTCGACGCCCCCGCCGATGGTGAACCAGAAGTGCACGTCCGGCGACTGCGGGTCGTGACCGCGCAGCAGCAGCGCCCGGCCCTTCTCGTCGAGCAGCACGATCCGGGCGGAGGTACGCATCTCGTCGACACTCAGCCCGCCCGTCGCGGCGGCCGTGGTGCGTTCGGCGATCTCGAAGTAGCTCGGCAGCGGCGCGGTGCCGCCCAGGTGCAGCCAGCGCACCGGTCGCCGGGTCCGAAGTGCCAGGGTGTCGCGGACGGCGTCGTTGTGGAACCGGCGCGCGATCAGCACCCGTGCCTCCGCGTCCGCCAGCTCCGCCACCAGTTGGGGCGGCAGCGCCTCGGTGGGCACCGCGCCCAGCGCCGCGGACAACGCGTTCTCCGCGGTCTCGCGGTGTCCGCGGTCGGCCTGCTCGGCCTTCACCGCCAGGGCCGCCAGGGTCCGCCCGTCGGACGCCCCCGGCACCGGACCACCGAACGAGTACCCGGTGGGCACGAGCGCCGCGGACACCGCGCGTGCGACCACGGACCGCCGGGCCAGCGCGGAGTCCAGCGCCTGCCAGGACAGGTCCGAGCGCACGTGCAGCCGGTCGAGGCGGTTCGCCGTGGCGTACGCCCACACTCCGACGGCGACGACCACGGCGGCGATCAGCGCGAGGACCAGGATGGTGGTCGCGGAGAAGGTCATCATCGGGTCTCCACCCGCACACCCTGCGCCCCGACGGTCACGGTCTCGTAGACCCGCAGGATCTGTTCCGCGACGACCGGCCAGTCGTACTCGGCGACCACCTCGGTGCCGGCCGTGACGAGGGCGCGGCGGCGGTCCGGGTCGCTGAGCACGGTGTCGAGCGCATCGGCCAGCGCGGCCGCGTCGCCGATCGGCACCAGCAGGCCCGCGGCACCGTCACGGAGCACGCGACGGAACGCGTCGAGTTCGCTGGCCACCACCGCGGTGCCCGCGGCCAGCGCCTCGACCAGCACGATGCCGAAGCTCTCCCCGCCCAGGTTCGGCGCGCAGTACACGTCGGCGCTGCGCATCGCGGACGCCTTCTCGGCGTCGGTGACCTGACCGAGCAGGCGCAGGTGCTTCGCGTAGCGACCGGCCTCCTTCCGGAGCCGGTCCTCGTCGCCGCGCCCGACCACCAGTACCTCGAGGTCGGGGTGCCGCTCGGCCAACGTCGGCAACGCCCCGATCAGGGTGTCCATGCCCTTGCGCGGCTCGTCGTAGCGGCCGAGGAACAGCACGGTGCCGCCGGCGCGCGGGTACCCGTCGATGGGCCGGGCGTTCGCGAACGCGGGCACGTCGACGCCGTTGGGAATCTCCACCGCGTCCGACCCGAGGGACTCCACCTGCCAGCGCCGCGCCAGCTCGGAGACCGCGATCCGGCCGGAGATCTTCTCCAGGTACGGCTGCAGGACACCCTGAAAGGTGCTGAGCACCAACGACTTCGTGGTGGAGGTGTGAAAGGTCGCGACGATCGGCCCCTGCGCGATCTTCATCGCCAGCATCGACAGGCTCGGGGCGTTGGGCTCGTGGATGTGCAGCACGTCGAAGTCGTTCTCGCTGATCCAGCGACGCACCCGGGCGTACGCGACCGGTCCGAAGCTCAGCCGTGCCACCGACCCGTTGTACGGGATCGCGACCGCGCGACCGGCCGAGACCACGAAGTCCGGCAGCTCGGTGCTCTCCGCGGCCGGCGCGAGCACGCTCACCTTGTGACCGCGCTCGATCAGCACCTGCGCGAGCTCGACGACGTGCGCCTGCACTCCGCCCGGCACGTCGAACGAGTACGGGCAGACCATGCCGATCTTCATCTAGGACTCCATCCGCGCCACGCGGGCCGCCGACAGGTCGGCGCGCCACAACGGCTGCAGCATGTGCCAGTCCTCGGGATGCGCGGCGATGTTCGCCGCGAACCGGTCGGCCAGCGCCTGCGTGGACGCTTCCAGGCCGGCCGAGGTGTCGATCGGCGGGTCGATCTGGAAGCCCCAGGCGTCGCCGACGAAGTAGCAGTGCACCGGCAGCAGTACCGCGCCGGTCTCGATCGCCAGCTTCGCCGGGCCCGCCGGCATCCGCGTCGGCTCACCGAAGAAGGTCACGGGCACACCGCGACGGGCGAGGTCCCGCTCTCCGAGCAGGCACACCACCTTGTTCGCTCGCAGCCGGGCGGCCAACTGCCCGAACGGCGGGGTCTCGCCGCCGCTGAGCGGGAAGATCTCGAATCCGAGGCCCTCGCGGAAATCGACGAACCGCTGGTAGAGCGACTCGGGCCGGAGCCGTTCGGCGACCGTGGACAGCCCGCCGCAGTGCTGCACGCACCAGACCCCGGCCATGTCCCAGTTGCCGCTGTGTGGCAGCGCCACCACCGCGCCCTTGCCCGCGGCCAATGCCGCGTCCAGGTGCTCCTGGCCGTGCACCTGGGAATCGAGGCGACGCCCCAGTTCCGCCTGGTCCATCGACGGCAGCCGGAATGCCTCCCGCCAGTACCGCGCGTAGGACCGCAGTGACGCGCGGATCAGCTCGTCGGGCACCTCCGCCGGCGGCACACCGAGCACCCGGGCGAGGTTGCGGCGCAACTGGTCCGGCCCTCCACCCCGCCGGGCGGCAAGGTCCGCACCGAGGTCGAACAGGCCTGTCGCGACCCGCTCGGGCAGGGCACGCACGAGCCGCCAGCCGGCCGCATATCCCAGATCGGTCGCCCGTTCGCTCCACGTCACCGCTGTGTCTCTCCACCCTCCACGCCCTGCGGCGTCTCCTTGACCGGCAACAACTCTCGCGCGCCCGCCGAGTTCCGGACCGCGAGCACACGCTGGAACACCGTCACGATGCTGGCCGCCGCGAGCAGCCACATGGCGACGTACACCGCCCACTCCAGCCAGCCGATGCCGAAGTGACCGGCGATGCCGGTCAGGCCCGCACCGGTCAGCACGATGACCAGCCGGTCCGAGCGCTCGATCAGCCCGCCGTCGGCGGAGAGCCCGCTGGCCTCCGCACGCGCCTTGGCGTACGAGATGACCTGCGAGGTGACCAGGCAGATCAGGGTCGCCACCAGCAGCGACTTGCTGTTCTCGTGGTACACCGCCCACCAGGCCAGGCCGGCGAAGATCGCGCCGTCGGCGATGCGGTCGCAGGTGGCGTCGAGCACGGCCCCGTAGCGGGTGCCACCGCCGCGGGCTCGGGCCATCGCGCCGTCGAGCAGGTCGAACATGACGAAGAACCAGATGAGGATCGTGCCCCAGAACAGGTGCCCCGACGGGAACAGCGTCAACGCGCCGGCCACGGTCGCGACCGTGCCGAAGACGGTCACGGCATCGGGCGTGAGACCGGTCCCGATCAACGCCCGCCCGAGCGGCGCCGTCACCTTCGACACCGACGCGCGCCCGAGGATGCTGAGCACCTACCGGCCCCCGTCGTTCCAGGCTGCGGACAGCAGCGCCCGCGTCTCACGCAGCAACTGCGGCATCACCTTGGCACCGCCGACGACGGTGATGAAGTTCGCGTCCCCGCCCCACCGCGGCACGATGTGCTGGTGCAGGTGCTCGGAGAGCGAACCACCCGCCGCCGCACCGAGATTGAGGCCCACGTTGAAACCGTCGGGCCGGGAGACCTTCTTGATGACGCGGATCGCCTGCTGGGTGAAGGCCATCAACTCGGATGACTCGCCCTCGGTGAGGTCCTCGAGCGCAGCCACCCGGCGGTACGGGACCACCATCATGTGACCGGGGTTGTACGGGTACAGGTTCAGCACCGCGTACACGTGCTCGCCGCGCGCGACGATCAGCCCCTCCTCGTCGCTCATCTTCGGGATGAACGTGAACGGACCCTCGTCGGGCGTCGAGGTCTTGGGCGCCTCCGCGATGTAGGACATCCGGTGCGGGGACCACAGACGCTGCAGCCGGTCCGGATCGCCCGGCCCGGTGTCGGTCAGCGAGGTCTCCGGCGGCACTGACGAGTCGTCGCTCACGCCAGACCGCCGAGCAGCTCCGCCGTCGGTGAGGCGTTGTCCCGCCGGGCAATCCAGCCGCTGATGGCCTCGACCGCGGTGTCGACCGGGATGCCGTTGACCTGGGTGCCGTCCCGGAACCGGAAGCTCACCGCGCCGGCCTCGACGTCCCGCTCGCCGGCGAGCAGCATGAACGGCACCTTCTGGGTGGTGTGGTTGCGGATCTTCTTCTGCATCCGGTCGTCACTGACGTCCACCTCGGCCCGGACCCCGGCGGCCTTGAGCTTGTCGACGACGCCGAACAGGTGCTTCTCGAACGCCTCCGCGACCGGGATGCCGACCACCTGTACGGGCGCCAACCAGCCCGGGAACGCGCCCGCGTAGTGCTCGGTGAGCACGCCGAAGAACCGTTCGATCGAGCCGAACAACGCGCGGTGGATCATCACCGGGCGGTGCTTGGCACCGTCGGTGCCGGTGTATTCGAGCTCGAACCGCTCCGGCAGGTTGAAGTCCAGCTGGATCGTCGACATCTGCCAGGTGCGGCCGAGAGCGTCCTGCACCTGCACGGAGATCTTCGGTCCGTAGAACGCGGCTCCACCCGGGTCCGGCACCAGGGTCAGGCCCGACGCCTCGGCCACCTCGGCGAGGGTGTTGGTGGCCTCTTCCCAGGTGGCGTCGTCGCCGACGAACTTGTCCGGGTTCTTGGTGGACAGCTCGAGGTAGAAGTCGTCGAGTCCGTAGTCCTTGAGCAGCCCGAGCACGAAGTTCAGGGTGGTCGTCAGCTCGTCACGCATCTGCTCGCGGGTGCAGTAGATGTGCGCGTCGTCCTGGGTCATGCCGCGCACCCGGGTCAGGCCGTGCACGACGCCGGACTTCTCGTAGCGGTACACCGATCCGAACTCGAAGAGCCGCAACGGAAGTTCGCGGTACGAGCGTCCACGCGAGCGGAACACCAGGTTGTGCATCGGGCAGTTCATCGGCTTGAGGTAGTACTCCTGGCCGGGCTTGCGCACCGTGCCGTCCTCGTTGAGCTCCTCGTCGATGTGCATCGCCGGGAACATGCCGTCGCGGTACCAGTCCAGGTGGCCGGAGACCTCGTAGAGGTGGCCCTTGGTGATGTGCGGGGAGTAGACGAACTCGTAGCCCTCCTGCACGTGACGCTGGCGGGAGTAGTTCTCCATCTCCTGCCGGATGATGCCGCCCTTGGGGTGGAACACCGGCAGGCCCGAGCCCAGCTCGTCGGGGAAACTGAACAGGTCGAGCTCCGCGCCCAGCTTGCGGTGGTCGCGGCGCTCCGCCTCGGCCAACAGCTCCATGTGCGTGTCGAGCGCCTCCGAGGACTCCCAGGCGGTGCCGTAGACGCGCTGCAGGTCCTCACGCGACTGGTCGCCGCGCCAGTACGCGGCGGAGCTCCGGGTGAGCTTGAACGCGGGAATGTGCTTGGTGGTGGGGATGTGCGGGCCGCGGCAAAGGTCGCTCCAGACCTTCTCACCGGTGCGCGGGTCGAGGTTGTCGTAGATGGTCAGCTCGTTGCCGCCGACCTCCATCACCTCGGGATCGTCGATGCCGGACTTGTCGTCGATCAGCTCGAGCTTGAACGGCTCGTTTGCCAGTTCGACGCGGGCGTCCTCGATCGAGTCGACCACGCGACGCGAAAAGCGCTGCGAGCCCTTGATGATCTGCTTCATCCGCTTCTCGAGGCGGGTGAGGTCCTCGGGGGTGAAGGGATCCGCAACCCGGAAGTCGTAGTAGAAGCCGTCCTTGATCGGCGGGCCGATGCCCAGCTTCGCGGCCGGGAACTCGGCCTGCACTGCCTGCGCCAGCACGTGCGCGCACGAGTGCCGGATCACCATGCGGCCGTCATCCGTGTCGGCCGCGACGGCCTCGACCTCGGTGTCGGTGTCGGGAATCCACGACAGGTCCTTGAGCTGGCCCTCGGCGTCACGGACGACGACGATCGCGTCGGGCCCCTTGCCGGACAGTCCCGCCTCACGAACCGCCGTACCGGCGGTAGTCCCCGCAGGCACCCGGACGTGGGCGGCTGGGACGACTGATGCAGGCGTGGTCACGGCGATGTGCTCCTCGATGTGTTAGCCGCCGTCGGCGACGGCTGCTCGGTGAGCCCTCATGCTATCGGCACCGGATTCGAATCTGCCCGTCACCCGACCAGCGCGCCAAGTCGTGCGAGCCGCAACGCAGGAAGCTGACTGGGACAGCTGACGCACTTGGCTCGCTCGGCGGCTTCCGGATCGCCCGCCGCCGCGACCGCCGGGGAGCGGTAGAGCAGGCAACAGGAGTTACGGCGGACGAACCTGCGCGCACCGGGCGGCGGTTCCACCTCCGGGTCGGCGAACGTCTGCTCCCCGGCAACGACGTCGACGAACCGCGGCGTCAACAGGGGCGCGCCGATCCGCTCCGCGATGCGGACTGCGAGCGCACTGCCGATCGACGGCCCGCCGAGCGCGGTGGCCGCGTCGAGCGCGCGGTTGGCGATCGCGTCGGTGGCGATGGCCCACAGCGACCGCTCGTTCATCTTGGCGACCGCGGCCAGCCAGCCGATGATGCGCACCATCGCCGCCCGGAGCCGGTCCGCGAACTCCTCGGGCCCGCGAAGGATGCCCGCCGAGCGCACGGTGGCGACGGATCCGTCGGGGCGCAGGGTGAACGTCAACCGTTCGGGCGTCGGGTCCGGCGCCAAACCGGTCGAGAGCAGCATCGCGGCCGGGACCGCCAACAGCGCCGAGCTCGCGGAGTACCACCACAGCGTGGCCGGCACCCGTGCGTCGTCGCACCGCCAGATCCGAGCGGTCTGCGACACCCGGGACCCGAGCCAGGTCGGGTCCACCAACTTCTCGCCGCGCAACTCGAGCGCGTTCGCGGGTGCGTTGACCAGCCCGCGCACCGGCGGCAGGGCCGCTGCGGTGCGGGCATAGGCATCGGCCACTTCCGGGTCGATCGTCGGGCCGCTCATCCGAGCACCGGACTGTGCAGCAGCGGGTGATCGAACCCGAACCATCCGCCGACCAGGCTGAACGTGCCCAACAACCAGAGGGTGAGCAGGACGACCGCGGTTGTCAGCAGCACCCCGGCCGCCTTCACCACCACCGACTGCCCGGCGAACCAGACCATGAACCTGTCGTAGCGTGCCTTCGCGAAGTGCAGCAGCCGGTGCGCCCAGGCGAACTCGGTGGCGAGAATCCCCAGGCCTGCGAACACGATCAGCCAGCCGGGTCCGGGGTACGGAATCGTGATGACACCGATGACGAACACCAGTCCGCCCACCACGCCGACACCGATCCGGTAGGCGAGGTTGAGGCCGACATTGGCTGCTATGCGACGGCGCTGCTGCATCCATCGGTTCTCGGTGGTCGACACCCCACACACATTACTTACGCATACGGAGTGCCGGTGGGAGGCTCCGCGTTGCGAGATTCTCGCAACGGGCCTTTTCTGTCGTGGTCCCGGCTGGGATCGAACCAGACGTGATATACCTGGTCGGAGAGTTAGCCAGCAGGTCAGAGGCAGTTAGGCGTGCCACGCTATGCCAAGATATGCCAACTTCTGACACTCTAGGGCCCACGGAGGGCCCACGAAATCTAGGAGAGCAGCCGCATGGCCAGAAAAGTATTCGGACGCATTGAAAAGTTGCCGTCAGGGCGGTATCGAGCCCGCCACCCTGACCCCACTCCGGGGAGCGCGGAGCGCATTCCTGCACCCAGCACGTTCAGCACCAAACGCGCGGCACAGACCTGGCTGAACACACAGCAGGACGCAATTGCCGGGGGCACCTGGGTACACCCAGATGCCGCCGCCGTGGCACAGCAGGCCACTCAGACCGAGGAGGCACGTAAAGCTGTCGCGTTCGGTGTCTACGCCGAGAAATGGGTCGCCACCAGGACCAATAGCAAGGGCGAGCCGCTACGCCCCCGCACCCGCAAGGAATACGAGCGGATGCTTGGCGCTACCGGATCGCTATTCCATTGGGCGGCAACACCCATCAACGAAGTACGCCCCGATGCAGTGCGCGAGTGGCGAACTGAACTTCTCGCAACCGGCAAGGCGACGGCCACCGCGAGGGCCTACGACTTAATGAAGTCGATATTGAAAACAGCCGTAGAAGACGGCCTGATCAGTGGAAACCCATGCAAAATCAAGGGTGGCTCACTTACTGCCACGGGGAAATCCACAACGCCGCCGACCGAGGTCGAGCTGGACATCATCATCGAAAAGATCGTGCCGAAGTACCAGCCATTCGTGATCATCGCCGCCGCCGGCGGCCTGCGATTTGGCGAGGTTATCGGCCTGACCAGCGACGATGTGGCCGTTGAGCGCGACGGCGACGGCGAGGTGGACGCGGTGCGGATCGCTGTCGTGCGCAGCATCGTCGAAGGCAACGGCATCGCCAAGGTAGCCGGACCTCCGAAGAGCGCCGCAGGACAACGCATCGTAGCCATCTTCGGCCACGACGCCCGGATCGTGGCCGCCCACGTCGAGTCCGTGAAACCGGGTGCACTGCTGTGGACAGACCATAGCGGTGGCTACGTTTCACAAAGCACGGTGAATAACCACTGGAGGAAGGCTCGGGCAGCAGCAGGACGCCCTGACCTGGCGTTTCACTCGCTGCGCCACTATGCAGGAACTCGCTACGCGCAAACAGGCGCGACCGTAGCCGAGACTATGGCGCGGTTGGGACACAGCAGCGTCAAGGCCGCAATGCGCTACCAGCATGCCGGCACCCGTGACGACGAACTCGCCAGGCGCGCTTCACGCAGGTAACGCCGGCCACCACCCCGCACCACATCAGTGCGAGGTGGTTTCTACACTGTCGCCAGGGTGTTCGCCGCGCCCCGGCCGGTGCGCGCCCTACACCGGGGCGGAACACCCAGTGCGTCCGCTTCCGACGCATCGGTGCGGGCGCAGGTCTGCAGAACCAGCGTCCCGCCGTCGGCGTGGCCAAGCCACCCGGCGACCGCGGACGGTGTTGCCCCGCGGCTATCAGCCGCGACGCCGCGGTGTGCCGAGCGGCGTGGAGCCTGCGGTGGGGCACCTGCGCGTACCGCAGAACCTCCTTCCACCAGTCATCGAGGGTGCGCGGCGCTACTGCACGGCCGTCCCAGTGCGTAGGCAGGTGGAGATCTCGTGCCCCGACCCATCCTTCACCAGCTCGCTTCCTTGAACCCCCGGCGGGTTTAACGCCACGCCGCTTTCAAGAAGTGAGAGGCCATAAGATCAAGTTCCAGCCAGAATTTCTCCTGGTCAGGACATTCCCCTCCAGACAACCAACCCGCGCCTACTCATGACTCCCCTGCGGTGTGTCACATCCGTGTCACATCGAGCCCTCGGCTGGCACCCTCGAATACTCGCTTGCTGCCTGGAACCGGCCCGCCCTGGCTGCGTCCAACCGGGTATGACCGATGACGAACTCGACCGGATCGCCGAGCGGCACTTCGAGGGCCTCCCGCCCCGATCCAGCAAGGAGTCGGAGGTGTACGCCGGCCTCGACTTCGTGGTGGGGGTTGCAGATAGCAAGGAAGTGGTGGCGGCAGGCGGGACCCTCGAAGGCCTTCCGAGCAGGCTCGGCCCCGACCCGATCACGCGTCGAGCATGTGGGGCGATCTCGGCGTTACAGGCGTCGAGCAGTTCCGTCGATGTAGCCACTCGCGGCGGCGACCAGCGCGTCGTCCTTGACGCAGGTGAAACCGGCGTCCTTGAGAGCTGCGGTGAGAGCTGCCTCGTGCACAGGGTCGATCTGGAGGAAGTCGCCGCTCAGGACGCTGGCCTCGGAGCGACCGTACCGGGTGCTCAGCTCGGCCGGCATCCACTTGAACATCTCCTGTGCAGGCCACTCCGGCCAGTCTCCGTCGACATGACCGGGGATCAGGTCAAGGTCGAACGGCGTTTCAGGTGCCGGCAGGGCAATCTCCGCGCCTTCGAGTCGGTCAACGATGTCCTGCCACCGGTGCGTGGGCAGTTCTGCCTGGGCGTGGCCCCAGGTGTCGAATCCGGCCCACATCCGGGCCAACTCGTGCGCAGTATCGCGGTCGATGAACACCAGATCCGCGCCCGCGGTCCCGTACACCAGCACCCGTGAACCCATCACAGCCTCCGTTCCTGCCCTGGTCCACCCCAGTGGAACACCAGGGCGCAACGGCAGCAACCCGGCACCCGCCGTAGTGCCATCGCAGCCTCCTGGGCGCCGGAAGCGCCGGCGGCCGCATCGTGGTCGGACTGAGGCCATCGATTCGCTCAGGCGTGTCACCTCCGGTTTTGCGCGCCACCGTCGCTCTCCCCGCGGATAATGAAGGCCGGACCACCGGGCACCGTCCCCTGTGCCCCCGCACGCTTGGAGATGAGATGGACGACCTCAGCGGCGCGACCCGATTCATGTCAGCCTTCAACGAGATCGAGAACCATTTCAGGTTGACGTACCCGAACGGCGACGAGCAGATTCCCTTCACGAAGATGGCGAAGGACTACGCCGAGCGACACCACATCCGCTTCGACCTGCCGGCGTTACATGCTTTCGCCAACCTGCGGAACACGCTGGTACACAGCAACTACTACGGCGGCAAACCGATCGCCGAACCGGTACCGGACATCGTCGAGGCCATCGAGACTCTCCGGGACGCAATCCTCAACCCGCCGAAAGTGCTGGCCGTGCTCCAGAATCGGACGGTGGCGTCCTTTCGAGCCGACGACCCGATCCGATCCGTCCTCGAGGAAGTCCGCGCACACGACTACTCCCAGTTCCCCGTCACCGACGACCACGACTATCACGGTCTGCTGCCAACCAACTGCATCGCACGCTGGCTCGCCCACCGCCTGGCCGCCGACGAGATCGTCGAGAGCGAACCGGTCAGTGCAGCACTCGCATTCGCCGAGCCACGCGATCGGGCCGTCCATCTCCCACGTACAACGACAGTTGCCCACGCGATCAAGACACTGTCGCCACCCGCCGATGCCGGGTATCCACCGGCCGCACTGATCATCACCCAGAACGGCAGGCGTCACGAGACGCCGCTGTCCATCGTCGTCGCGGACGATCTTCCAACGCTGGTCGCGGCCCTGTCCACGGGACCATGACCTCGATCACCGGTCGCTACCCACGACCGGCGTCCACTCTCCGATACGACCAGGAGGTAATGATGGAACCCGGAGAAGTGATACTCGGGCAGGGTGTCTGGTGGGCCGAAACTTCTTGGCGGGTCATGGGCATCAGCGAGGACCGCACGCTGCTACGCCTGGCGAGACCCACCCATCACCAGGACGGCACCGTTTCGTTCACCGAGAACGTGGTCGACGACGTACCCGTCGAGTTCGTCTCTCCCCGCGACTCGTACTCGCGAGGGGAGACATGAACACGGCCGGCTTGAAGGGGTGCGGAGTTACCCGTGTACGACCACAGTCGACGAGGGCCTGATCGGCTCCGGGATCGTCTCGTCCGGCACCCGGTGCCGTTCGTCATTCACACGCGAGATGTCGCAGGCATGTGCCATCGTCACGGATGCCGAGTGGACGCAACGCCGACGCCAATGTCATGGCCGCGAAGATGGCACGAATCCGAGACCCCCGTCCAGTTGCTGAACGAACTGGTCCGGCCTGACCAACGCACTCGCTGACAGTCCCTCTGTGCGTCGGTGGTTTAGCTGCTGCCAAACAGGCTGCACAGCGACCCGGCGCACGGCGGTGTAGTCGTCGGCTGTGCGGGCTGCACTGCCACCGCCATGGGGTTATTGAGGCCACTGACCAGCGGAGTGGGTGTGCCACCAGTCGTCGGCACCGAAAGCACGGCCCCCGTGTTGGCGGCGTTGCCCGCGTCTGCAATGTAGAGAGTGCCGCCGGAAACGGCTAGTCCGATAGGGAAGTGCAGGTCAGTGACCAGGGTAGTAGGTGTACCGCCCGTGATCGGCACCGACGACACCCTCTGGCGACCCGGCTCGGAGAAGTACAGAGTGTCGCCGGACACTGCCAACCCGAATGGATTCGCCAGGCCGGCGACAAGGGTGGTAGGTGTACCGCCCGTAATCGGCACCGATCGCACCGTGCCGGTGTCGCCGACGCCGTAACCTTGCACCGTGAAGTAGACGGTGTCACCCACGACGGCCACAGTCATTGGCACCGCCCCATAGGCCTCATAGGGGGGTGAGGCCAGGATCGTGGCCAATGTAGTCAGGGTGCCGCCACTGGTCGGCACTGACACCACCGAGGTGCCCTTGGGGATGTACAGGGTATTGCCGGCAACTGCCACGCCGTTCGCACCGTTCGGGTCGTTCAAACCTGTGATCACCGTCGTGGGCGTGCCACCGGTTGTCGGCACCGATCTCACAGTGGTGCGGTCTGCGACATAGAGCGTGTCGTCCGAGACTGCCAGTCCGATTGGGACCTCCTGCATGCCTGTCACAAGGGTGGTGGTTGCGCCGCCAATGGTCGGCATCGAAACCACGGTGCCGCCATTCTCCTGACTGGCGATGAAGAGGGTGTCCGGTGGGGATATCTCCGCTGCTGCGGCGGCAGGTTCCATCCCCACAAGCACCGTTGCGAGCGTGAGAATCCCCGCACTAGCCGCGGCAAGCGCCGTGCCGATCGTCCGCCGGGGGAACTTTGCACGTTTCCCCTGCCTGCCGACGAGGCTCCAGTTCTCCAGCTTCTGTAAGTGCAGTGCAGACATTGGGTTCTCTTCCCTCATAGGTGGCGCGGACTCCGCACTGTTGACCACTTGCGGTCGAGACCTTAGCGGTGCACTCCCGGCATCAGCACAACACCAGATCGGCGCCTCCGCTGACCAAACGCAATATTGCTACCAGATTCGCGGACAGCAGGCCCTCGAAATCACCTGCTGTGTCGGTCAATCACCAGACAATGCGCTGGCTACCGGATGAAGCGCTCGACGACGTCCGAGCGGACGACTAGGATTCGGATCGGCCCGACTGGTGCGGCGGTCAGCGCGGTCACCACCCGCCCGGACCCCCGCCGGCGGTGAGCCGATCCAATCGCTGCTCGAAACCATCGGCGAGGACTAACGGGGGACGCCTCGTCATACTTCCCGATGTTTCGCCGATGTACTGGCTGCCGGGCCGTCCGGTATTACTACATCGGATAGGGGATGTTGATGCGCTGCGGTGGATGCCTTCGCCAGTTCAGTTCACTTTACGGGGGGATGTGCCCGGGCTGTATGACTGAATCTCAGGCCATCCGTTTCAAGCAGTCCACCCATGAGCAGCGCATGGCCGCGGCTGGCATAAATGCGAAGGCGAGAGAGAACGCAAGGGAGAAGGAGGAACTGCGACAGGCCAACCTGACGCCAGAGGCACGGCGTCAAGAACGGTTCCTTGACCTCGCGCTCATCATCTCAGCATCGGGGTTCACCATCACCATGGTGGTTGGTGCAGTCACGTGCCTAGTGTTGCTCTTCGGGAAGGTCGGCGGGACGATCCTCGCCATAGTCGTGGGTGGGGCGAGCCTCTTCGCGGTCCGCAAACTGTTGCAGGCGAACATGCCACCAGAGATGCGCGGTCGAGAACGGTTCCGTGAGATCACGCTCATCGTCTCGGCATCGCTGTCAGCTATCGCCGCGGCTATTCTCGTAGTCACGGTCCTGGTGCTGATCCTCGGAAAGTTCGGCGCGACGATCCTCGGCACTGTCTTGGGCCTGGCGATCTTCTACGCGATCGGCAAGGTGTTGTTTGGCTTCTAGCCAGACCCGTTCCCAGGCACAGTCGCTCACCGTTTCCCCGTCAGAAGCAGTCCATATGAAGTGGAGACGTTCCTCCCTAGCCCCTACCAACATGAGGGAGAAGCGGTTCGAGCAGGGGCTTGTCCCACCTGCGTGACTACATCCAGCAGCACGGCAATGAGCACGTGCTGCGGTCCTGGGAATGCCCACGATGCGGATTCCCGCTCGGCCACTGGACGTCGCAGAGCGGACCGCGGACCGCGGCGCCATGACCCCTCAACGTATCCAGGCGCTCCGTGACCCGGGCTTCGAAACCGGCAACCGCGCGGCGCGTAGCCCGACGAACCTCCATCTGCAACAGTGGGATCGTGGCCTCACGGACCTCCGCGCTTACGCCGCCGAGCACCGGACGCCGACGTCCCCTGCCACTACACGATCTCCGACGGCTTCGCTCTAGGCATGTGAGTCCAGTCCCATCGCAAGGAACTGCGCACCGGCAAGCTCACCGACCCGGCCCGTCACGCCGCGCTGACCCGCTCTCAGGTTCGTCGAGCAGTCCCGCCGCGGCTTCGCCACCACCTACAGCCACCCTCCGACCGGTCGGTTCACCGCCAACTTCGGGAACCACCACGATGTCTCGCCTGGTCAGGTCCCGCGGTTTCGCTTCCGATCACTCCCTCCCGAACGGAGGCGAGCTGGCCAGAGGTCGTCCACGCTCAGAGAATCAGAACTCGCTGACGGAGCGGGTCGAGAAGTACACGCCAAGGGACCCGCACACGTGTTCAGCAGCGCGATCCGCCTCCATACGGGAATCGGCCCACCAGTACAGCTGAACGTCCTGACACACAGCGACGCCCGCCTGGATCTTCTGGATCGTGTCAGCGGCCCCGGTACCATCGTCGAACTCGTCAAGGCCGTGACCGAATCCGATGTGCTTTCCATCCGGCAATCCGAACTCGTCAGCGATCCACCGCTGGAACATGCAGACCGCTGTTCTCACTTGTTGCGAGGCGTAGTCGCCGCCGGATGCCTGGACTTCGCTGCACACCGCGTTCGTGAGGAATGCTCGCTCGCGAAGGTGGCGTTGCTGCCGATCCGCAGCGCTCTCCGTCTGCAAGGTCGCGTTCACAAGTGGCATGTGCACAACCTATCGGTGGTCGGGTCGGCGAGGAACGCATCCGGCTCGTTTGTGTAGCCGGTCGTAGACCCCCAGATATCCGGCGACAGCCGAAGGGGCGCTTATGTCAGGGTTCCCGTCATCGACTTGGAGGTTCCATCCGCAGCAATGACGGTGCCGTACAAGCCGTAGTGGCGCAGGCCTGGCGGGATTCGATACCGGCGTACGACAGGGAGGAATCGCCGTAGCGGCGAAACGCGAACACGGCCTGTTCCTTCGACCTGATGCCGTTGCGGGGGCCTTGCTGCCTGGAACCGGCCCGCCCTGGCTGCGTCCAACCGGGTATGACCGATGACGAACTCGACCGGATCGCCGAGCGGCACTTCGAGGGCCTCCCGCCCCGATCCAGCAAGGAGTCGGAGG
>NZ_JBFUHZ010000011.1:0-180645 GCF_056402135.1 Rhodococcus sp. P4_C10 | reverse complement strand
CTTGCTGCCTGGAACCGGCCCGCCCTGGCTGCGTCCAACCGGGTATGACCGATGACGAACTCGACCGGATCGCCGAGCGGCACTTCGAGGGCCTCCCGCCCCGATCCAGCAAGGAGTCGGAGGTGTACGCCGGCCTCGACTTCGTGGTGTGGGAGTTGCAGATAGCAAGGAAGTGGTGGCGGCAGGCGGGACCCTCGGAGGCCTTCCGAGAAGGCACGGCCCCGCCCCAATCTCAGGGGGAGGCCGAGCCTGGCTGTTGACGGCAGTCAACAGCCAGGGACGTGTCCTCACGACGTATATGCAGGTCACGCCAGCCTGGTTGGAGACTCAGGCGACCAGATCACATGCCTTGCCGGGCATGGTCAATCACGTTGTCGACGGCGATCACGGTGAGGTTTCCTGCCTCGAGGTCCTCGAAAGGGCTGTTCCAGTCGAGGACCTCGACCGGGGTCAGCCACCAACTCGCGGCGCCGTAAGGGTCGCTGTCGACGTAGAGGCGGCGGTTCGCGTGGCGGACGACGTCGTGGATCTTGTGACGCTGGGTGTCGAACTGGAAGGCCGGGTACAGGTAGTTCGGGCGGGTGCCGATGGGGAGGCCGATCAGATCGCCGGCCGCGCGGCGCTTCTGGGCGACGCTGCGGTTCGCTTCGCTGGTAGGCGCCAGGATCCGGGCGACCTCCTTCGAGTTGATCATCTCGAGGGAGTCGAGGATCGACTTCTTTGCGGTATCGAGGTCTGCCTGCCGCGTGCCGGCCGCCCTCGCGGCTACGGGTCGGTCGATGGCGGGTACATCCGCCACGTCGACCGCGACGGTGGCGAGAAGGAACTGAGCGAGCTGCAGTCGCTGGGGCGCGGACAGGGTCGCGGCTGCGAGTTCAGCGACTGTCTCGATCGTGTCCTCGTCGTCCCTGCTGTCCTGTGCTGTGCGGTCGACGTGGAGTACAGCCCAGGCGTCAGTCGGGATCGAGTAGGTCCTGTCCAGGCCTGACGCGGCCATCGCCTTCCTCCACTCCTCGATGTGCGCCCCGGAGGCGCGGCGCACCCCGCGGGTCTGGAGCGAGTGCATCAGGGTCGCGACGGCGTCCGCCTCATGCCAGGCGATGGCGCCTGCAGTGTCAGCTTCGACGCTCATTCCACCCCTCTCGACGTGACATCGCATATGTACCTATCGTACCCGTCGTACCTGCTGATGCCGGGGCCTGCCGTACCGCGTGGGGTCGAAGGCCAACTTCACGAGTAGGACAGGCGGTGCGTCAGCTGGAAGCTGCCATGAGCGAGGCCCGACGACTGCAACCACTGGCCCACGACGGCACACGCGCCAACAAAAGCATTGCAGTGCCATCGATTTGGTTGCCGGTAACAGCCGATACGACATTTCCCCTGCTGCCGGACCGGGATCCGGATTGGCCCGATGCTGCGGTTGGGCGTCGCGGGTTGCCGACAGAAGTGTCAGTGGCCTGCCGGCGCCAGCCGACACACCACCCCGGAGTGGTCGCTGAGCTTGAGCTCGGCGACGTGCCCGGACCAGGTGCGCACTCCGGTGCACGTCAGGTTCGAGGCGACGTGATCGATCAGTGGGCCGTGTTCGACGTCCCCGGCGGTGTGGATCATCCACCGACCCATCACCTCGGCGAGACGGTCCGCGACCCGTGCAGGTTGCAGGACACGAGGAATGCGCTGGTTGAAATCCCCGGCGACCACCGTCGGTGTCGACGGGTCAAAGCATTCGGCGAGCTCCTCGATCTGGTCGAGACAGTCGAGGTGCTCGGACCACGCCGTGGCGTCGCGTCGCCCGGTACTCACGTGTGCGCGGGCCCACGGGATGCAGACTGCGAGGATCCGGATCGGCCCGGCGGGTGCGGTAGCCAGCGCCGTCACGACCCTCCCGGCTCCGCCGCCCGTGGTGAGGCGGTCGACATCGGTGAGCGGCCAACAGGACCGGAGCAGCACCTTGCGGCGCTGCGGCTTGTCTTCGTAGCCCCAGTCGTTGCCAGCATCGACGACGTATCCGCCGTCTGGCAAGAGCCCGCTGCTGCCCTCCGTCACCACGAGGATGTCCGCGGACGCGTCGGCCAGCCGCTCACGAACGTGCGGCCCCCGTCGGCCAGCGGTAGGTGCCCATTCGGTGTTCCAGGTCGCGACGGTGATCTCGGTACTGTCCACGACACCACCCTACGACCGCGACTCCCCCAGCCCAGGAAGGACCGCCCGCGCCGGTGCCCACCGGTAACACCTGATATGACATCTCCCTGGTGGCGGCACCAGCCGGTACACGACCCCGGGTGATCTGAGCCGGAGCTCGGCGGAGTGCGCAGTCAGGTGCACGTCAGGGAGGTGACGTGGTCGATCGGCGGACCGTGTTCGACGTCGCCGACGGTGTGGACCGCCCAACCGACCCATCACCTCGGCGACCCGGACCGACTGCCAGACCCGCGGAACATCATGTCGGGGCATCGGCGGCGGTCGCATGCTCGGTCACGGACAAGAACGCGCGAGGGTTGGTCAGAGTCGCGAGATCTGTGCGAGGTATTCGCTGCATTCATCCACGAACCGGAAGTCCCATTCGTCGAGGCACCGGGTGAGCATCGCGTGAATGTCAGCGGGGACCGGTGCGCCTACCCGGACGAGGTGCCGCAGCATGTAGAACAGGCCGTCCTCGATCATCCCGTGCCGGAAGTCGGCAGCGACGATGTGGGACAGTTCGGGTACCGCCTCCTCGAAGACCCGAAACAACGCCTCCGCGCACTCATCAACAAAATCCGCCACGTGTCGTGGTCCTTTCATAGACTGGGGTCCCGGTAGTAGCAGCGCATTAAATAACGAAGTTCGCGAAGCACCGGGCCGCCGAGTTCGAAACCAACCTGCACCACCTGCGGACCCGCGAGGGCATGGCCAAAGCCCGTGCGAAGGTCCAACTCAAGGGCAAACAGCCGAGACCGCCTCTCGCAGCACGGAAGACGATCCCTCGCCCGGCCCGACCCAATGACGACGCGAGCCTCGACCTGGCCGAGGAATACAGCGTCTGGCCGACTCCACCTTCCACTGCATCGTCAGCGGCACCGCCCACCCAGGGCCGATGAGGCCATCGGCCAGGCCATCTATCAGACAAAATGCCGAACTTCGTTGGATCTTCAGCGATTACTGCCGGAACCCCCAGTAGCCTCGTTGCTCTGTCTTGAGAATGGAGTAGACCTGTGGCGGTGACGAATCGGGGCGAGAAACTGCAGATTGTTGCGTCGCGGATGCCGCGGATTCGAGAGCCACACGTCGCACCCCTGAACAATCTCGCCGACCGGATCGCCGACCATGAGCGGATCCCCCGAGGTCACGTGCCTTATGTCGACCCTGCGCAGGGGGGCATTCATGCCCGGGCTCTCGTCCTGCTCGATAATCCGAGCACTCAGGCCGAGGCTGGCACTGGGACCGGGATGCTCAGTCTCGACAACCCCGACTACACAGCACTGAACTGCCGCAAAAAGTACGCCGAGGTCGGTGTGGACTGGCGGTACGTCGTGCACTGGAACGTCTGCCCGTTTCCCACTGCGAACCCCCGCAACAGCAAATCGACGACCGCAGAACGGCGCCGCGCAGTGGTCTGGACCCGCGAGTTCGTAGCTCTCTGCCCGGATCTACGAGTAGTCCTTCCCCTCGGTCGCGCCGCCGAACACGGTGCCAAGATCGCGAACCTGGCGGGGACCGGGCTGACTGTTATCGAGGATGTACCCCACTGTGGGCAGCGAGGATTGAACTCCAAACCGGACGCGCGGGAGCTCTTCGACACTGCTATCCGGACCATGCAGCGGATCGTCACCGCGTGACGTACCCGTCCTGCCCCGCCGGCCCAGGCACATCGCCGTGGGCGACGAAAGGGGCCAGGCGGGGCCCACTTTCTCCGCGTTCCACCGGCCGATCATTCAACGGCTTGCAGAGGGGGAACCCCGCCCGGGTTACCCGAAAGTACACGCGACCAACGGGGCACAGCACCCGGACTTCGCGGCGGTCCGCCACGCACGTGGGTGCCGTGCTCGAGGTCGCCGACACGGCGTCCGTCGCTAACACCGATTATGGCGTTTCCCTTGACGGGTTCCGGTTCCGGCAGCTCCACATCGCCGCCCCCTACCAACGAGATCGCCGAGGTCCTACCCACCCATCACGGACTCGCACGTGCCAGTCTGGGCGTTGTCGTGGGTGATCGCTACTCTCCGACCGAACCTGGGCCACACGAGACGAATGGGCGTGCCGAATGGCACTCGACACGGTCGGGACGGAGAGGTAGCCGATGGCCAGCCAAGTGATTTTCGTTTGTCAGACGGAAAGCAACCTCTACACGAAGGAGGTTCACATAACGTCCCAGGACTCTCTGCCGGAGAGCATCGCCACCGCGAAAGACCATCTCGAATACTGGGTAGGACTAATCATTCGAGATGGAGAGACCCTGGTTCGTTGGTGGGTTGAGGACGAAAACGGGTCGACAATCGAAGATTTCGGTACCGAGCTGTCCGTCTACGTGAACCAGTACGGGAAGTTGAAGAAGAGGCGCTGACCCCGATCCGGCCAAGGCGCAGCAGCGGGCTCCCGCGCGGGTTCACTTGCACGCCCGGCTGCCTGGATAGACCGCTCAGTACGCTGAGCCCACAAGGTGTCCGTGCGAACAGGTGTGGAGGGGATCGGGTGAGCGAACCGGTTCGGTTCTCGAACTACGGAAACGGTCTGCCCCTGCACGGCAAGCTGCTCGAGCTGATCTCCGGGGCACGGCGCCGGGTGTGGATCAAGGTTCCGTGGTGGGACACCAGCACCCCTGCTCGTGCACTGCTCGATGCGGTGGTCGCCGCGAAGCGCCGCGGCGTCGAGGTGCTGGTACTCAGCCGGCCGGAGGCGTCGAACGATGCCGTGCACCGGGAGCTGCGCGCCGCCGGGGTGAAGTTAGTGGCGGTCCGCTACATCCACGAGAAGGAACTGATCGCGGACGACGAGGCGATCACCTACTCGATGAACTTCACCGGCACCGAGATCGAACGCAACGAGAACTCGGGCAACCGGTTCACCCGGCCCGAGGATATCGAGCCCCTGGAGGCAGGTTTCCGCACGCTGGTGGACAACCGTGCCGCTGCTTCCCTCGGTGACGAGCAATGGACCGGCGCCGACAAGATCATCCCCACGAACCTGCAGAAGTTTCTGACCCGCTACGCCCGGCTGAACCCACTGCAGTCGAAAGCGGTGCCTGCGGTACTCTCCACCCTCGGACATGTGATGGTTGTGGCCCCGACAAGTGCCGGGAAGACGTTGATCGGGGAGGTCGCGGCGCTGCGGTCGATCGTTGGGGACGGCAAGCCCGCGGTGTGGTTGCTGCCGGCGCGGGCGCTCGCCGCCGAGATCGGGGAGACCGCCCGGCGGTGGCGCGGGCACGGGATCAACGCGATCGAGTTGACCGGCGAAACGAACATCTCCAGCGACGCGGTGCGTCGAGCCCAGTTGTGGGTGGCGACGACGGAGAAGTTCGAGGCCCTCTACCGGCGTTCGTCGTTGCGGGACTTCATCGCCAAGGTGGGGTGCATCATCATCGACGAGGTCCATCTGGTCGGGGACCCCGAGCGCGGTGCGACGTTGGAGTCGCTGATCGCCCGGCTACGGGCCGTCGAGGGCCGCACCCGGATCGTGGCGTTGTCGGCGACAGTGTCCAACGCCGAAGAACTCGCCTCCTGGTTCAACGCGCAGCTGATCCGGTCGGCATGGCGGCCGACGATCCTGACCACCCAACTCGTCCCCTACGACGAACCCCCCGAGGGGTCGCGGCGAGAGCAGTTCGAGGGGGCGAAGGACCGGGTGATGCGGTCACTGCTCGCCGAACTGCGCGACACACCAACCCCGCCTGCTACCGACGGCGACGGATCGACTGGGCCGGCGAGTGTGCTCGTCTTCTGCGGCAGCAAGAACGCCGCCCGCCGCACCGCGGCACAAGCCGCCGATCTCACTGAATTCCGTGGACTCACCGACGACCAGCTCGTCGAGGCCACATTCGATCGTGGAGTGGGACTGCACTTCCGGGACGCACCGCGTGCCGGGCGGGCCCTGTCCTCGTTCAAGGACCGCTCCATCGCGACGCTGGTGGCGACGTCGGGGTTGTCGACAGGGGTCAACACTCCGGCACGGGCGGTGGTGATCCGGGACCTCGAGCTGGGCATGTCGCCGCTGGAGGTCAGTCAAGCGCAGCAGATGCTCGGCCGCGCCGGCCGCGCCGGGCAGGAACCCGAAGGGTTCGGGTTCCTGCTTGTCCCCCGCCACCAGGAGGCGTCGTGGCGGCGCCGGCTCGCCGACGGGTACGCCGCCCGATCCCAGGTCGTCTCCCGGCTCACCGACGTCATCCTCGCCGAAATCCTGCTCGGCTCGATCACCGACCGCCGCTCGGCGGCATCGTGGTTCGAGGAAACCTTCGCCTACGCCCAGTCCGGTGAACCGCTCGACGTCGACGACGCGGTCGATCACCTCGTCCGCCGCGGCTTCGTCACCGAACTCGACGGCGGACTGGCCGTCACCGAACTCGGTGCCCTGACCTCACGTCTGATGGTCGACGTCGAGTCCGCCGGCGCCATGCTGACCGCGATCACCGACACACCGCTGCCGACGTCCGCATCCGAGGCGGAGGAGTTCGTGATCGCGGCGGCGACCGGCAACGTCGGGAAGCTGCGGGACTGGCCGGTGAACCGAAAGGCCTACGACTCCCATGTGCAGTGGATCCTCACACCGTGGTCACGGCGGGCGATCAGCCGTGTCCGGGACGACTTCGGAGCCAAGTTCTGCATGGCAGCAGCGCATCTGGCGTTACGCGACCCCCGCAAGCTGCACGCCACCCCACCGAAAGGGGTGTCGCTGGCCGAGTTCCGGCGAGCGATCGATGACCTACCCCGCTACCTGGCCTGGATCGCCGCCCTCGGCTACCTCGACACCACCACCTGGATGCCCGCCGTCGCAGGTGATCTGGCGCGGCGCCTGTCCTGGTGGCACCTGACCCCGCACCCCGACCGCGGCAGCGGCCGACTGCTCTGGTTCCTCGAGAAAACCCTCGAACCGCAGAACCGCAACACCACCATGCAAGACCTGTGGAGGCGCGCCACCAGTGCCGGATTCACCGGACCCGACCGAATCAACACCCGACCCGGCGGCGTCGATGTCTCCCCCGACCAGTTCACCGATCTGGCCCGGGGCCGCGCCCACCTGGACCTGACGCCCCCACAGCGGCTGACCTTGCCGGTCACGACGTCGACGACCGACGCACGGTTGACGATCATGAGCACCGCAGGCAGCCACCGGGCGATCTCGACCACCTGCCCTGCCGGCGGGCAGGTGGAGATCCCCGTACCCCGCGGCTCGTGCGCCGATCGGATCGCGGCCGACGTCTTCCTCTATACCCGCTCCGGTGACTTCGCCTACCGGAACCTGGTCACCGACCTGCCGGCCGATGCCCTCGCCGGCCGCAGCGACCCGGTCGCCGACGCGGCCGCGTTGATCCCCAACCTGCGGCCGGTCGCGGTCGTTACCCAGCGTTTCGGCAAGGTGCGCCGGCTGCTGATGACCGACCGTCGCAAACGTGCCACGGAACTGCTGGCGCTGCTGGCACCGGATCCGCAACTGCGACCCGTCGCGGCGGCACTGTCCGGGTACGAAGCCGAACCGGATCTCGCGGTGATTGCCCTGCGTGAGAACCTGCGCCGGCTGCTGCCCAAACGCGCCTCCGACACTCTTCGCCCGGCCGCAGCAGTCCTCACCTCCGGGCATGCCTCACCGGACGAGTACGAATTGACCCTCGCTGCCCTCGCCGGAGCACTGAACCTTGAGGTCGGGATCGCGTCCAGGGACGAAGAACTCACCGCGCTGGTACGTATCGGCAGCGACTGGCAACTGATCACACCGTCAGCCGATGCACTCGTCCAGGTCGATGCACTCATCCCCAACGATCTGCCACCGATCCTCCGATCGGTGCATCCGCCGCAGGAAGAAGAGGAAAACGAGACAGCCGCCCGCTGCGCCTGGCTGACGGAGTTCGCTGCGGCTGACTGCGGTGAGAGCGAAGGCGAACGCCGTGACCACGACGTTGCTACCACCGAACCGGGACCTGCGTCCGAGCTTGGGAAAGCCGCCGCCGATACGCAAGACGCCGCTACCGCCCGCCACTTGTCGGAGAAAGCCACCGATCTCGGCGACGCAGATGCGATATATGCGCTCGGTGTGCTCGCCGACGATGCGGGCGATGCCAGTGAGGCCCGCCGCTGGTGGGAGAAGGCCGCCGACCTGGGCCATCCCGAAGCGATGTGCAACCTCGGTGTACTCGCCGTCAACGCCGGAGATACCGCTGCGGCGCACTGCTGGTGGGAGAAGGCCGCCGACCTCGGCGACCCCACTGCGATGTACAACCTCGGTGAGGTCGCCGCCGAGGCCGAAGACGCCGCCACCGCCCGTCACTGGTACGAAGAATCCGCCGACCTCGGCGACGCAGATGCGATGTACGCGCTCGGCGTACTCGCCGACGATGCAGGCGATGCCGCTGCGGCCGGCCGTTGGTGGCAGAAGGCAGCCGACCTCAACCACACCGGAGCGGCGGCAGCCCTCCGCAAATCCGGCCGCGTGGGCGGAACACGCCGAACCCTGCGATCAGCCAACGGGTTCACGGCCCACATCGAACCGCGCCGGGTTTGATGCCGCGTGTCAACCACACCGTGACACGTCCCGAGCAGTGCAGCAACGGCCTCCTTGCTTACCTCTGGACTACCTTCTCGCCTCGGCTATCCGGACACCGGACCCAGTTGCCCTCGCCGGACCCATCTGCCCAAGAAGGAGCGCGTACACCAGCCCGGACCTCTTGTACCCCAACAAATCCTAGCTAGTCCACTGAGTTGAAGATCTGCTCTAACTAACGGTGCCTGTTGGTGTCCAGCCTTCGTACCTAGTGTCACCGTTCTTGTCTATGAAGTGCGCAGTCCCGGTAGCGTCCGGGCGCATGACCGGCGAGACCAAAAAGTGGGCGCTCATCAGGAAGAAGAAGGCCCGGAAGTGGCACCAGGTGACCGCGCTGGGTACGGCGCTATGTGGAGAACCGCTACCCGCCGGTTTCGAGCGCTACGAATCAGATGAAGTGCTCGACGACGTCCGAGCGCACGAGTCCACTGTCTGCGGCCGATGTGAAGGGAAGGCGAAAGCTGCACAACCCAAGCACGCCGACGACGGCGGTGCTCCCGCAGTCAGGAAATTGACTGCTGCCCAACAAGAACTCGTTATCCGGATCGAAGCACAGCGGAATCGACAGGCGGTAATGATCGCCGCCGACAGAAAGGACCGAGCCAGCCGCTCCACATCCAGATACATCCGCACAGCTTCCGGCGGTCTCCCTGGACTGGGAAAACGGAAGTCATAGAACCGCCAGCACACACCTCCGAGACCGAGGCGTGCCATCACCCCCCAATCACAGCTCAAAACCGGATGGAGTTGCGGGTCCAGGTACCGGACTCCCAGTAGTCCCGCCGCCGCGAACCCTCCATGAACTCTTAGGTTTCTTCTTAGTCGGGTGACCCGGGAGCGTCGGACCCCGCCGAATCGTGGCGATCAGGCCCGGGTTGGGCGGCGACTTCCGACTTGTATGTCGGAGCGGCGTCGTGTTCGAACCGACGGGTCGTAGCGTGCCGTAGGTGACCGTGGGGATAGCTCGATGGCTTCCTGTCACTCGTCCGGCCGGAGGGTTGGCTCTAAGAGGGTTCTGCCTCCCCACGGTCTCCGTTCGCTGCCTGGCTCAACACAGGAACGCCACCCTTCCCGGGCGGCCGGAAGTCGGAATGCCGACAGCGGATGCCCTCGTCCACCTGCACGGAAGGCGCACGCCACGGTGATCGTGATCGGTATCGACCCGCACAAGTCCACCCACACAGCCACCGCGGTCGACCCGGCAACCAACCGGGACCTCGGATCAGTGCGCATCAGGTCGTCGTTCGACGACTACGCCCAGCTGATTAGCTGGTCCAAGGCATGGCCGGACCGGATCTGGGCCGTGGAGAACGCCTCCGGCCTCGGTCATCACCTCACGCAGTGGCTGATCAGCCGCGGCGAGGCGGTCGTCGATATCCCGTCGACCGCGACCGCCCGGGTGCGGGAGCTCTCGCGTGGTGGCCGGCGCAAGAACGATCGGATCGACGCAGCAGCTGCGGCGTGTGTGGCGTTCAGTCAGGGCGATTTCCGGCCGGTCGCCCCGGAAGGCCACACCGACGTGCTGCGAATCCTCGACGAACGCCGGGTCGATCTGGTCAGACAGAACGGCCGGCTCGTCAATCAGCTCCACGCCCTGCTTCGTGAGCTGTTCCCGGGCGGGATTGAACGCGCCTTCGACACCGAGGACGCCGCCAGCCAGCTCAAGGCGTTCCTGCCCGAGACCACGGCGGACGCGATGCGCAAGAACGTTGCCCTCGACATCGTCGGCGACCTGCGGCGGGCCCGGTTTCAGATCGAGGACATGACCACCCGAATCAAGACCGAGCTTGCCGCCAGCGGCACCAAGCTCCTGAAGATCCCCGGCGTCGGCATCGTCACCGCAGCACGGATCCTCGCCCGCACCGGCGATCCCACCCGGTTCGTGAACGAGGCGGCGTTCGCGAACTACAGCGGCACCGCACCGATCGAGGTCGCCAGCGCCGACAAACAGCGCCACCGACTGTCCCGATCCGGCGACCGCACCCTGAACTCGGCCATCCACATCGTCGCCGTCACCCAAGCCAGAACGCCCAGCAGCGACGGATACGCCTACCACCAACGCAAGATGGCGGAAGGCAAGACTTCCCGCGAGGCCATGCGATGCCTCAAACGGCAAGTCGCCAAGAAGCTCTGGCGCACCATGCGCGACGACTATCAACTGTCACGCGAACTTGGACTCACCGCTTGATTCGAGGAGTTGCGCCGACCTCGACCTGAATCCGGCCGCTAAGTTTCGCGCTCAGCTGGGTTGACTGGGAGGGACTCTCCCAGCGATCCCCACCAATGGATACCAGCGGCGTCTGGCTTTAACTTCCGCGCCACGGTTCCCAGCGGCTCGCCGAGGTCTCCGGTGGCAACGTCCTGCCCGAACCGCACAGGATCCTCAGCGGCCGCACCGTTCGGGTAGTCGTCCACCGTTCGACGAATACCCAATGTGCTCGGGTGCCTGTGGTACCGGTACACCACGCAGAACGCCACATCTCCTTCAACCCAGGCGTCGATGACACCGACACCCCACACCATGGACCACGAATTCCTGGCGACACTCTCGAGACATGCATGAAGTGCGCGACACGACCATGACTCCGTAGGCCGATCGAACAGTTCAATCAACTGCCGATGATGCTGCGTCATCCGCGGTTGCGTAGGTGAGTAGGTTCGGCTCACCACCTCGCGGCCACCGAAAAAGTCCTCATCGGTCGTGAAGTTCCACGGCATGTAGCAACCCTAATCTGGGGTCCCCGAATCAGACACGCAGTCACGTAGGGCGAGCTCCTCGAAGAACGGTGTGGGTCGACGCTTCCCTCAGCTACCGCCCGGGCATCGACTACCTTCGAACGATGCGTCGACCCGTAGCCGTGCTCGGACTTGCAGTCGGGCTGGCCGTCTATGTTGCTGCCTACCTTGTGACCTCGCCGTTCGTCCTCTGCGCCGGGTACACGTTTCCTCAGCCGCCGGGCACCGCGGCCTGGACTGTCTACAGCTTCGAGCCCCATTTCACGCGAGCCTGGTCACCTCTGGTCAGCGCAAACTGCCGAGCTGTCTATCCAACCGGATACGAAGAATCGGTGACACTCATCGATTGGCCGGCCAACCTGATGGCACTTACGGGGCTCGTCGTGATGGCCACCTCAGCGTTGGGACGACGCTTCCCTCGTCGACCCGCACCGAGATCGTGGGGCCGGTGTTCGAATGCTCGGGGGTTGACAGCAGACACAGGAACCCTCCGCTACCCGACCCGGCGCCATGCCACCACCGTAGTCCATAGTCGCAACTATGTTCGATGCGCCGCGCGGTGGACAGCCTTCGGCGATTGCCGGCATGCACCGGCCCAGCTCCTGCCTCTCCGGGTCCCGATGGACAGCTACCGCACGCCGAGGCGAGCTTCCTGTGAATGTCGCACGGATTGGATCGCGCTACGCATCCAGGCCCGCCGACAACCGACGTTCAGGTCTCCAGGGTGGCCAAGTGGGCGTCAGCGGAGAATGCTGTCGACCCACGCGTCGTATCCCGCTCTCCTGGACATAGCGGCCTGCTTGTCATTTTCCCGCTGGAGGTCGTAGTCGCCGCGCTCGCAGGCCTCCTTGGCGAGCCTTTCGTGGCGGGTGACGTCCTCACCCAGGCCTTCGATGAACTTGCGATTGAAGCTGCGGGCGATGTTCGCGGCTGATTCCTTGTTGAGTTCGCGTGCCTTAATTCGGGAATTGCTGACGTATCTACTGAGGAGTCCCACCGTGAATCACCTTTGCTTTCGTTGACGCGGTCCAGTTGAGCGAGCGTCAACTGCGACACTCCCGACGTAGGTTCCGCAGCCACACGTCCTGGCTCGCCTTGGCTGCGTAGCTGCCTTCGAGGGCGTACTTGTACGCCAGTTCGGTGTCGCCGCGGTCAAGGGCCTCCTGGTGGAGCTTTTTTCAGGCGCTCTGTCTCTGCAACCAGCCTGTTATAGGAACGTGTGCCACTGTCGATCTCCAGCTTGGCGAGCGTTGCTTTGTTGCGCTGCCGCGACTTCTTCTGGGCGCTTCTGAGGTACATGCTGAGGAGTCCCCCGTGAATCACCTTCGTGTCGTCGAAAGATGTTCAGAGTAGGTGTCGGCCACGCCGCGACCCGCCCCGATACCGCTCAGCGAACCGGGTCAGGCCCACTCGACCCCGAGGTGAGGATGGCCGGCACCGCACAGGTACCGTCCGAGGCCCGGCCTCGCGCCACCCCTCGGCGGTGGTGCATAATCGAATTTATGTTCGATCCGCTGGGGGTGAGCGGCCGCCGCGGTCGTCCACGATCCACCGGTTCGACCCGCCTCGCCGAGTGCTGGTGGACATCGACCGGGCGATCCTCCTGGCCCGCGGTAGCCGCCGAGCGGACCGCATCAGTCTTCGTGTCCGGGCCGACGGACTGAGGCCGGAAGGCCTCATGCCGGCGGCCCAGCATGCCTGGATTCAGTTGATGATGCCCAGTGGTTGGCGGTGATCACGGTCCGCTCTGCGAGTGACGGCGGCCACGATGAACTCGAGCTGGAGCTGGTGGTGGCTGCGGGTTGCGTCGCAGCCGCCCGCGAGGGGGACGACGAGGGGCCGGGCAGTCCACGCTGATCACGTCTCCCGCTGAGCCGCTCGCCGCACCTGCGGGCGCCGTCGTGGCGTCGCCGTTCTGGTCCAGCGACGCCACAACAATGTCAGTGGCCGGCGGTGTGCTTGGCGATCGCGGCGCGCTTGGCGGCGGCGAATTCCTCGGCGTCGAGCAGGCCTTGGCTGTGCAGATCAGCGAACTGCTGCAGCTCCTCGGCGAGGCCTCCTGCCGGTACGGTCGCGGCGGCAGCTGGTGCATGCTGCACCACGATCTGCGGTCGCTTTGCGTCGGCGATCTTGCGTTGCATCTCGTTGATGCGGGGCAGTGCTTCCTTGTGAATGACCTTGGCCAGGGGGAGGCAGTTGGACAGGGTCCACGGATCGTCAGCCGCCTTGTTTCGCTCCTTGTTGGTTGAGCGCCAGTAGTCGTGGTTCCCGGTTCCCTGGTAGCTCGGTGTCAGGACTTCCAGGACCCCGTTCAGCATTCCGCTGTTGAACTCGATGTTGGTGATGTCGGTGTAGGGGAAGGTTGTCACCCGGCCGCCGCCCAGCGATCCCGACATGAAACCGGCCATTCCGCCGACTTTGGCGATGATCAGGCGATCCTCGAACGCGGCCAGGAAGCCGGCCGACTCGCCGTTGAGGATGAACCACGGCAGCTCATCAGGTGCCGAATGGTCTGCGAGGGCCGTCCAGCCCCGCTCTTTCAGGTCGCCGCCTACGATGTCGACCTGGCCCCGGCGGCTGAGGCGGGCCTGTTCGGCCGCGGCCGCCTGCTGGGCGGTGGCGGCGGCAGCAGCCCGCTGTGCGGCTGCGGCGGCGTCACGTTCCCGGACAGATTCACGGACTTCCGCTGGGAACTCGCTGGCGATCAAGTGGTCGATGTGGTGCCGAACGAAGTCGATCTCCTTCGGATCGACCACACCCAGCGAGATCGATTCCTGGGTGGTCGTGGTGACGACCAACTGGGATCCGGTGAACTTCTTGACGACCTCGTATCGTCCGAGCTTGTCGGCGTCGATGGTCACCCTCAAACGGGGTGTGGCGAGTTCGGATCCGACGAACGCGACGAGGCGAGCGTTCGTGATCGCGATGCCCTCCAATATCGGCTTCATCTGGTTCGTCCGCGCCAGCGCCCACACCGTTTCGCCCGGAAGGAGGAGCGGGGTCAGGCCGGCCATCCATTTCTCGGCGGCCTTTCCCTTGAGGCGGGGCGATAGTTGCGGTGCCATACGTGTCCTGTCTTCGAGGAAGATCGTGTCGACGGATCATCGCACCCGACTGCGTGACATCCCGCCCACTTCCAATCCACTGTCGGTCGTTGAAATGACAGGGCGCGGCCCGTGTGCGCGACAGATGCGCGAGGCGGCCCGCCGACAAGTGCCGCCCAGGTCGGTATCTCTGGTCAGGAAATGACCTCCCTACTGTTCCTGAAATGTCGACTTGCCGAACTCATATCGTGTTTGATCCCACTTGCTTTCACTGCAATGACCGGGCGTCCCGCGAGGCCGCCGAGAGAACGGCTCAGGCAGCCGAGAAGACCCTGAAGATCACCAAGAAGATGCAGGCTGACCAGGCCTACGCGCTGGGCGCCCCGGCAAGGGCTGAGAAGGCCGCGAGGGCCGAGGCGCGGCGACAGGAGAGTATCGATTGGTCTCGGGAGCAGCGCCAGAAGAAGCGTGCGGACGCCGCTGCGACGGCCGCCGCACGGAAAGCACAGGGCGGCGGACTCCTGCCGAAGGAGAAGTTCTGGATCTACGCCGGCGTCCTGCTCCTGTGGGTGACCGGCGTCATCACCAGCTATCAGGACGGCAAATGGGGCACCCTCGCGGTCGTCCTCGCGATCGGTGTCGGCGTCGGATACCTCGTCTACAAGCGGAAGATCAAGGCGAAGCGCACCCCGCCGCCGGCCAACTGAAAGACCACCGAGCAGACCTGAACGAGCCGCGGATCCGCCAGCACTCGCCGGCGGCGGCCCCGGCCCGGTCAGCGGACGCCTTGCACGAACTCCCGCCACGGTGCGACAACCGACTCGAACAGGCTCAGATCGATGAGATCGGGCCGAGATGGCCATGGCCACGCGCCCCAGAACGGTATGCAGCGTGGAGGTTTGGGGCGTCCATGCATCGCCCTGCGGGGTCAACACCCATGACCGCCCCGGGGACTCCCTTCGCGGGAATCTCGGGGCGCTGGGTCGGCGAGTGGGCGGTGGCGGACAGGTCAGTCCGAGGTGTCGCCCAGCGCAGTCCCGTCGTCGGCGCGCACATCGCGCGTACCCTGGCAAGGAGCTTGAAGGTGAACGCCAGATGGCACGACGGCCCGAGTCAGAAGTGCCGCAGGAGCTGCGCGCGGCGGCCGAGATTACGCAGTTGCTGGAGGACATTCTCGATGGGGAGGGCTTCCGGAAATGCCTGGAGGAAATGCGTCACTTCTCCGGTCGACTGACGGAGGCTGCTGCCGCCGTCAGTCGGTTGACAGTGCTAGACGCAGCGGCCGCTAACGCCCTCCGGGCGCTCTCCGAGGAGGTGCAAGGGCCGATGAGCGAGGCCGCCCAGGCGGTGGCCTTGCTCATGCGGCAGCAGGCCTCCCTCTCGGCCGGCGAGAAGGTCGCGGTTTCGGATCCGCCGGGGAACGGTGACAACGACTGGGGGCCGGCGGTCTCCTACGAGGAAGCCGCGGCTCTGGAGCGGCAGAACCTCCGTCTCCAGGTCGAACAGAGGCAAGCGCAGTTGGCCAGTTCGTTCACCCGCCCGGAGGCGGCTGCGCTGCTCGGCGTCTCCCCACAGACGGTGTCCGACATGCTCGCCGAGCACCGACTGGTCGGGCTCAAGGACGCGCGGGCGTGGAAGCTGCCGGCATGGCAGTTCACCCCGGCCCGCTGAGCGGCACGCGGGCGACCGACGCTGCCGGGCGAGATCGCTCGGTCGACTCAAGGCCCTGCACTCGCTGTCTCTTAGCGCCGGATTCGATGCATCTGCTCCCCGACCCCCGACCAGACGGAGGCGGCTGCCTCACAGCGCGTGCCCTACGAAGTCAGCACGCTGGATCGATGGTGTCGTTGCTTCGGAATGTGTACAGGTATGCCGCGTTGGCGGTGCCGGTGTATGGCGAGGACGATCCGAAGTACGACTGGCGATCCGAGTACAGCGTCACGTTGAAATACTCGAGGTCGTCGGATTCGATCGGCTTGGCCGTTCCCGCCAGTTCACCGATCTGTCGCGACCGGTAGTCGACGCTGCGGCAGGTATTCGGCCCCTCGCCGTTGGTGGCGAGCATGCGGCTCTCCTCCACGGCGTCGTCAGGGACGAGCTGCAGTGCCCTGTTCAGCGCCGCGTCCTCGCCCAGCGGTGTGGTAAATGCGAGCCGTGCGCTCCACGTGTAGCCGTCGGAGCCGCTGCGGTTCGACCCGGGCACCTCGACACACAGAATGGTGTCGGCATCGAAGCGATAGGCTCGGCCCTCGCCCGTGAACTCGCCGAGCCGTGACGTGCACTCGATCGCAGGGAGCGGCTCGAATCGTCCGTCATACCAGCCGATCTTCGAGTAGATCCCGCGCATCCCGTTCTCGTCGACCGTGCCGGATGACAGGTCACTGGCCGCTGGCACTCCCTCGCTACGCAGTTCCGCGGCGGGGCAGAAGTCGCGTTCGAGGTAGCCGTTGAGGCGGCTGGACTCGCTACGCGGCGCGCCCTGCTCAACCTCCTCGTTGACAATCTCGGCCCAGGTCTTGTACCCGCTCGCGACCTCCTTGCAGTTGTCCAACTCGATGAAAGCGAAGTTGAGACGCTCGGCGTACGTCGTCGTTCGGTTGTCGAACCCGTATCCCGCGGCGTCCATCACCTGGCCCAGGCCGCACACCATGTCGTCTGTGACGCTCGCCTTGGCCAGGACTGCTTCAACGCTGCCGTCGCTCGGAGGGAGCTGCGCGCCTTTGTCGCTGCCGCACGGCGCGATCTTCCCCGGGCTGGGAGTGGTTGTCACCACTGCTGTCGATGGACTCGATGTGGCTGATGCCGTCTCCGACGCCTCCGGCGTGGCGCCCGTCCCGCACGAAACGGCCAACAGGCTCGCTGCACCGGTGAGCGCCGCCCGAACTCCTCGATCAAACATCTCTCGCCCTTCGATCACCTTGACTCAGAATCATTTCCGCATAACAGTGTCCTGACCAGCCTCCACCTCACAGCTGACTGGTCGCTCCGAGCTAGGCAGGTATGAGGTTCTCGAACCGGGGGCAGTAAGCCCGGATGGATGCCGTCATGAACGTCTCCGCGGTGGAGACATTCTCGAAGATGTTCTTCCCCTTGCCGATGATCATCGAAAGTTCGACCATCTTGTCGAACTTCTGGCTGTCGGGCAGCGTGGTGCTTGCGAGCGCATCGCAGTTCCCGTTCGCTGCGGGGGTCAGGAGGGGAACCTGGGAGGGCTGCGGGTAGATCCCACCGAGGCGCAGTTCCTGGACGAATAGGTCGTCTCCGGTCAGCTTCACTGTCGTGGTGGGCGCCGGCGTGGACGACACTGTGGTCGCCTCCGCCGAGTCTTCACTACTGCATGCGGTGGTGGCGCCGCAGAGCGCAACGATCGACAGGGCAACGAGGGCAATCTTCATGAAGGGGAATTACCACATCGGAAGCAACTTCACAGCAAACTGTCAGTCGAACGACTGACATGCTGATTCCACCCTTACCGAGGGGCCCCAGAATTCGCCGATGTCCGGAGCCGAGGGCTGGTAGCGGTACATATACTTCCCGCGTCGCCGTGCCTCAGGGTCGGACGACCACATGATTCGAACCCGAGAACCGAGGACCGGCTGTGAGACGAACCCTGATCGTACCGGTGCTGCTCGCAGCTCTCACTGGGTGCGCCAGCACCCCGGCCGATCCGTCGCCGGCCACCACCGTGCCGGCCACAGTGCCAATAATCGCGAGCGCTCCGGCTGCACCGCCGCCCACATTCGTCTCACCAGCCGAGATCGCACCAGCCGAGATTGCACCGGCGTCAGAAGACTTCACCCCCAGCGTCGAGCCGGATACACAGCCCAAGCCGGGCGCCAAGCCGTACTTCGTTCGGTGCATCCCCGATGCCACCGGCGCGACACTGCTGAGCGACGGGACAACAGGGTTCTCGTCGAACTGTGTCGCCGAGAAGCCTCGCCTCTCCGAGGTTCCACTGCCGCCACCCGCACCAACCGCGGTCGTGCCTGAGTACGTCGAGACCTCTACGACCACCGTGGCTCCGTACGATCTCAACACACCGCTGCCTCCCGAGCACGGCCTGACCGTCACTCTCGGGACGACCTGCATCAAAGGATCGACCGGCCACACGAGCGACCGCGTCGTAGCCTATTGCGTTCCAGCCCCCGGTTTTCCCAGCTACGGCTACGTCTGGGCGCAGTAGTGTGTTCGCGAATCAAGGCTCAAAGCTGCTCCGATCACCGACGATCCACCCCGGGGTTGCCGTAGAAACCGCCGAAAAACGGGCGGATATTGATCGTTTACCCTGTTCACCGACTCGCTCGTATCGAGACGGTGGGCCGACGGTGTCGCGGAGCACGACCACAGGCCTCTCCCCTACTCACGTCGCCGGGGACGTGACCGCGCACTGGCCTCACCCTCGGTTGACCATCGTCACCACGTCGGTCAGGCGGGTCGGCCGGTGCCCGCTCCTGCCGGTAACAGCGGTATGACATTCCCCCGGCTCGGCCCCGACCCCCGTGACCCACAAGTCGCTCGAATGATTAGTCCTACCCAGCCTGGTCCGTTGGTGGGTTGAAGACGACAACGGTGCAGTGATCGAAGACTTCAGTGCCGAGCTGTCCGTCTATGTGAACGAGTACGGGAAGTTGAGGAAGGGGCGCTGACCCCGATCAGGTCAAGACTCAGCGGCGGGCGCATGCCCGCTTCCTGAGGCAGGCTGCTCAGTACGCTGAGCCCGCAAGGTAGTCGTGCGGTAGGTGTGTGGAGGTGGAAGACACGCCTGGTGAACCTGACTCCCGAACAGCCGATCAAGTACCAGCGAGTCCGAGAAGGACTGCGGCCCTGGCCGAACCACTTGGGCGAACCGCCGAGTTCCCTGGCTGGCTAGGGGCGGGTGCAGCCGTTTCCTGCGCACATCCATCCGTTCCCGAGCATCACGCCGGTCTCCGGTCCTGGGATGACGTTCCCCGCGTTATCGCAGAGCACGTCGTAGCCACACGTGTACGGAACGATGACCTGCTGAGCGTTCGGGTCGGGGATTTGCGCGCCGTTCGGATATGTGCAGACGGTTCCATCGCAGACGGGGGTGTTCGCTGCGGCCTCGGCCTGCACTGCCCGATCGTGGACAGACTGGCAGTAGTCGGAGTACCCGGTCACAGACCCATCGGACCAGTACGTTGTGACCGGCCCCATCCCGGGCTGGCAGTCGACGATGACCGGCTCCTGTGCGACGACCGTCTCTGTCGCGATCGGTTCCTGCGTTGGTGCCGGCTCGGTGGTTTCCTGCGCTGCTGCGGGTGTGGGCTCGAGCGTCGTCATTGTGCTCGCTGACGTCGTCGAGGTCGGGGACTGCAGTGTGGTTGAGGTTTGCTCGCTGGATGCGGCCGGGTCAGTACTGCATCCGACCAGTGCGAACGCCGCTGCCGCTGTGATTGCTAAACACCATCGCTTCATTTTGTCTATACCGGCGGCGGCGGCTTTCCTGTTACGTCAACTGAGCGCTCCTGGTCGGCGGCTTCGTACGTGTAGTACGACGCAGTTGCCAGCGATGATCGGCGATGATGTTTCGGCTGACCTCCCCGACGGAGGACTCCCCGAAGGTAGCGGAGAGGCAGCCCCTGAAACAGCGACTACGACGTCTCGCCTGGCAGTGGCCCCGAAAGAGACGCCAAATCACCTCGCCCATCTCGGAACACTGCTGGCAAGGACGGGGTGGCCCCGGCACGGGTTCGAGGCCCGGTACCACCCTTCCAACCCGGCACTGGAGTTCACGACATCGGGTCGGTGCAGTTGACGACCGCATACTTACCGGTTGCGGTCTGGGTATCGACAACTGTCCCGTCCACAGTGATTCGGCAGGTAACCGAGGTCCCGTTGGTCTGGGCTCCGAGCCCCGCGATCACGTAGGTCGACGAGTTTTTCACGGTCCTCGACCAGGAGGCGGAGACCGAAGTGTCCTGCTGAAGGGCGCTGTCCTCGTCGAACCATGTCACGCTGCTGAGCGCTCCGTTGGAGATGACCTCGTAGACAACGGTCTTCGCCTGGTCAGACGGCGCAACTGGCGCCAACGGCGACTGCACAATGGTCGGCATAGGCTCGTACGACGGTGTGTACATCGGCGCCACAGTGAACTCGTTTGCAGGCATCCCCAAAGGCTCGCGGGGCGGCGCGTCGCCGGCGAACGCATCGACCTCGATGATCCACCCGGGCACACCAAGCAAGCCGAATGGCCGATACACCAGCTCCGAGGCCCCCCTCGTCGTGTCGAGTAGCACCACACCGCGGTAACGGCCACCAGCGGTCATCGGCTGGAAGATCTGCTCGTACTCGAAGCAGTACTGCTCGTCTGTGTTCACCGCCAGGTCCACGTATCCGGAGTCATCCCTGACTTCGAAGTCGTGGCCTGAGGGAGTTCCGAACAGGGCCGAGTTGAACCGCGGAAGGGTCTCGACGTCCATCTCCACCGAGACGAAGTGCCCCCGTGCGGACGCGCGAGCGTATGACGACTCCGATGGGTCCTTCGGACACTGCGGATCGAGTTCGACGGCCGTGATCGTGACTTTGGCGTGGTCGACTCCTGAGCCGTCACGAACAACAAACGGCACACCCAGCTGCACTGGCGCAGGCAGGTTCGACACGACCGCCGTGCTAGCTGATCCATTATCGCCGGGGACAGGCTGGGCCTGGGTCGTGGACGATCCCTCAGAGCCGCCGCCACATCCAGCCAATAGTGGCACTGCCGCAGCGGCAGCAAGAAGCTGCGCGGTTCGTTTCATACCGTGTATCAATACCAGCAACACTTCAGCCAACGATGCAGCGGCCGACCGAACCCGGTCGCGGGCGGCCCGGCGAGCATCCCCCAGAACAAGCCATTGCCAGCGGTAAACCCTTAGCGCCGGATCATCCGACGCCACCGCGCCTCGACGTGCCGCAGTCGATCAGCGCAGTTGCACCATGCAGAAATTGCTGGGCGTGTTGAGGATGCCGTCGACGGATCCGCTCATCGTGTCCCAGTAGTGGGAGTTCTGATACAGGACCTGGCCGTTTGAAGCGTTGTAGACGGTGCAGGAGATCGCGGTGTCAGACGCTGCGCGAGGCTCGAGACCGACCCAACGACCTTGCTGCGCGACGAAGCGGTGCTGGGCGACTCCACCGCACACCGTTCCGGTGCCGAGCTGACCGTTGTCCTCCCACCAGGAGAACGCCATGCAGCTCGACGGGCCGCCCCATCCGACGATGGACACGATCTCGTCGCCGGGCCGGTAGGTACCGTATGCGTTTGCGGTGCCAGCACTGACTGTGGCTGCGGCGACGGTGATTACGGAAGCGGCAGCGACAGGGGCAAGCTTGCGGAGCTTCATGGAGCGGGGTCTCCTATCCTCGGTTTACCTGGGCCGAACTCGCCAGAAGTCGACTCGGTTCCGGGTGCCAACACAACCCGCGATCCACTCCGGAGCCCGTTAGTGATTGAGGGGAATGTACATGAATCTGGTTGAATTCGTTTACTGGACAGTTGCTGTCAGCGTGATCGAGGCCCGATCATCCCCGCCGGCCCCGGTGTCCACCACCCCACGGAGCACTATCGGCGCAGGAGCCTTCTAGCGATCTCGAGGGTACGTCGAACGCATCGTCTACGTCCCCGATGGCCCGGTCTCCCGTGCATTGTCGGCGCTGCGCGGATTGTCCGCCCACCTATGCCACAGCCGCGAACTCTCGCGTCACGCGCAGGCCGTGAGGCGCTGCCTCAGACGAGGAGAGCCGAGAATTACTGTCCAGCATGTCATTCCATCAGATGACAGGCGGCAACCATGGTTACGTCAGAAATCTCTGATCAGCTACAGTTCGCCCAGTTATTGACGAACATTTTCCGACGCCAAGTGAGGACCGATGCGTAGGTTCTGTCAGCTCATTGCTGGAGGTGCAGCAGCCCTGATCGGCATCTCGGTTGGCTGCAGTGGCACAGCCTCGGCGGCGGATGCTGTTGTCCGCTCGGATTCGGTTTCGGGATCAGTGACCAGTACCGACGGATCCGTCCTGGTCCAGATCCGCAGCCAGTACGGGGCATACACCGAGTGCACGTCCTGGGGTGAATTGGCAGGGGATACCAGTCATCGCCCGGCCTTCGGCTCGCCGGACATCACCTATACAACCGTTGACGCCCGCGACTTCTCGTGGGCGGATGTGGCAGAGGGGACGTACGACGTCTACTGGGTCTGTTCGAACACCTACGGATCGCCCACGTACTACTGGGGGTCTGATCATCGAAAGACCATGTCGTTTCCCAGTCCTTCAACTCGGGTGACGGTTACCCATCCGCTGGACCCAGGAGAGATTGGATTCGGATCCGTCACGTTCGGATCCGCCGCCTGATTGAAGCTTTCTCGGCTCCTCCGTGCGTTGATCCGCTCCCGAATCCGGCCTCCCGCCGGACTTGAATGTTGTGCCCGCGATGTCGTGCCGTTAGGCATCGATAGCAGCGATTATGACGATTCGCCCCTCACCGGGGGTGGTCTCCAGCGCTATGGTCGCGAACTCCAGGACAGAGCGATGCCGTGTCCGCCGCCAGTTTCTCGACCCCGGTGACGATGCCGGCTATCCGCTTGAGGTCGTACGAGCCACTGAGCCAGATTCGGGTGATGTCGGCAATCACATCCTGGGACACGGCCAGACCTGTTGTCGCAGCGGCGTGGACGGCGATCTCCACCGCGATGGTGGGCTCGCCGGCCTCCACGAACTCGTCGATCAGCGACATCGCCAGATCGTCAACACCGTGCCTGACGTGCTCCGCCAGGTCCTCGGCAACTTCGAATGGATCCCGCACGGGTGCAGCCTATGCGTCAGCACCCCCGCCCTCCCCGACGATCCGGTTCGACGCCGGCCCGTCACCGGTCACCTGCTCGATCGCGAGGAAGGTGCCGTCGCCGGTGCGCGGGTGGTCGTCCTGCGTGGTCTGCCGTGTGCCGCCGTTTCACCGCGAGGGAGGCGACGTCCCGTCTCCTTCGTTGTCCCTGCCAGTCCGGAACCTCAATTGAGGCGGAGGATCTCGTTGTGGTCAGTGCTGACGTCGGCGTAGGTGACGCCGCGTTGCCTTCACGGTGCCCATCGCCGGTATCTCGATCTCCCACAGCGCGAGCAGCGCTTCCCCGATACCGTCGGGATCGGCGAAGGCGCCGGGGCGGCACCACCGATCGACGTGCCAATCGTCGTCCTCGACGATTGCGCGCAAGGGTTCGATCGAACCTTCCAGTTCGTCCCACTTGGCGTAGTTGCCAGCGTCGGAGTTGACGAAGCGGTATGCCTGGTACCGCTTTCCGCTGTCATCGGGCAGTGGTGTCGGCGGTCCGGTGACGACGCGCGGCGGCTCGATGCCCACGTCGTCGATCTCGAACAGCACAGTTCCGACGGCGAATCCCTCATCGTTGTCATCGAGGACGAACCAGTCGACGCCGATGTGCGGGTCGCGAGGGACCCGGGAGAGCCTCCTGTTGACCTTGGTTTCCGTCCCTGGGTCGACGCTGCGATCCTCTGTCCACTGCTGCAGAACGAAGCCGGCTGTGAAGTCCTCGATCAATCCCTCCGGGTCCCGATTCACCCCGGGTACCGCCCGGCCTGGATCGTTCGATTCCCCCTCGTCCCACAGCTTCCGTAGCCGCGGCAGGTCCGCCTTCGTCAGCTGCTTCTTCTCGTCTGCCAGGTCGCCGACGAATCGTTGGACCTTGGTGACCATTGCTTTGCTGTCCGAGACGACTACTGCCTCGATCGTTCGGTCGCGTGATCGGGCGGAGGCGTTCGCGGACCCGATCACGGCCTTGGTCGCGGTGGCGATGACTTTGGCGTGTAGCTCACCCTCGCCGTAGACGAGGACGCCCTTCTCGAGATATGCGGCGATCGCCTCCGGGCTCGTCGACCGTGAACGCACCGCGGAATCTGACGCATTCACCACCAGCGTGTCGCCACGCTTGAGCGGCAGCATCGCCGGCGATGCAGGTCCGAGGAAGGCCACCGCCGCATAGCGTGGGCCCGGGGTCTGGGCCGCAGCTGTGATCTCACCCCAGGGGTCGGGACCAACGAAATCGAAGCTCATCCGACTATTGAAGACGCATGTCCGTTCACTCGATTGCTGTTTCGACCGCGTGTCGCGCACTGTGCGGCCGTCAGGCTCGCCGCCTCGACGTAGCCACTTCGACCTGATGGTTGCGCTGTCCCGGCCTGCGGCTACACCTGGCGCTGCTTGCACGGCCGCGGCAGTCGTCGCCTCCAGGCATGCCTCGCCGGACGAGTACGAACTGACCCTCGCCGCCCTCGCTGAAGCACTGAAACCCGAGTTCGGGATCGCTTCCAGGAACGGAGGCTTCACCGCGCTGGTGCGTATCGGCAGCGAATGGCACCTGGCCACCCCAGGGGACTCTCCCAGATCGAGGCCCTCGTCCCCGACAACCTGCCGCCGATCCTCCGATCGGTGCAGCCACCACAGACCCAAGACCTGAACCAGACGGCCCCACGCTGCGCCTGGGTGACGGACTTCACTGCTGCGGTAGGGAACGTACGATTCCGCGCATGGCGACGTACGGGCTCTGGCAGTCGGTCAAACACTTCATGGTGTCGGGTAACCCGCCCTGTTACGAATCCAACTCGCTCGGCGAACTCGACTCGATCGGCCAGAACAAGGGCTGGTACTCCCCTGCCCCGGCAGTGATTGCGCGGCGGAACGCTACCGGTGGCTGGGTGCCGGAATCGTGGGTACGAAAGACACGACTGGTGAACCTGACGCCGGACCAGCCGATCAAGTACCAGCAGGTCCGAGAAGGACTGCGGCCCTGGCCGAACCACTTGGGCGAACCGCCACGCTCCCCGACCGGCCGATAGCAGGGGGACTATGACCTCGACCCTGGTCGTGGATGCTGCCGAGTCATTTAGACGCAGGTGGTCACGCGGGCTCCTTCGGCAAGGGTGAGTCGGTGCAGGTCGACGAGTGTCGCCTGGTCGAGGTGGGATCCGATGTAGCCGCCGGCCAGGACGAAGGCGACCGGCAGGCTTCGTTGACGGCACCAGTCGAACACGATCCGCTCGCGTTGCGCGAGAACCTCGGCGGTGATCCCGTCGAGGCCGCCGATACCGCACCCCTGATAGGTGTCCATGCCGGCGTTGTACAGGCACAGGTCGAATGGTCCGATCCGGTCGGCTTGGGCCACGGCCCGCTTGACGGTGAGCAGATAGTCCTCGGCATGGTCGACGTCCCACAGCGCCGAGTTCGTGTGACCGGAATAGTGGTCGAACTCGTCGACGGAGACGTCTTCCTGCCAGATCCGTGGGTCATGGTCGATGAGTTGCGCGGTTCCGCCGCCGCAGTGGGCGTCGAGATCGAGGATCAGGACGGAGCTGACGGCGCCCTCGTCGAGGAGGGTTTTCGCGGCGATGACCAGGCCGTTGAACGTGCAGAAACCGTCCCCACGGCCACGTTTCGCGTGGTGCAACCCCGACGACAGCGACCCGGCGACGCCGTCCTCGAGGGCGCTGCGTGCGGCGGCGAGCACGCCGCCGTTGGATGCGAGCACCATCGGCCACAGCGCTGGGTCCCAGTCGAATCCCTGAGACTCGGCGATGTACCGCGGCTCGCCGGTCTGTACTGCCTGGATGTACTCGGCGTCGTGGACGCGTTCGAGGTCGTCGGAAGTGAGCGACGGCGGCGTGAGGATTTCGACGCCCTCGATCGGCCTGTCGGCCAGTGAATCCGCAATCCATGCGGCCTTGCGGGTGGTGTCGAAACCGTAGGCGGCGCCGACATAGTCAGGGCTGTAGTAGATCTTCATGTCGGCACCGTCCCGGTTCTGGTCGTGGGTTTCAGTCGGTCACAGTGTTGGCCGGTTCGCTGTCCGCTCTGGTGTCATCCGACGTGGCGACGCCCTCGATCTGGGCGTTGTACCGATCGCTGGCCTCCTTGCGTGCGGTGGTCCGTGCCAGCATTTCTGCCTGTGCGTAGGCGCTGGCGCGCCGCCATGCTGCGTCCTTCGGCACACCTTCGGTAATCAGTTGGTCAAGCATCGGTGCGAAGATCCGTTGCACCTGTCGATGCTCGGCCCAGCCGGTGACGTTCGGCCAGGTGCCGTTCTTGACTGCGCACCAGTAGCCGGACTGCCATTCGTAACGCGCCGGCAGAGCGACGGACCGTGCCGCCGATTCCGACTCGAGTTGCTCGACAAAGCGTTTCGCTTCCCCTTCGGGGTCAGCGAGGAACCGTGGTCCCCGAACAGATGCCATGGTGTACCTCCTTGTCGGACCGTGCGACCCCGAGGGGCGCGCACCGGATGGTGTGCGTGTCAGTCGTCGAGCGCTGCTCGTAGTTCGTCGCTGAACTCAGGCATGACGGCGGCGGGGTTGGCGGTCTTGGCAGTGCGGTAGCTGCGGATGTTGGCCGAGGCAGCGGCCATCGCGTCGCGCGACTTGCCCTTGCTGTAGGTCAGCGACTGGTCACGTTTGACACCGAGCCGCGCGCCGACCTCGACGGCATCCTGATCGGCACCCATGTACAGGAACTGCCAGTCGTACTGGTTCGTGTGCAGCTCCACCAACTTCTTGATCGCCGGCCGGGTCCACTCCCGGCTGGCGTTCTCCAGGCCGTCGGTCATGATCGCAACGATCACCGTGCCCGGGCGCTCATCCTCCGGCAGGCCCGCGAGTTCGGCGCTGACCTCGGTGATGAGCCGACCCATCGCGTCGAGCAGTGCGGTGCTCGAACGTGGCTGCAGGTCGAGCACCGGAACCTCGTCGAGGGAGACATCGCGGTAGACGACCTCGTAGTCGGTGTCGAACTGGGCGAGGGTCACCGTGCACTCGCCGGCGGCGGCGCGCTGGTCATCGATGAAGGCGGCGAAACCGCCCTCCACATCGGACTTGATGCTGTGCATCGAGCCTGAGCGGTCGAGCAGGAACACGAGGCGAGTCAGGTCCAGGTTGGCCACGGAGCGTCCTTTCGTCGGGGGTTCAGGTCTTGCGGCGCGGCTTGAACCGCATCGTTTGCGGGGCGGCGAGCACGCCAGCCTTCTTGTCATACCGGGCCTGCTGGATTTCCTTGGCGGTCACCCGGCCGTCCGGGCGGGCGTAGGCGGCGAGCATCGGGGTGAGTCCCAGTCGTGGGCCGACGGCATTCTCGGTCAGACCCGCCTTCGCTCCCGCGGAGCGCAGGGACAGTTCGTCGTCGAGGACCGCGTGGGCAAGCTGCTCGTCGAGCAGCTTGGTCACCTCTTCCAGCACGACCCGGAGATGCTCCAATGCGTTTGGCGGATCGGAGGATTCGGCGTGAGCGAGTTCGTCGCGGATTCGGGCGTATCGGTTGGACATGACCCATGATACCGCAGTTATTGCGACACCGCAATAACTGCGGATGACGGAGAGCTGTGGCCATACCCTTCCGACTCAGGCCACCAGCCCCTCCGCGGCACCGAGCTTGTCGAGGACCCGGCAGGCACCGTCGTGACCGAGGGTTCCACGCCGGTAAAGCGCGACAGCAATCTCTTCGACAATGGACTCAGTGAAGCGCCGCCGGTTGCTCTTGCCCACGCGGTCGGGCTCGATGAGGCTGCCGTCTGCGCGGGTGACACCTTCGCGCAGCACCCAGTACACCCACTGGTCGGTCTTCCCGAAGAAGCGGGCAACCTCGGCAGTCGAGTAGGTCTTCGGGCACGCATTGGCGGCCAGCAGTGCAGCGAGCCGGTCGGCGGTGGCGGTGGTGGTGGCGGCGGCAGTGGTGGTGGTGGCCGGCGCCACCGGGTGGAGTGCGTCGACTGCCCCCGCCTGGCAATTTCCGGAAATCGAGTCGGTCACGGGGGTGAGTGCGTCGCTCATTCGGTTTCTCCTGCGGTGATGCCCGCCGCAAGCGGGGGCGTACTTGCTCGCCGCCAGTTGACGGTGAGCCGCTTCGTCATCCGAACCACCCCGGAAACGCCTTGGGGTTGGTGCACGGCCAAGTCGGAGCTTGGCGGCCGCATCTCGTGAAGCTGTCAGGCCTTCCGGCCCAACATGATTCATCATACCGCATCAACTGCGTTCGCGCAACAACTGCGGAGAAAGTGGACTGTTGTCCCCCTATCGCAGCACCGGCCCTCGCCGGCTGGTTAGTTGAAGTGATGCAGGAATACGACGACTTCATGTGGACACCGCGCCACGATCTGGCCCACCGCGCCCAGCGCCGAACGCCGTGGGAGTTCTACCTGAACACGATGGTGCGGTTCGAGACCGCCGAGAACGGTGGTGGCGTCGTCTGGCCGCTCGGCGAGAGCGACGAAGAACCCGATCCCCCGTTCGGTCCGCTACACGTGGTGACCGCGATCCAACCGGATCCCGAACCCGACAACGTCTCTCGCGCGCGGATGCTCGTGCTCGACCGCCACCTGCATGCCGCCGGAATCCGGTCGATGCCCGCGGTGGGGTCCAGTTTCACCGGCGATCACAGCGAGGACAGTCGCGCGGTGTTCGGCCTGACCGACCGACAAGCACGCGATCTCGGCGCCCGTTTCGGGCAGGTCGCCGTCTTCGCCTGGAACGGGCCCCGCTGGTCGCTGTTGGCGTGTGCCGGCGACCGGGATTCCCACCGGGGCTGGCGGTGGGAACCCGCCCACCCCCGTGAATCCACCGGTCCACTGCACGAGTAGGTGACGGCGCGGCAGCGGGACACGATGGCCGGCGGGCCGGTCACCACTGCCCGCCGTGTCGCACCGGGGGCAGAGTGCCACGTCCGGCATGATCACGACCACGCGCTTCCACCCTTCTCAGAACGCGGGTCGTCGCGGTCACCGACCAGGACTGCTCGTCACCACCGAGTGCACAGGCATCCAGATAGCTCGGACGCTCGCCGAGCCGTCAGGCCGGTAGGCCGCCGGACAGGTCAGGGGTGGTTGACACGAGAGGACTCGCGACCGGTCAACTCGGTCGAGACGGCATGGAAGGTCACAGGCATGGTGGACGTCGGAAGTCGGTTGCTCACGCATCTACATCAGCAGCTGAACGGAACCGACCCGTGGTCGGTACGTCGGGAACGTGGATTCACCTGGTGGTCGTACCGCATCGCACAGCACGTCGAGGTCGGCCCACCGGTCCGCCAGGACGCCACAGACGTGTGCGTTCTGCGGATCTGGACCGACGTCGCGGAACACGTTGATCCTGCGACCAATCCGGAACTCGTTGTCGCCGCGGCGAACCTCGACCAGACCATGAACGCGCTGGTGTGGAACCCGTCGGCCGGCACGATCACCGAGTGCTGCACGGTCGCGGTCCATGAGGACAACGTCGAACTGTTGGCGACAATTCTCCCGCTCGTGGCGATACTTCAGAACCTCGAAGCCCACAATCGTGCCCCCACAGTCGCGGAAGGAACGGCCGGTCGACCGGCACTGTCTAACCACCCGACCCAAGGCCAACGTCCCGAACTCGACGAGCTGCTGTCCGTTCCGGCCAGAGAGGTCGGCCCCGCTGGTAGCGAACCCTCCCGCTTCGCGGGCGAACTGGTCGAAGGGTTGGGTCAGTTCGCCGCGAACTACGGCTTCATGGGCATGTCCGACGCCTCCGGACTGACCTGCGAGGTCCCGTTCACCGGCAACACACCGAGCGTCATGCAAGGCTCGAATGCCCACGCCGCCGAAACCGCGTTGGTGCAGGTCTTCACCGACCAGCCCCATCCCGTCGCCGGAAACGGCGCACTTGTTCTGCTGAGGCTCCCCGTGTCACCCGGTCAGGAACGTGCGCTCGCCCTGGCCAACGGGCTCAACGCCTGGGAAGCCAACGGCGATGTCAACGCACCGCTGATGCTCGGCGCGTGGTGCCCGGACGCCATGGACGACGGGAACGGCCTTGCATTCCAAACCTTCCTGCCGAACCTCATCGCGAGACCGGGTCTGCTGGAGCAGCAGGTCCTGCTCCAGGCGCACCGGGCGCGGATGGCGCAGTGGTGGCTGAGCCAGCAAAACTGACGCCCGACTCGGCGGCGACCGAAGACCAACTTTCGGGTACCGGTCACGGTCTCCTGGGATCGGTGCGGTCGCACCGAACGTACCCGCACGCCGGATATCAGGGGGCCGGCCGACTGGATCGGGGGCAACGGCCGGCGAAGTCAGCGAGACGATCTGCCGCCCGCCACCTCGCCACCTCGCCGAATGCCTGCACCAGATGCAATTCGTCATCGTTGGGTGCCGGCAACTGCCTCTTATGTCAACCAGTGAGCTCGCTATGAGTGGCCGCGGGACGGACGAGAGGGCAACTCACGTGACCACACGCGTTCTTTCCCTTCTTCGATGTCGCGTCAGCGAACGGTGATCTGCTCTGTGACACGGCGGAGCGGCCCGCAGCGGTGGCCGAGCGTTCGGCGGCGTCCACGGCCCTTACCTCGGCGGCACCGGCAGCCTGTGCGGACTGGCCGGCCTTGCGTGTCTGCACGATCGCCACGAATGCTGCCGCGACTGCTGCTATCGCGCCGATCCACGTCGCGACATCGCCCCACACCATGCTGTCCTCCCCTCTGCCCGCGGACCGTGTACGCGGTTCACCGTTGGTTCTACCTCAGAGCACCGACGTCCTCTGGACCACCGAGTGCGGGAGAACCGGGCGCCAGCAAGGAATGTCAGGCCGTGAACCAGACACCTAGCGAAAGTGCTGTGAATCAAATCTACGTGTGCTAGCGTATCAATCGAGAGGTGACAATCGGATCTACACAGAAATTGGAGTGGGTTATGTTTTCAGGAGAAGTGGCGGTGTTTTCGCCGAAGCGGTGCCTGCGGGGCCGTCGGCTCGTGCTTGTCGACATCGAGAACGTCATCGGTGGGGCCGTCCTGCATGAAGACGCAGTCCGGTGGGCAAAGGCGCAGATTCGGGAGGTGCTCAGGATCGGGGTGGCAGACCACATCGTCATCGGCACCAGCCACATCGGACTCCTGCCGGTCGGCTGCGCCTGGGCCAACCTGCGGTACGTCGTCGGCTCCGGCCCCGACGGCGCGGACCGCGCGCTCCTCACGGTTCTCGACGAGGACGTCGAGTACCGGTTCGACGAGATCGTCCTCATCTCCGGAGATGGGATCTTCACCGACAAGATCGCCAGCCTCGCGGCCCACGGTCTGCGCGTGACCGTTGTCGCCCACCCCGATGGGCTCTCCAAGCGACTCCACCTGGCCGCACACCAAGCCCTCTACCTGACCGACCACTACGCCGACGGCGCCCTCGGAGGTGCCGCATGAGCAAGGACAGCATGAACGACACCACCAGTCAGGCCCTCGTGGCACCCAGCGACATCGCCGAAATGGCCGGCGTCACTAGAGGCGCCGTCAGCAACTGGCGCAAGCGCGCCGACGACTTCCCCGAAGTCCGCGGCGGCACCGCTGCAAAACCCCTGTTCGCCCGTGACGAGGCCCTCGCATGGCTCTCTTCCCGCGGCTACTCCGTCAAGAATGACCACGGCGAAGCCCACGTCTGGTCCACCATGAACGCCCTACGCGGCGCCATCTCCCCAGCCGCGATGGGCGACCTGATCCTCGCCCTCGCCTGCGCGCGCAAGCTCTCAGACGAATCCCCGACCGAGCCCTCCCCGTGGACCCAAGTCCAAGACGACGTCATCCATGGTGGGCTCGAAGCCCTGTCCCGCGTGGCTCAGGTGGAAGCCCGGCGTGACCCGCGGTGGTCGCTTCTCGTCGAGCAGCCCGTCGAGTCTGCCCGCGTCGACCCGGTCGCTGTCGATGTAGTTGTCAGGGCTCTCTCTGGCATCGCCCCCGCGGACCTCGCCCTCGCATCGACCGCCGACTATGTCCTCGCCAAGGTTGCGCGCGCGCAGGTCCGTAGCGGGCTCGAACATGGCTTCGTCGACTCCAGGGTCTCCGAAGTGCTCGGTAATCTGGCGGCCGCCAACGGCGGTCGTGTCCTGTACGACCCAGCCTGCGGAATTGGTGCCGCGCTCCTGGCGGCCCTCGCTGCTGGTCTACATCCGGAGCGGGTCGTCGGGCACGAAATCAACAGGCACGTGCTGCGGCAGGCTGCCCAGCGCGCCTACCTGCGCGGCGTCGATATCGAACTGACCGCCGGCGACGTTCTCACAGACGACCTCGACGCGCAGCTGCGGGCCGACATCGTCGTTGCCGAACCCCCGTATGCGGCGCAACTTCCCCCGTCGATCCATGTATCCGATCCCAGGTGGGAGTTCGGGATGCCCACCCGTCGCTCCTCCGAGACGACGTGGATCCAGCACACCGTCGCCCACCTGGCTGAGCACGGCCGCGGATTCGTGGTCACGCCCGACGGAACCCTATTCCGTAGCAATGAGAAGGCAGTTCGAACCGAACTCGTGCGTCGGGGCTGCGTCGAGGCCATCATCGGCTTGCCCAGGAGAATGCTGCCTCATGTCGCGGTCAATCTCGCTGTATGGGTACTGCGGGCACCTTCCGACGAAGGACGCCCCGATGTCCTGTTCATCGACGCCTCCGACGTCGTCGATGTCGAGAAGCGTATCGGCGGCTGGTTGCCTGCGCTGGACGGCGCCGACATCGACGTGCCGCACCAGCGTGTCGATGTGCGCGACATCCTCGCCTCCGACGGAAACCTGTCGCCCTCCCGGTGGATCCAGGTCGCCGGCCGCAACCCGGCTGAGGTCGTGGACACCTACCTGAACAGCTGGAAGGACCTCAACGAGACGCTCGACCGCATCTCCGGCACCAGCGCATCTCTGCACCACTTCGCCGGAACCCGCGGCGCCCGCATCGTCACCGTCGGCGATCTCATCGACCAGGGCCTTCTCGAGATGCGCCCCGGACGGGTGAAGTCCACCGATCTCCCAGACGAACTCGCGCACCTGTACCTCACACCTGCCCAGATCAAGAACGGACAGCTCCCCGTCATCGAGGACACCGCCACGGTCCCCGTGAACCTGCGGGCCGAGCTCACCGAGGACGGCGACGTGCTGGTCTCCACCCACGGGGCCGTCGGCGCCGTGGTAGATGACACCGGTGGCGGGCATCTCCTGGGATACGGAACCTACCGGCTTCGCAGTACAGATATGGGCCAACTCAACCCCTACTACCTTTCGCTCGTCCTCACTGGATCGTGGAACGATCGCTTCCAGACCGGGGCCGGTATCGGTCGCACCGACATCCGACTCCTCGAGATTCCGCTGGTGTCCGGCGACGAGCAGGCGCACGTGCGCCTGGCAGACATGGCTGTCGCAATCCTGACCGACCAAGCCCGCGCCCTGCTCGCACACGCGCAGTCGGCCCGTGGAGCCATGCGGGACGCCTTGCGCTACAACGTCACGATTCCCGGTGACGAGTGACCGGCGGCATCACCTGGCCCTGCCGATGAGGGCCACGGTCGAGGATGATGCGTCGACGGGGCGGGCATTGCGACCCGCCCCGTGCGGGCACTCCAACGCGACGAAGCCCGGTCGATCTCGTGCTGCGGGCCCACGCCTGCAGCCAAGGCCTGTGTGTAGATGCCGGGAACCTCCGAAATAGGCTGACAAGCCGGAACCATCACGACCTGCAGGTCCCCCCCACCCCCATTTTTGACGAGCAAGGACACCCCGACTGATGACAGTGACCCAGCAGGAGATCGAGAACCGGTTGTGGGACGCCGCCGATGAGCTGCGCGTGGCGATGCCCGAAGCGCAATACTCCTCGGTCGTCTTCCCACTGATGTTCTGGAAGTACCTGTCGGACACCTGGGAGCATCAACACCAGGCATTCCTGGCCGACAACGATGGCCTGGACGACCTCTCCGCCGAGGAAGCTCACGAGATCGAGTACCGCGACTACCAGTTGTTCGAGATCCCGCTCATCCACCCCGGGACCGTCCAGGAGTGTCGCGCGTCCTGGTCGTCGATCCTCGCCACCATCACCCAGCCCGGCCTCGGTCAGCGGGTCCGGGCCTCCCTGCAGGCCATCGAGACGGCCAACCCTGACAAGTTCTCCCGCCTGTTCGGATCCATGACCTGGACCTCCGAGGAGGTGCTCTCAGGGGAGGTGTTGGCGGCGGTCATACAGGCGATGGACCGCACCCCGAAGATGCACGAGGGCAACATGTCCCACGACGTGCTCGGCGGGGCGTACGAGTACCTGCTCAAGCGGTTCTCCGACGGGTCCGGCACCCGCGCCGGCCAGTTCTTCACCCCACGCGAGGTCGTCGAGCTGATCGTCGAGGTCCTCGACCCCAAAGGCTATGAGTCGGTGTACGACCCGACCTGCGGGTCGGGCGGAATGCTCATCGCGTCCGCGAACCTCCTGAAGACTCGCGGCGGGCGGGGCTACACCCTCAGCCTGTACGGGCAGGAGGCCGTACCGGACACTGCGGGTGTGGCACGCATGAACCTCTTCATGCACAACCTGACCCAGTTCAAGGTCGAAGTCGGCGACACACTGAAGGACCCGCGCTTCAAGAAGCCGGACGGCTCCGTCGCCCAGTTCGACGTGATCCTCGCCAACCCGCCCTACTCGCTGAAGTGGAAGCCCTGGACCAACGACACGCGCGCACTCGGCGGAGTCGCACCGGCGAAGTGGGCAGACTGGGCATTCGTGCAGCACATGATCGCCAGCATGGACCCGAGAAAGGGCCGCGCCGGCATCGTCCTGCCCCACGGCGTCCTCTTCCGCGGCAGCGAAGAAGCAGCGATCCGCCGGCGCGTCCTGGACGACGACCTCCTCGAAGCCGTCATCGGACTGCCGGAAAATCTCTTCTATTCGACTGACATCTCGACCTGCATGCTCGTGCTCCGAGCCCCCGGCACCAAAGTCCCGAAGCGTCAGGACGGCGTGCTGTTCGTCGATGCATCCACGAGGTTCAGCAAGGGCAAGAACCGGAACGTCCTGACAGAGGCCGACATCGCCGACGTGGTGACCGTCTACCACTCGGACTTCGACCCCAACGGCAACCCGGTCGACCCTGACGGCGACGGCGGACTAGCAGCGCGATTCGCCCCGACCACGGAGATCGTGGCGAACGGGTACGACCTCAACATCGGCCGCTACATCAAGCAAGCCGCCGCCGCGCAGGAAGACCTCAGCACCCTCATCGACACCTACAACATCGCCCGAGCAGAGCGTCAGAAGGCCGAGCAGTACATGCTCACAGTGCTCGCTGCCGCCGGGATCGAGGGCTTCGATGAGTGAGTGGCGGCACGTTCCTGCGGGAAAGATCGCCCGTCAGCGGAAGGAGATCGTTCGTCTAGAACCCGGGACCGAATACCGGACGATGGGTGTGCGGTGGTATGGCAAAGGCGCCTACGACAGGGGTGTCGTAACGACTGAGACAGTCAAGGCCAAGTCCCTCTATCGGGCGAGGGAAGCAGACTTCACGTTCAACCGGATCGACACCCAGAAGGGTGCCTTCGATGTCGTCACCGCTGATCTTGATGGCACCCTGGCGACGAACGAGTTCCCCCTCTACGAAGTGAACGACGGGGAGGTGGACGCCCGTTTCCTGCTCCTCAACTTCCAACGCCCCGAAGTGTTGCGGCAGATCGCTGCCGTCCGTGCAGGCTCAGAGGGGCGTGCGCGATGGAAGGAAGCTGACTTCGAAGCATGGATCGTTCCCCTTCCGCCGCTTCCTGTCCAGTGGAGGATCCTCGAGGTCATTGGTGCGGTGGACGACCAGATTGTCGCACTCGACGCCGAAGCAGAGGTGCTCGATGAACTCTGGTGGGCGCTGGGTCGGGAGATGTCGGTTGCGGTTGCCGGTGTCGAGACGGTCCCCTTGTCGTCGTTTTGTGAGATCTCGGGAGGTCTCACGAAGAACAAGAAAGATCTTAATCAGCCGGACCTGGTGGAGGTGCCGTACCTCCGTGTGGCGAATGTCCTTCGACACCACCTGAATCTGTCTGAGGTGGCGAGGATCCAGACCACTCAGGCCAAGGCGGAAAAGCTCCGACTGCAATCAGGCGACATTCTGATGAACGAGGGCGGGGACAGGGACAAGCTTGGCCGGGGACACGTCTGGGAGGACCAGATTCCCAACTGCATCCACCAGAACCATGTCTTCAGGGTCCGGGTCACCGATCAACGCTTCGACCCGTATTTCGTATCGGCTTGGGGCAATACTTTCGGCCAGGATTGGTTCGCGACATTCGGTACGCAGACGACAGGTATCGCCTCCATCAACCGCACGACCCTCAGCAGGTTCCCCGTCCCAGATGTCCCGCTGGCTGTCCAGCAGAACTGGGCGCGCCGTCTCGGGGCCGTTGTAGCGACGATGGACTCCCTCCGAGGTCAGGCAGCCAGCCTGCGAGCAACGCGCGCCAGCCTGGTATCTGGCCTGCTGGACCGAGGCATCACCATCGACGCCGTGTCCTCCGAGTTCGAGGTGGTCTGAGCCGTGGCTAAGGGTATTCGAGAGCGTGAGTTCCAGAATCTGATGATCCAGTGGTCTCTCCCGATGGGCTGGGGCTTCACTGCGGGGCGGTCGTTGCCGCGGGAGACGACGCAGACGGTGCTCACTAGTCAGTTGTGGGACGCGATCGTCCGGTTCAACCCGGGGGTGGTCGACGGGTTCGACGTGGATGCGGTGGTCGAGGAGATCATCGCCACGGTCAACGCCGTAGAGGGCGGACTGGTGCGGGCCAACGAGCAGGTGCTGCACCTGCTGCGCGGGCACAAGGAGTTCCGGGACGCCGCCGGCGTGTGGCACCCACTCAAGGTCATCGACTTCGAGGATCCGGCAGCCAACACGCTGGTCGTGTCCGACGAAGTATCAATCACCGTCCCCGGCAAGACGTCCCGCCGGTTCGACCTCGTGTACTGGGTCAACGGGCTGCCGCTGGTCGTGGTCGAAGTGAAGTCACCGACCGCGAAGTCAGGGTGGGCCGACGCCGCCCGCGAGATCAACGACGTCTACTCCGCCGAGTACCCGTGGTTCTTCACCCCCAACGTCTTCGCCGTCGCCTCCGACGGGCTGACCCTGAAGTTCGGTGCCGCCGGCGCACCCACCAACCTGTGGCAGCCGTTCCGATCCACCGCCGACGACGAGAACCTGTCCGGCCAGGCCGACGTGCAGCGTTCCGTCGAACTGCTGCTGAATCCGGCCACCGTCCTGGACATGCTCGCCAACTTCGCCCTCTTCGACACCTCCGGCGGCGGGGTCGACAAGAAGTACCTGCCCCGCTACCCGCAGATGGAAGGCGCGCACCTGATCCACCAGCGGGTCCTCGCCGGCGGGTCGAAGGGGCTGGTCTGGCACCACCAGGGGTCCGGGAAGACGCTGCTGATGGTGTTCGCCGCCTCGCTGCTGCTGGCCGACACCCGAACCGAATCGCCCACGATCATCCTGCTCTCGGACCGCACCCAGCTCGTGCGGCAGACCTCCGGGGTGTTCACCTCCGCGATGGGCGACGCCTACTTCCATCAGCCCGCCACCAGCGCGGAGTTGCGGTCCCTGCTGGCCGACGACGTGCGCGGGGTCATCTCCACCACCGTGCACAAGTTCGCCGACGCCGGCAAGAACCTGTCGACCCGGCCCAACATCGTCGTGATGGTCGACGAGGCACACCGCACCCAATCCTCCAGGTCGAAGTCACTGGCCGGGCAGATGCGGGCGGCGTTGCCGCACGCGAAGTACTTCGGCATGACCGGCACCCCCGTTCGCAACCTCGCTACAGACACCTTCGCCCTCTTCGGTGAGGAGTCCGACCCGGGCCGGGTGCTGCACCGCTACTCGGTGTCCCGGTCCCTGTTGGACGAGGCGACCGTCCCGGTCATGCTCGATCCCCACCCGGTCGCGTTCGAGCTCAACGACGCGGAGTTGCAGGCCGAGTTCGACGAGTTCGCCGATGACTTCGACATCGACGACCCCGACCGTGAAGCCCTCTCCCGTAAGTTCGGGCGCCTGACGTCGGTGTTCGCTAACCCCGACCGCATCCACGCGGTCTGCCAGGACACCGTCGACCACTATCTGGCCGGCACCTACCGCAACGGCCTCAAGGCCCAGGTCGTCGCCTACAACCGTGAGCTGGCTGTCGCGTACACGGACAAGATCAACGAACTGCTGGCCAGCTTCGAGACGGCACAGGTTCTCGACGAGGTCGGCAAGCACGAGAAGATCACCGCCGAGGTGAACATCTCGGTCTCCGATGCCAAGGATGAGGACCCCGCCCTGCGGGCCTACCAGCTGTCGGAGGTGCAGGAGGAGGAGCAGAAGCGGCGGTTCCTCACCCCGGACGACCCGCTGTGCTTCCTAGTGGTGACCGCGAAGCTAATGACCGGGTTCGACGCCCCCAACGAGGGGGTCCTCTACCTGGACAAGCCGCTCAAAGCCCACAATCTGTTCCAGACGATCACCCGTCCGAACCGGACCTGGGTGTCCCCGACCGGGTTCGTGAAGACCTGCGGTGTGGTCGTGGACTACATCGGCCTGGCCGAAGAGGTCCAGCGGGCCGTGGTCGACCCCACCTCCGAGGAAGCCGGCAAGGGTGGCGGGTTCGTCACCGACCTGTCCGAGCTGGTCGCCGAGTTCCGCACCACCTTCGCCCGCATCGAAGACCTCCTCACGGACATCGACGGCCTGGACCTCACGGTGCACAGCTACGAGTCCGTGCGAGCTATCAACGTCTTCCTCGACGCCAACCCCGGTGCAGCCGAGGTCTTCACTAAGGACTACCGCCTTTTGGCCCGCCTGTACCCGCTCATCAACACCGACAAGCGCGTCTCCAAGTACCGGGACGGCTTCGGGCTGTTCGGATCCGTGTACACGACCCTGTTCAAGAAGTCCTCCGACGAGGAGCGCAAAGAACGCCTCGGCGAACTGGGCCCGATGGTTCTTGAGATCATCAACGCCCACGTCCACTCCTTCACCGTGGTCGCCGGCCAAGAAGAACCCCTCACCCTGGACGCCCAGGGCATCGCCATCCTCAAGGAGTTGCTGGCCCTCGTCCTCCCCAAGCCCGACGCCGACGGCAGCGACGACAAGACGCCACCGTCCGCGGCGGAAATCCTCGACCGCATCAAGGCTGCCCTCGACAAGGGCGTCGAACCAGGGTCCGCGAAGTACACCGCCCTCGCCGAGCGGATCAAACTACTGAGGGACCGGATCATCCAGAACTCCCAGGACGCACTGGAGTTCCTGGCCGAAGCACTCCGGGTCGCCCGCGCCATCGTGAACGCCGAGAAGCACCCCGACGAAGCAGTGGTCGTGCTCGACGACGACCACGTGGGTGTTCTGTCGCGGATCATTCACGACCACGCACCGACCGGCCTCACGGTGACGGAGAGGAACCTGGCCGAGGAGATCGACCAGGTCGTCACCCGCACCCTCGCCCGATCATGGGACAACGCCGACGCCCGCAACCGCGGCGCCCGCCGCGCCACAGCCGCGGTCTTCCGCAGGTACATGTTGAAGCCGGTGGGCGAGCCGTACGACTCCACCGTCGCCTACATCGAAGCCCACTACCTCGTTGACTGACGGCCGCACCGAGGCCCAGCAAACCTTTGGCGGTTGCTGGGCCTCATGCTGCGCGAGCGACATATACCCGGTCTATGCCCCGTCCCGTATCGGCAGCACCGCCGCACCCGGGACGCTCCACTTGTGCGGACTGCGCCTTCGACTCCGCTGCGGAAGCGATGGGGGCTTGGGATCAGTTGCATTTCACAGTTTCAGTGAGATGACCTCCTGATAGATGCTCTCATCACTGAGTTTTCGGACGAGGTAGTCGACCCAAGCTTCGGTGTAGACGTAGGAGCCAAAAGGTGCGTTGTAGAGGCAGAAGTCCTGCTTGGTCTTAGCGGGGTTTCCGCTGTCACCTGCTGGTCGCACTTCAAAGTAGTTCCAGGCCTGCGTGTGGTTGTGCTGAGTGAACCTTCGACCAAGCCTTTCAGCCACCTTCATGGCTACTTTCCCTGGGAGAAGGGTTCCCAGTGCTGCCACGTGAACCTGCTTCTCATGGATGATCGTCTGAACCTGATCGACCAACAAATTCTGTTCTTCGGTGAGGTCCTCAGCTCGGACGAACGTCATCGCTGCATCTGCCTCAGACTTCGCCCCCTTGTGCGGGATGAGATAGATGCGGAAGTCGAACTTCTGGTCTGAAACGACGTCCGGGTCGATGGAAGCATCGAAATCTTGAACCCACTCCAGAGTCCCTTTAGGGATCTGCCTGCGGGTCTTCTTGATCGCTTCAACCGCTCCTCCAGTGATGGATGAAAGAAACAACGGGAAGCGGATCTCCGATCCCAGCGCTTCATCCTCGCCGAACACTTCAACGAGCGTGTTCTCGTAGTTGAGTAGGTAGGCCTGAGTACGGCCCGCGACCATCGCCGCAATGTTCTTCTCGTATCTGTGTTCGATGCGGTTTCGGAGTCCAACGAAGAACTCTAGGTTCGACTTTCGTGGATCGTTCTGATCGAAGAACTCATCCTTCAATGTGCTGAGTGGCTTGTGCTTCCAGCCACCGTCTTCAGGATGTCGAACCCTCCGGTTTCGCTTGTCTCGTATGTAAACATCACCACCAGACTTCTCGGTGGACGCCTGCAGGAGCTTGAGCCACCCCATGGACATGTGGACGATGAAGCTTCCAGCTGCCTTGCTTCACCGGATCGGTTGTAGAGGTCAACAGCGAGCCTGACTTCGTTCTTGGATGCCTGGAGCACATGCCACCAATTCGCGCGGGGAGCCATGACCAGGGACCTTAGCGATTCAGCGCAACACCCATAACCTGTCTCAGATCCTTGGTTGTGGGACGGTCGCGGGCCGGCGGACGTCGAAGCGGATCACCCCAGGTACCTACGTCTCATAAGTTCATTCCAAAACATCGTGTCTAAACAGTGCTACGGAAACAACTTTCGGCACGCTCCGGTCATGGAGCTGGGGTATGCGCGGGTGTCGACAACGAAGCAGGACCTCGACCGGCAGATCGACGCCCTCACCAAAGCGGGGATCGACCCGGCGAACATCTACGTGGACAAGAACTCCGGGGCCACCACCGACCGCCCCGGGCTGACCGCACTGCTCGAGTACGCCCGTGACGGCGACGTCATCGTCACGCACACCCTCGACCGGCTGGGCCGGAACATCCGCGACACTCTCAACCTGATCCACGAGCTGCGCGAGCGTGGGATCGGGATCCGTAACCTGGCCGACCTGATCCGGATCGACTCGAGCAACCCGGACGATCCGATGGCCCAAACTCGCCGTCGTGATGCTCGCTCTGTTCGCACAGATGGAACGCACCTACACCCTCGAACGCGCCGCCCACGCCCGCGAGGTCGCCACCGCGAAGGGCCGGCGCGCCGGGCGACCGCCGGTGGTCACCGAATCCCAACTCGCCCACGCCATCCAACTGCGAGATGCCGGCGCCACCGCCGCCGAGATCACAGCCAAGACCGGAATGACCCGCTCAACCCTCTACCGACACCTGCCACCGCGGCCAGCCGATCAGGTCACCGCCGCCGCTCCCCTGGCGCCGGTCGAGGCCTTGACCGAGAACGTGGCTCTGCCACCGGTGTCCGCCGCTAATCCTCGTCCCGGCGACGACCGGCTAATGTGCCCGACGTGCGGGTACCGTCCGCCGACGAGTCGGGAGGCGGTCCCTCACCTCAACGACCTCGACACCGTCTGGTTGCACCTCGATAGCACAGGCCGAGTGAGCGAGCAGCGGCACTGCGTCCGCTGCCAGCCCCACGAGCGGGTGACCGCCGTTGCCTGTGGACGCTGCGGGGACGGCCCGCTGGTCATCGGCACTGAACCGGATGCTGATCTGTCGGCAGCGACCCGACGGTGGCTCGAAGAGCAGGGCTGGCGAACCACACCGAATCTGTTGTGCTCCAACCACATCTGACATCATCTAGATTCGAAACTCGTTTGCGATTCGGAGAGCGTCCGCTTGAGTCCCCTGGAGTAGCAGTGAAGCCTGCGATCAGTCGCCGCTATATGTTCGAGCATGTTGTCCACCATATGAAGGACATGGACTTCGCCGGAGTGAGCACTCGTCGGGGCAAGGCCGACGACGTGTTCCATGTCGACGGCAAGGGCGTCGTTGGCCGCGGGACGGTGCAGACCAGCCCGGTCAACGCGACGCAGCTCGAATCAGTGCACAAGGACGTGTACTCGAAGAAGTCCGCGGATCGCTGGGTTCACTTTTCCTGGGGCGGCTACACGAAAGACGCCGAGGCGTTTGCGAACGCCAGGGGAATCGCGCTGTTCGAGTTTCAGTCGGACGGCCGGATCTCACCGCTCTCCAAACGGGCGGCAGTCATGTATCGCCGCAAGCCGTCGGAGCGATGGAAGACGCAGGCGGCATGGGCGGTAGTGGTCCTGGTGGCGATCGGGGCGTTTGCCGGGGCGTTGATCCTGTTCCCTGCGGTCCAGTGGGTTCTGGGGATCATCGCGGTGATCCTCGTCCTCGGCTTGGTCGCGATGGTCATCGACTTCATCAACCCTCGCCTGGTCAAGTAGTTCCCACCCGGAGTAACCTCCGCCGGCTCCGAGGATGTCGACATCCGTAGTGCGGCATGGGTTTCCTATCGAGGACCGACATGGGGCCTGTGGAAGTGCCCCACTCCAGCTCTAGCTTAAGGTCAGACCGTGACCGAGCAGACGCCGCCATCGCCGCCGCCCATCCAGGGCCCTGACAGGGCCTCGAACGACATGCAGTACCGCACGATGACGGTGAAGACGATTCGCGGTCGTGAGGGAGCGACGAGGACGAAGTGGCAGGACCAGGGTTGGGAGTTCGTCTCCCAGACTCAAGGCACATTGCGGACGGAACTTTCCTTCCGCAAGGTCAAGCCGAAGGGAGTTGGATCCTACGCGGCTCAGGCGTATGCAGCGTTCCGTCGCCTCCAGCCGAAGACCCAGAAGGTGACGCTGGGCATCGTCTGCGGATTGGTTGCGATCCTCGTCCTCGTGGGCGTGATCGCGAGTGCAGTGGGAGGCGAGAGCGAAGCACCCAACGCGACGGAGGCCTCAGCGACCAAGAGCGCCGCTCCGACTCCGGCACCGAGCGAGGAGCCGACCGCCCAGTCCCCGACGCAGGAGGTCAGGCCGTACTCATACGAGGGGCCGAAATACGAGGTGGTCACCGTTAACGAGGGCGCGGGCATGGGCAAGCTCGATCAGCATTGGGTCCACACCGCAAAGCTCGACTACTCGACCGACGCCTACAAAGAGCAGATCAAGTTGATCGTTGCCGACGTCGCGCGCGGTGCCGGAACCGCCAAGGTTCTCGTCGACGTGGTGACCGACAAGGAGATCATCCAAGCCGAGTCTGCCGACACGATCGGCGACTTCATGGATTCCCACGACCAGGACTACTGGAAGAACGTCATGGTTCCGAAGGAGGCGTCTGATTGGGTCGCTTCGTACGTCGGCGGTATCGACCAAGACGAAGGCAAGCTTAGCGATGCGGAGTCAGCCTTCGAGATCACGTGGTTTATCGCGGGCAATAGCCCGAAGTTTGAGAAGTGGAAGCCCGAGGTCACGGGGTCGCCGTAGCGCTGTAGTTGCCAGTGTGGCCGCCCCGGAATTGGGCGGCCACACTGTTTTCTGGGTGAAGGCGGTTGTCAGCCGGCGACTAGAGCATGTTTGACGCCCTGCCCGTGGGGCGTAACGGGCGAGCCACTTCCGCCGGTATAGGCGCTATGAAGCGATGGCATCTGGCAATCACGGTCGCAGCGGCATTGACGCTGTTCGGGTGCAGTTCTGATCCAACCGCATCTACTGAACAAACATCTTCGGTGCAGCCCTCCGGTATCTCGACGACGATGGAGGCTATACCCACGGCAGCTCAGGACACGCCCGCTCCGGCGACGATGGTTCAGGAACCGATCGCGACGGAGGCGGTCGTCGCCCCGGAGCCGGTCATCGTCGACTGCCAACCCGGGATGGGGCCTGTCACCACATACTGGTCAGACGGAACAGCCACCGGCTACTCCGACTACTGCCAGTCCGTCCAAGATCAGGCTGTTGCGGCCGAGGCTGCAGCGAACACCCCCGTCTGCGACGGAAACGTCTGCACGTATCCCAACGGAGTGCAGATGGCCGACCCCAGTACCCACCAAGTCGTCGTTCCCTACACCTGCGGCTATGACGTGCTGTGCGACGAGAACGGCAACGTCATACCCGGACCAGAAACCGGTGTGATGCTCGGAAACGGCTGGAGGTGCGCAGGAAACGGCTGCACCCGCCCCTAAGGCTTGTCGGACGAGCGAGTTGATCGCCCCTGGCCGGCCGCCTGGACAGCCTCTCCTCCAGCGGATCGTCGGCGCATCGCGCGGTGACTCCCCTGCGTGAGGCCGCCATGGTCGATGGGGTGTCGGCCCGCCGTCGACCTTGATGGTCGCCGGCGGGCCCGGGACGCTACTGGCCGATCAGGGTGGCGACCTCCATCTGGACCGCCACCCGGACGTCCGCCACCGCGGCGCTCAGCACAGAATCCACGGCGTCGGAGATCACTGATTCCCGCGACTCGATCTGCGCCTCGACCATCTCCCGCACCTGCACGGGATGCGCGTTGATCCACTGCACCAGGTCACCATCCAGTCCCCCGTCGTCGGTGAGGCCGTCGAGGATCCGGTCGGCCAGCCTCGGCGCCGGCGGCGCAGTGTGTGCGACAGCGAGGCCGGGCAGGCACGAGAGCGCGTTCACCGCATCGAACCCGTCGAACGGCTCATCTCCCCAGGACATTCCGCCGTAGAACGCGACCCAGGTACCGCCGATGCAGAACTCGGCCCGTCCCTTGAAGGAGCCCGCCGCGTACTCCTCCGCGGTCTCGTACTGGTCGAGTTGGGCAGCGACGACGCAGAGTCGGATCAGTTCGATCTCGGCTGATTCCGGGAGCGCGAGGTCGGCGGCGGCGGTGGCCGGCGGGCCCTCGGCGAGGATGGCGGTGACCGCCTCCGTCAGGTCGGACAGCAGTGTGTCGCACCCACCCGGTAACGCCCTGCGGTGGAGGGCGGCGTATCCCCGCTGCGCGCTCGCCGGGACCGGCGCGGCATGGGTGAACGCGAGACGCAGCCGGAAGTCGATACGGTCCCGATGAGCGACCAGTCCGGACGCTTCCCGTCGTGGCTGCCGGCCGCGGCGAGTTTGCCGCGGTGCACGCCGTCCTTGAGCGCGGTCACCGCGGCGGAGTTCGGGAGCTCGGTCGCGGCGAAGCGCATGAAAGGTGATGCCGGCGACGTGATCTGGCTGGTGAGCGACATCCGCGAAGCGTAGAAGAGCGGAGAGGTTCAGGCGGGTGGGCGTGCGGTGTCCCGCCGGACCGGTCAGGGCCGGTCGAGGACCACACCGAAGTCGACGAACAGCGACTCCTCGACGAGATCGCGGGCCCACCCCGGCCGGACGAGGTCGCCGGTGCGCTCCACCTCGATGGTGGGCGGGTCGGTCCGCTCGACCAGCAGTAGTGACCGCGCATCGAATCCGTTGCTGCACCGGTACCGCACGCCGCGTGCCGCGGGCGCTGCGACGAGGATCGCGGTGCACGTCGTGCGGGTGCTGCCGTACTCGCGCCACGTGCAGCCGGTCAGCGAGTTGTTCTGGTTGAGCGCGGTGAGTCCGGGCTGGGTGTCGAGGACGGCCACGATCACGTCCTGCTGCAGGATCATCCGGCTCATCGACAGCTCGGATAGATGGGCGGCAGAGAGGATTCCCGACTTCGGGATGTCGGTGGACCGGAGGATGCCCTCGGCGACCACCGCGCCGACGCTCAGCCCGACGTACAGGTATCCGCCGAGCCTGGACCCGCCTGGGCAGACGGTGTCGTCGTGGACCGGGTCGAAGCGGCCTTGCTGGGGGATCCGCTCGCGGCGGGGGTCGATGGTGAGGGCGTCGACGAGTGGCGCGATGTTCGTGGAGTTGAACGAGTTCGCGGGGTGGCGGCTGTCGGTGCGGTGGACGCGCCACAGTTGCGTGCCCGCGGCGATGACGTCGGTGTGCGCGGGGGCGCCGTTGTCGGTGCGCACGGGTCACATGCCCCGGCGGGCGGTGTCGAGGATGTTGTCGATCGCGATCTCGGTGAGGTCACCGGCCTCGAGGTCCTCGAGCGGGCTGCGGCCATCGAGGATGTCGGTGGGGGTGAGCCACCAGCTCGCCGCGCCGTAGGGGTCGTTCTCGACGTCGAGTCGCTGGTTGGCGTGCCGGACCAGCGGGTGGATGCGGTGCTGCTGAGTGTCGAGCTGGAAGGCCGGGTAGCGGTAGTCCGGGCGGGTGCCGATCGGCAGGCCGATCAGGTCGCCGGCCTTGCGACGCTTCTGCGCCACGCTCCGGGTGGGTGCGCTGGTGGGCGCGAGGATGGCGGCGACGGCCAGCGAGTCGATGAGCTGGAACGAGTCGAGGATCGAGTCGCGGCCCTCCGCGCGGGCGCGCTCTTGGGCGTGGTCGTCGCCCCCGGTCACGGTCCCGATCAGGTCCTGGGCCAGCTGGAGGCGCTGTTGCGCCGTCAGGGCGGTCACGCCGAGCTCGGTGAACGCCGCGACGAGGTCGCCGGGGCCTGCACCGGGCGAACGTCGCGGGACGTAGAAGACGTGGGGCTGGTCGATTGGGCGGTTGGCGGTGCCGTGACGATCCGTGGCCCTGATGAGGGCTGCCGAGAGGCAGGTGAGGTTCGAGCGGACGGTGAACTCGGCGCCCGCCGTGGCGATCTCGGCGGCGTACGCCTCGACCGCGGCATCGGCGTCGACCGGGTGGTGGGCACAGCCAGCGCCGGAAAGGACATCAGCGGCCATCTCAACCCTCCAATGGGTACGTTCCGTATCGGACGTACCCAGCGTACCTCGGTTGGTAGTTGTCGTCGACAGCCCGCGTGCAACCGGCCCCTGCAGCCCGCGTGGACCGAGTTCCCGGCGCAGTGGACGGCAGGGCTGCGATCAGCCGATTCGCAGGCGGGCGACCCCAGCAGGCCCGTCGAGCGGCGGCGCGTCGCCGGCCGGACAGGTCTCCCGTCTCGACTACGGGCCGTACACCCACTCGCCGCCGGCGCACATGATCGCCTTGCCTGCGGGTGTGGACGAGACGTTCTCGGTCGCCTGGTCGCATGCCTCCCCGGGGTTGTTGACCCCGGAAATCGGGGCGCTCATGACCCATTTCGTGCCGCCGCCGGCGCCCATGTAGACGCAGACGATGTCGCCGCCGGTGTTGACGTCGGTACCGATGTCGCTGACCGACGAGCAGGGCTGACCCACCGTCACCACCCCGGCCGACGACTGGGCGGGTTCGGCCTCCTCGGTGGTCTCGACCACGACCGGGTCCGGTTCCGGGGCCGCCTCGACCGGTGGGGCCTCCTGGACAGGCGTTGCCGCGGCCGGCGGCGCCGGTGGAGTGGCGCCGACCGTGGACCACGTCGCGTTCACGGACTGGTTCGGGGTGTAGCGCACCCGGTCGATCGCGGCGCCGTCAGCCACGGGGAAGACCACCCAGCCACGCACGCACTCACCGACGTTGACGACCTCCGAGCCGACCGGATACTCGGGCCGCGGGAACTGGTTGTACGTCAGGCTCGATGCCGGGTACCGGCCGTTGGTGGCGTCGAGGACCGACCACTGCGACCAACCGACCCCGATCGGGGCCTCCGCCCCGTCGATGCAGGTCTGGACCTCGGCGCCGACCCAGTGCCCTCCGCCGGGCGGGGCCGGCGCCTCGGGGGCGGCGGCCGGGTCGAAGTTGAGCACGGTCACCCGGGCCGCGGTCTGGCCGTCACCGGTGAAGGAGAGTTCCGATCCGAGAGGATCAGGTGCCGTGGACTTCGCCGGCACGTCGGTCGAGGTAGGGACCGCAGACACCGAGGCTGCGCCCGAGCCGGGGTCGTCGCTGCCACAGCCCGCCGTCGCCGCGACGATCACCGCGCACATCACTGTCACGTATCCCGCACGCCCACCCCATGCCCGGTTCATCGCCGAATCCTCCCATGCTGGTGTGTGCTCGTCGTGGATCAGCGTGGCGCAGATGCGCATTCGCGCGAGGGCCACGGGTCTTCCAGGTTCGCGCGCTGGTCACCCCGATGACTGTGTTGTCCGGTTCGCGTCTACCAGCTGCCGCCACTCAGGAGTTGGTCGGCGTGCTCGACAGTCGCGTCCACCATGGCGTCGATGCGCTCGAAGGGGTGCTTCGGGGTCAGGCCACTGACTACTGGGTCCGTCATGACGTCGAGCTGGACCGAGTAGGGGCCGTTCGACCAGCTGATGCGCGAGATGCCGAGCTCGGTGTTGATGATCTTCGCGCCGCCGCGGGTGGCGTCGAAGGGGATCCGGGTGCCGGTGGTGAGCAGGAAGGTCTGTTGGGTGCTGGTGGCATCCTCGGCCTGGGCGCGTGCCGCCTCTGGGGTGGTGAGGAGGTCGATCTCGATGACCACCCCGCTGTCGGCGTTGCCGCATGCGTAGGTGGCTCGGGTGTCGCCGCGCGCGAACTCATCCGGCGCGCCGCCGGCGGCGGCGGCGGTGCGCTCCTCGAAGCCGCCGGCTGCCAGGGCTGCGGGCTCGAGCAACGCGCAGGGATTATGCGCCGGAACAGCCGGAGCGGGCGGCCCGTCCGGGGCGGCTGGGATGGCCGCCGGTGCGGGGACCGGCTGGCCGGGGAAACGCACGGCTCCGGGGCATCCGGTGCGCGTGTACTCGGAAGGCTCCTTGCTGGTTTCGGTGGCCGGCGGCCCGGCGAGGGGCTGTCCGCCGTACACAATCCAGCAGGGACGCCCACCGCCGTAGGCGCTCTCGTCGAACTCGGTGTCCCATTCGATGGTGGTCAGCGCGTAGTCGGCGTCGTTGGCGTATCCGTAACAGTGGGCGGCCTCGGTCTGCTCGAGGTAGTGCTGCACGCACTGCCTCTGGAGGGCTTTGACCTGTTCTGCGTCGTCGGTACCGGCGACGAACCGCACGTTCGACTGGCCGCCCTTGTGGTCTTTCGACGTACCGTGCGCCCGGACCATCGATTCAGAGAAGGTCGGTGAGGCTGGGTCGGCGTTGTTGTCGGCGACTGCAGGCGGTGGCGGTAAGGCTGGCGTCGCCTGCACGGAGGTGACGGATTCAGATTCGTAGGCCTCAAGCTCGTCGTAGTGGACCGCGACGTCGACCAGGCCGACCAGAACCAGGAAGGCGAAGGGCGCGGCGACTCCGATCACAAGATTCAGGAACGTGGTGCCGGTTCGGTTGCCTGCCTGGGACCCAGTGGCCGCTGCTGCCCCGTTGTGTCGCTTGAGGATCGGCACAGCGAGGCAGAAGTAGAGCAGTGGCCACGCGATAGCAACCATCAGCGCCGCGGGGAGGAACAACACTTCGGTAAGCAGGAAGCTGACCGCGAGAAGCAGGAAGAGGGCACCGATCGCGGTACCGACGATTCGCAGCGCGATCCACAGACCGGTCACCGGCGGTGTCAGTCGCGGTGGGGTTCCCGGTTGCCACTGTGGCGGTGTCGATGGCGGCTGCCACTGCGGCGGCTGGGTCATTTCGTCCTCACTTCACCTGCGGGATTGGCCAAGCCCGGGTCGAGGGGTTGGTGTCGATTCCATGGAACGGTCAGGCGGCGCCTGCTTGTCGGAGGCTGCAATCGTTGGTGAGGCCCCTGGTGCCGATGTTGGACAGGGCGCCAGGGGCCGTCGATCGGGATCAGAGCGTGTTGACCCAGGCGATCCGGTCGGAGGACAGGGAGAACGTGTCCTTGAACAGCACGATGTATGTGCCGGGAGCTGCACCCTGGCGGGCGTCGAAGCAGATGCTGCCCATTGCCTCGCCGCCCGGTGCGAGCTGCCCGGATTGGAGCATTTCGTGGTTCGGGGCGTAGGTGGCGTTGCGGATCGCGCCGTTGGCGTCCTGCAGGTCCCAGTCGAAGTAGCCGTTGAAGTCGTTCTGTCTGTCGCCGACGTTCTTGATGGTGACGTCGCTGCACACGTAGTCGCCGATGGAGCTGCTGCCCTGTTCGAGGGGCGTCACGGTGTACGCGAGGTTGTCCCGGGTGATCGTGTCGCCGGCCATCGCGGAGGTGTCCTTGGCGAGCTTGCCGGGGAAGTCCGGCCCGCTGTTCGCCGCGGGAGCGCCGCCGCCGTTGCTCGATCCCGAACTGACGGTGGCGCTCTCGTCACCGCCGACTGCGGAGACCATGGCCACCGTGCAGCCACCGAAGAGCAGCACGGGGATGCCGATGACGATCCACGGCCAGACCTTGCGCTTCTTCTTCGCCGGCGGCTGCTGCGGGTACGGCTGCCCGGGATAGGGCTGATTCGGGTCGGTCATGTCGCTTCCTCCTGGGGATAGCTCTTTGCTGGTCTGGTGGTCGGCTGGCGCCCGATTGCGGTCGCGTCGCGTAAGCGTGCTGCAACTTCAAATTGAGGCCGGTTCGCCGCCGGTGGTTGTTTTGTGAAGCGGCGGGGCGATGGCGAAGCACCGTTTCCCGTCGTGTCGGGGGACGGGACGGCTTCGTTACCGCCGCTGATGCTGGAAGGAACGGTCAGAGACCAGCGGATCCGGACATCAGCAGCGGGGCCGCGAGGGGCAGCACGGCGCTACCGACCACCGCGCTGCCGACGACCGCGGATCCGATTGCGGCGCCGGTGAGGTCGGGGCCCGGGGCGACCGGAACGTCGCCGACGCGGGTCCAGGTGCCGCAGTACTCGGACTCGAAGGCGTAATCCGAGGGCAGGACGGTGACGATGACCTTCTCGGAGTGGGTGTAGTCGGAGGCGATGATGTCGTCGATCTCGCCGGTGGTGCCGGACAGGCGCTTCCAGTAGCAGCCCATGTAGTCGTCGACCTGGCCGGATGCGGTGTACTGCCCGGGTGCGAGCTCGGCACCGACGAGGTAGGTGCCCTCGCCGGGGGCGACGGTCTGTGCCGCGCTGGCGGTGCCTGCGCCCGCGAGGACGAGGCCGGCGGCGACAGCGCCTGCGATCGTGGCGGCATGCTTGTTCATGGATCTTCTCCTACTGGGTTTGGTTGCGCCGTTTGGGCGCTGGGCTGTAGCTGGCATGAAACTGCAGGCCAAGGATGTGGTTGTCGACTGTTTGAATGACTTAGCGCGGTCAGTTCACTGCGAGGGGTGAGCGGTGCACGATCGAGGTGCGCTTCGGGGACCGCGCGGCGGCGGACATCACGCAGGCAACGTGGCCGGATGTGGCAGCGTGAAGCGGCGTCTCGATCGCGTTCCCCCAGTTCAGTGCACCCACGATGTCCGAGCGGTGCGTGTTCCCCCGTCGGGGAACCTAGCGTCCCGTTCGCTACTTCACAGACAGTCTGTGAGAAGTGTGAGGTTCTGCACTGCATTGGTGGTCAGCAAGTGGGCTCCTTTCTGGCGGCTGTGGCGGTGTTGATAGCTCACTCGATGCGGACGGTGCGGCGCTTCATCCAATCGGGCGGAGTGGGTCCTACTTTCGGTCGGACCTAGGCGCGGATCTCGACCTTTCGGGTCCTGCCAGACCGATGTGGTGATTGCGTAGCCTCCATGCGGTGACTGCGAACATCGAGATCATCCGTCGCCGCGCCTGGACGACGGGCGCAGTGACACTGAGCGTCTTCTGCACCCTGATGGCCCTTGGGCTGTCCACCGACTCGGACAACGTCCACGGCTGGAACATCGCCGTCGGGTTCCTGCTGAACCTCGGCGCCGCCGTCGCACTGGTGTGGCGCCATGAGCGCCCCTGGTTGGTCCTCGCCCTGACATTGGCTGGGCCGCTGTTCTTTTCGACCGACGCCACGGCCGCGCTGATCGTGCTCTACGCGATCGCGAAGACCGAGCGGGGCGAGCGACTGGCCGCCGCGGCGATCGCGGTGTTCCTGGCGTGTGCCGCGTCGCTGACCTACGACGCCCACCGCACCCGCGACAACTCGGTTCTGACGATGGGCGCCACCCGGCCGGAGGCGGGTGCGCCGAAGCCGGAATGGGATATCGCACCGTGGATTCCGTGGTTCGTCGCCGCCTTACTGGTTGCGCTCGTGGTCGGCGGGGCGATGCTCAAACACACCCGGTCCGAGTTGGCCGAAGCCGAGCACAGCCGCGACGTTGCGACCGAGCAGACCTCCGTGATGCGCGACGAAGTGATCCGGACCGAGGAACGCACCCGCATCGCCCGGGACATGCACGACACCCTCGCCGCAAGCCTGAGCCGAATCTCGCTGTTCGCCGGCGCACTCCAGGTCAACGGCGCCGACAACCCGGAGAAGGTCGCCAACACCGCCTCAATGATCCGTTCCACTGCGCACGATGCACTTGACGATCTCAAGCACATTGTCGGAGTGCTCCGTGGATCCGCGGCGGCCGGCGCCCGGCCGAGCGGCCATCAGGGCATCGACAGCGTCGCTGAGCTCGTGCAGTCCGCGCGCGCCGCAGGCCTGCACGCAACCCTGTTCACGGACCTGCGGCCCGGCGACGTCGGGACGGTGTCCGGCCACGTCACCTACCGGGTGGTGCAGGAATCGCTCACCAACGCTCAGAAGTACGCGAGTGACCAGACCGTCCGAATCACGATCAGCGGTGCCTCCGACGTCGGTATCCGCATCGACATCCGCAACACCCTGAGCGCACAGCCCCCGACCGTTCCGCCCGGATCCGGAGCGGGCCTGCGCGGGCTCGCCGAACAGGCCTGCGACGTCGGCGGCACCCTCAACGCCGGTGTCCTCGGCACCGAGTTCGTGGTCGACTGCTGGCTCCCCTGGTACGCCTGAAACCCTGGAGCTGCGTGGACGGGGCGGATTCTGCGTTGATATTCGGGTTAAGTTCATTCAAATGAACGACATTGAGCTCCTGGGGCGGACCCGCACGGTTGGGTAGGGTTCGTGATCTTTGGAGAGATCGCTTGCCCCGTGAAGTCGGGGTGACCGCCATATCGTCCAGTCCCCTGATCGGGCTGTCCCCGCCGGGGAATACCCTGACGGCACCATGACTGCTGCCGATGTCATCACCGTGCTCATCGTCGACGACGACCCCTTCGTGCGCCGCGGCGTGGCCGACATCTTCGCCGCCGCCGAGGACATCACCGTCGTTGAAGGCGTCGATGACGGTGACCAGGTCCCTGCCGCCGTCGCAGCCCACCGGCCCCGAGTGGTGCTGATGGACTTGAAGATGCGACGCATCGGCGGCCTCGAAGCGACCCTGCACCTCATGACCCTCCCCGACCCGCCGCGTGTGATCGCGATGACCGCGATGGACGTCGATGACCTCGTCATCCAGGCAGTGACCGCCGGAGCCCACAGCTTCCTCTCGAAGGACGAAGCCCCCGAAACCTTCCACCAGTCGGTGCGCGCGGTGGCCGCCGGAAACACCCTGTTCAGCCAGGACTCGCTGCGGCGCATCGTCGCCGGCGCACTACCGCCGTCAGTTCCGGCTGCCGCGACGCCAGCTCTGGGGGCGCTCAGCGAACGTGAACGCGACGTACTGCAGGCCCTGGCGACCGGCGCATCGAATGCCGACATCGCCGCGGCCCTGTTCCTCAGTGAGACGACCGTCAAGACCCACATCTCCTCGGTCTTCACCAAGCTCGGCACCCGCAATCGTGTCGAAGCGGCACTTGCTGCGTTCCGGGCAGGCCTCGTTGCCTGAGGTACGGCTCCCTGGCCGTTGGTCTGGCGGTGGCGGACAGAGTCCTGCGCCGCGCGAGACATAGTGATGGCCCCGTCGGCGACTGTGACGGGGCCATCGTGCAGGGGGCCTTAGGCGCCGACGGTGAACTCGGAGTCGAACCAGTCGGACGGGGCCGTCAGGCGCGGTCCGGTCCCCCCGCTGGGCCGGAACACGGTCAGCGACTCGAGATGGACCGCGCTGATCTCGCCCACCGGCGGGCCGTACTTGATCGGCTCGGCAAGCTGCACCTGGGAACCGACCGCGCGGCGCGCCGCAGCACGGCGCTCAGTCCAGCGCGCGGCGTTGGCCCGCCACGTGAGCGCGTACTGGTTCGCGGTCGGTGTCAGCGCGGCGAGCAGCATCTTCGGCACCGCCCGCCAGTGCGACGGCCCGGAGTCCTCGTGCAGCCACTTGATGTAGATGTTGCCGCCGGAGGTGGCGAACAGCAGGAGGTGCGCGGTGACGGATCCGGCGCCGGCGCCGGCGTCGACGGCGGCGTACAGCACATGCGACCACTCGCCGTACGGGATCGGCTGCACCGAGTGCGCCACGACCGTGTGGTCCGGGTGCAGGTTGCGTTGTAGGTAGTTGAGCGCCTCCTGCTGGGGCGTCGTGTTGGCCGGGCGTGCGTAGCCGATAGATCCCATGTGTACTCCTCACGTCGATGGCGGTTGCTGTGTTGACCTGTCCCATCGTGTGGAGCGCCGGTTGGTCGTGCGGCACAGCGGGTTTGGGTGGATCGCGGCCGTGCAGGTCCTGCCGGCGCATCGCCGGGTGGCGGCGTCGTGGSCCGCGGACAGCGGGCCCGGCCTGGCCCGAAGGCCTCAGGCCCCGTATTCGCGGGTGTTCGACGTCAACGCCATCGACCTGGAGTGGCCGGCACTGAACCTCCCGCTGCGCTACGCCGGGGGTCTAACCTGGTCAGACGGTCGGGGAGGCCCGGAGGTGGATGTTTGATGTGGACACCGGAGACGATTGAGCAGATGCACTCCACATGGATGTGGCAGCTGCCCATCCCGGAGGCCTGGAAGATCACGCTGTGGTCCATCATCCCGTGTGACCTCGGCGGACACTGCCCCTGAGAGGAGGTGAGTTGATATGGGTGCAACAGCTTGGGCTTTTTGGGGGCCATGGGCACCGCTCATGTACGTGCTCTCCCTACTCGGAGTGCCGGTCAACTGAAACAGAATCGGTGCCCCGGCTGCAACGACGTCATCACCGGCAGCGACTGGGACTGCCGTTCCCGATGGAATGGCGGATCATGCTGTGGTCGATCATCGGCTGCGACCTCGGTGGACACTGCCCCTAACCGCGAAAGGCGTTGAGACATGTTCCAACTGTGGTGGTGGACAATGGACTTGCCCCCGAACTGGTCCGCGCGCTGATGGCAGTGACCCCGTGTGAATGGTGGGGATGGGGCCACTGCCCCTGATCGAAGGACAGGCGAATCGAATGGACTTCACAGACCTCTGGTGGACGCTGTGGTTCCTGCCTGAACCGGCTCGAATCTGGCTCATGCGCAACCTCCCGTGTGAGCTAGGCGGCTACTGCTACCACTGAGAAGGTGAACGAAATGGACAACGGATTTTTTGGGCCCGTTGGCGTAGTCATTTTGAATGCCATCGCATGGTGGCTTTACCTGACGCCCTGGTGACGCCCCGGCATCGGCGACACCTTCTGGTTCCTGCCGATTCCGTAACACCGACGTAGGCGGACCGGCCCGGCGTCCTGCACCCTTTCGCAAGGCGTTCCGGCCGTCCCGGCGCCGGCGGTCCCGAGGCCGATCGCAGCAGTGGCCAGCGCGCTGCTGCGATCGGCAGTATCGACACTCGAGTTTGTGCCATCAGGCGGGTACAAACCGTACTAGCCTGTTGATACAAATATGCTTCGAGAGGGAGGCTTGCATGCCAACGAACTTTCCCACCCCAACGACAATCGCGATGAGCCCCGGCACGGAAATCGTCTTCGGGGTGCTGCTCGTCGTCGCCGTCGCACTGATTCGACGCAGGGCGGGCTCGGGCAACGCGCAGCCCCTGCCACACCCGCCGACCGCCGCGGACGGCCTTGTCGGACGGGCCGCGGCCCTGGGAGCGCTTCTCGCGCTTGTCGGGTGGATCGCCGGGTCCGTGTCAGAGATGTACCTCGTTGCACCACCGGCTGTCACATGGTGGCACTATGCGGCTCCGATTGCGGGAGCTGCTGTCGGCGCCGCCGTTCTGCTGGTCATTGTCACGCGCACACCCACGCGCGTTGAGGCGCCCGTCGCTCCGACGACCCGACGCACATGGGCAACTTTCGCGAATCGCCGAGAGGTCGGCGCTGTCACCGCCACCATCGTGGCGCTGATCGTCGTATCGGTCCTGGCGGGGTTCGCCTCGAGCTCGGTAGACGGCGCCTGGTACAGCCGACTCGACATCGAGGGCGGAGGTTCCACCAGCTTCTATGGTTGGACGTACGGGCTTCCCGTGCTTGTTGCGACCGCCGTCCTTGTCGGATTGGGTTGGACCGCACTGTCCGTCGATGCCCGCCGCCCGTTCCGGCATCCCAGCGCTGTCGCGCTGGAAACAGCCAAGCGACGAGTCTCCGCGGCCGCGCTACTCCGACTTTCGTTCGGAGCATTGCTGCTCAGCCTCGGTGGGGCCCTGTCCTTCATCGGCGGATCCGGCATGGGGAGCAGCGGATTCGGAATCCCCGGAGTCGGCATGTTCGTGTGGAGCGCGGGATACTCGTCGTTCGCCCCGACGATCTTCTGGCTGGGGTGGGGAATGCAGGTTGTGGCTGTCGCGGCCCTTGTCCGCATCACCGTCGACGGCCTACGCCGCCGGCATGCGAGCACCACGCCGGCGGCAGGATTGCAGGAAGATGCAGTGGTCGCATGATGCCCGGCAAGGACGTTCAGATTCCGGACAACCCGACCGATTCAGCGTCGATCTACGATCACTTCCGCGGATTAATTGCGTCCGGGCGTCTCGGGGCGGGAGAGCGACTCCCCTCGGTACGACAGACGGCCCTCGACCTCGGAATCGCCCCCGGCACCGCCGCCCGCGCCTACAAGCAACTCGAACGTGACGGACTGGTCACCAGCCGCACCGGTGCGGGCACACGCGTTGCGACGGCAGCATCTCCACTGCCCCGATCCGTCGTCGTCAGAATCCGCGAGCTCGCCGATCTGACAATCCGCGAACACCTTCCACCCGAGGACGTGCTCACCGCACTCCGAGCCGAATTGGACGCAGCTTCGATTCCCCAACTGAACGATGAATGAGCGGCTCCGGCGACGAAGCGTGATGCCGGACCTACCCAAGGTAGGCAAGGTAGGGCAGCTATAGGGCCCAGCCGAGGTTGGCGATCGAGGCTAGCTGGTAGATGGTGGCCGGGTGTCTGCTTCCCGCGGGCCGTCGCCCGACCAGACACCCGGCTGGCCACACCAACATATATGACCAGGACGCTGTCGTGTCGGTGTATCTCGAGCGCTAGCTCATCGATTCATACCTACTTTGACGTCAGTCTGCCTCCGTCGAGGTAGAGCCGCATGCCCAACCACCTCGTCGACATCTGCGAGCCGCTACCGCGTCCTGGAAAGCCGGGCTGAAATGATCGATGCGACCTTGTCAGGGTCCTTGGGGGTGAACACCGGCGTCGTCCCCCAGCCCCAGTTCTCCAACACGATGCCCATCGTCTTCGCTGGTCGTCGAACGTCGAAGCTGTACCAGTAGCTGAAGTCGGTTGTGCCCCAAATTCTCCAGCGTCCACCAATGTCGGGGAGTGCTGCGAGGTGCATGGATTCGATCTTCTCGTAAGGCAGGAATCTGCTCACGAACGGGAAGTAGAAATGTCGAATCGCCACGCCTCTCTCATCGAGCCGGACCGTACCGTCTTCATAGAGAACCCCACCCATGCGCCAACCCTAGCGTCACAAAAAACCTGCATGTGCGCCCTGCCGTGTTCCGGTGGTGCCGGCGGCGACGGGTCAGCTCTCGTCGTACTTCTCCCAGAAGCGCGCCCGCAGCCGGAACCGGGTGTCCTCGTCGAGGTCGTATCTCTGCATCACGTCGGACGCGTCTTGCAGCAGTGCCCGGTCGATGTCCCGAGGGACCGAGGGTCGCGCCCGCTGCAGTCCCAGTCTGTCCTCGGGGGTGGCACTTTCGTGGAACGAGTTGAGAACGCGCTGGACGACCTCGTCGATGAGCTGGCCCCGCTCTGTGTCGTCGATGTACCCGGGGAGCCCGTGCGCGGGAGATCCGGTCGAGACGCTGTAGGCGAGCACGCTCGTCGGCTGCGGGGTTGCAGCCGCTGGACGTGGTGCTGCCGCTGCGAGGTCGAGGGGTTTGCGGACGGCTGGCGGTGCTGTGGCGGCCGCGGGCCGGGCAGGTGCCGGCTTCGGCGTGCTCGGCACGGGCACGGGTACGGGCTTCGGTGCGCTCGGTGCGAGCACAGGCGCTGGTTGGCGATCGACCTTCATCACCGCGGCATCGATTGCGGCGCTGTCGATGCTGTCGAGCTCGTCGGCGGCCCGGACCAGGTGCCGGCTCATACCGTGAGGCTTGCCCTCCACTGTGGGAACCGCCAACAACACCACCTGAATACCGTGCACCTGGGCTTCTTCGACGGCCTCGGTGAGATCGTCATCGCCGGACACGAGAAAGAACACGTCGGACGCGTTGTTGCGGGCGTGGGTCACCAGGTCGAGGCCGATGCGCAGATCGACGCCCTTCTGTTCGCCGCCAGCGCCGAACCGCCCGAGCCGAAGCTTCACCTTGGACAGCTCGCCGATGCGCTCCTGTTGGCAATCCGGGACACCGTTGTGGGCCGAGTCGTACCAGTGGACCCGCAACACCGGCAGGCCCGACCGGGCCTCCGCGGTCTCGACCAGCGAACGGATCAGCTTGGCGTAGTCGACGTGGATTCCGCTGCGCAGGGAGGTGCCGGTGGCCCGGGTCGCGGCGGAGGCGAGCAGGTATCCGGTGTCGATGTAGAGGGAGCAGGTCGATCGCATGGGTCACTATGGCATGCGCGACAGGTGGTTCCGGCTTGGCCAATACCGAAGGTCGTGTCCGCGGTGATTGCATAGAGCGGGCCGCGATGGTCACGGCGAGCGCGTGACGTAGCACCTCCAGCCACGGTCCGGGTGCGGCTGCCGAGTCAGTCAGGGAACCGTCCAGACACCGGCGCCGGGCGTGCTCGCGAGTAGCCCGTATCCAGGCAGCGTGGCCAGGGCGACCACCGTCCCGGAACCGGTCTCGACCGGTGTGCCGTCACTGAGGTATGCGACACCAGCTGCACCGGTGGAGATGTTTCGCCAGTGGACGAAGACATCGATGTCCGGCCCGAAGCGGGTCACTCCCGGAGTGTCAGTATCGGTGGTGGCGGTCAGGTAGAAGGAGCCCGCGCCCGGGAGTCCGTTCGCACCGAGGCCGAGAGCGGCGACAGGAATGGGGAAGACAGTGTCGGTCGGTGCGGCGGCGGCAGGGTGTGCCGCGAGAAGCAGTGCAGCGCCGGCTCCGGCGACGATCGATGCTCGGCGTAGACGGTGACGTTGCCTCATCGACAGACCTCCCAGCCCTGGCGGCCTGCCCCAACCCCCGAACACCGGCGCTGGCCGAAGAAGCTCTCAGTCTACGTCCGATACGGGTGGCCCCGACCATGAATCACCTGGTCGGGGCCGTCCTTGGCGTGCTACCCCTGGCCAAGCCGCGCTTCCGCGGCACATCGATGACGGCGCCAAGGTCCAGTCGGAACTTCTTCGCGCACTCCGATCCCGGCTCTTCGTCAACCAGGGGGCCTTGCGCGCGTGGTTGCGCACCGCGCACCCCCTTGGCGAGCTTCCCGTCGCCGGGCTCCAGGGCCGGAATCTAGCAGCAAATCGAGCAAGACGTCGGGTTCGGTGCGCGTCCGGTCGCACACATCAGTACAGGTCACGGCCTATATGTCCGTGTCGTCGACCGTGCTCAACAAGGCCGCGACGCCCGCTCATCTTCGTTGCATCTCGACACCCGATTCGCGCCCAAAACCCGCTTTTCCCACTCCGCCCCCTCGTCACTCCTGTTTTCTGTGCGATTACCGACGAGAATTTCAGTTCCCGCAGCGTCTCCGGCAAAAGGCCACCTCAGCTCGTTTTTCGTCGGTCGATGGTGGGTAGATTGCCCAGCGGGACGGCTACTTGGACGAGGTCATGACCCGCCCAGTGCGATTCAGCGCGCTACCTCGACCCCATGGCATGCATCGAGATTCCGGGCGAACGAGTTCCGACGTGGCGATTCGCACCTGACGACCTGCCGTCTGAGTTCGATTCGCCGGTCTCGGAGTTGACATCGGTCTTAGCGTCGGCGGGCTACTGGCCGCTGTTCCGCGGCGTGTCCATCGACCGGTATCCCGCGATCGTCAACCGAGGTGTCGACGCGGACCCCACCGACACGGCGATCTTCTGCACCGACGACCTGTTCAAGGCGCTGGAGTACACCATGTGGCCGCCCGGTCAGCGTGCCGGCGCAGTCATGATCTTCCGAGGACCGCTGCTGCTACGCAGTTTCAAAATCCTGCCCGACACTGCGTCCGTCGAGGAGACCGAAGCGGTCCGCCGCGACTACCCGCATTTCCACGACGACGGAACCACCCGATGGTGGTCACGGGTGCAGAACTCGGCAGCGTTCGGCTACGAGGAGGCCTACGGCTACTGGATTCCCGGCGACCCGTTCGATGCCCTGGCCGCGGTGCTCCTGGTCGGCGATATCGCCGAGCACCTGGACTGGGCGCCGCAGGGTGACCAGTCGCACGTCGGAGCACCGTCGGACAGCGCCTCGCCGCCGGCGTAGGTGCGGCGATTCGGATGGATGGAGCTCAAGTGAGCGACTTCAAGTACGACATCGACGGCGTTCAGTTCGGCGAACCTTCCGGACCGTACGTCGCCAGCACTGGCACGAACGGTGCCGCCAAGCGCCCCGATGTCGTACTGAAGCCGACGCTGCCGAGTATCCCCTGCAGACCGCGGGTCGGGTCAGACCTGTGATGTCATTCGGGCACCACCGGCTCGGCGTGGGCACCGTGCCGCAGGCTCTGCCTTAGCCCCGTCGTCTCGGGTATGTCTGACAATTGCTCGAGTGACACGGTCGCGCGGCAGCATGTTCGGCCGCTGAGGACCAGCAGTGACTCATCCAGGAGCGAACCCCTTGACCGGCCCCCGCCGGGCGAAAAGTCGCGCGTTGGATCGCCGCCGTCCCGCTGGTAGTCCGCGAAGGACCGTCCTCGCGCTCAGAGGTCAGGCGGACGGGCTCGGCCGCCGCAACTGACCTCTCTGAATGGCCGTGCGACTGCGGATTCCGGTCGTCGGCATACACGCCCGGCTTACGCACGTACCGGCGGCGGCCACGCCTGAGCGAGGAAGTTGCTCGCCGTCCTCGACTCCGAAGCTTGAACAGTCAGTTGATCGGTTCGGGGCAGTTACCGGTGTTGGCGCCGATGGAGTTGATTTCGGCGTTCGACCGGGGATCACCCGCGTAGTTGATCCGGTTCGTGCAACGGTACGACGTGTCGTACTCGTCCTTCGGTTCGACCTGAGGAAGCGGCGTGTAGGTGGGCTCCTGCTCGGGGTAAGGCGCGTTGCGATTGGCCTCCACTTCAGCGGACAGTGCCGCGTCGTGTTGCGCTTGGCAGTAGTCCGTGTACCCGGTGACCGACCCGTCGGACCAGTACGTCTCGATCGGTCCCATTCCCATCTGGCAACCGGTGATGACGGGGGCCGGCTCTGTCGCCACCGGATTCAGGGGCTGTTGCACCGTGATCTCGACCGGTTCGGGCGCCGCGGTCGGCGATGGCGACTCAGCTACGGGCGCCTGCGTGGGAGCACTCGTCGGCGCAGACGAACTCGTCGTCACCGGCGAGGGCGGACCATCCTCTCCGGCATCGGTTGCGCAGCCGATGAGTCCTGCACCCACCAACACGACCAGCAGTGCTCGCCAACCATTCATGTACTGAATACCGCGATCGTCGCCGCTGCCGTTACACCGAAAAGCTCCGCGACCACACCGCGTATGTCCCGATAGGTGGACCGATCCGCGTGCCCGGCGCGGTCGTCACTACCGGTTGCCGTCGCTGATCACCGTGGCACTGTGCGCCGTCGCCACCGGCGCTCGATCGTTCTCCGCCGTCGCAGAATGAGCGGCTGCGAACGAAGGCCTAGAAGAGATTGAGAGGGCCGGTCAGCATGAGAGGGCCACCGGTCAAGTCGGATCCGTCGGCGAAGTAGCTGAACCGAAGACACCGGAGGACGCGTACACTGCCTCCCTTCCCGATGCGGTCATTGCCTTGTCCAGCGCAATCCCGCCAGGCGGAGAGCCCGTCCGTGACTGGTGCTCCGTTGACCTTCTCCTCAGCCATACCCCTTGTTGTCCCGCCAACCTGACCTACTCAGCGACACTCGTCACGGGCCCCAGCGTCCCGTCAACCGCGGGCGCGCAACCCGCATATCCCGCACATCCCGCGTACCCTGGGTAGGGAGCCGGGAAGGTGATCTTCAGATGACACGAGGGCCAGAGACAGAAGCGTCGCAGGAGCTGCGCCCGGCGGCCGAGATGGCGCAGTTGCTGGAGGACCTCGTCGACGGAGATGACTTCCGGAAGTACCTGGAGGATGTCCGTTACTACTCCGGACGACTGACCGAGGTAGCGGCCGCCGTCAGGCGGGTGACGGTACTGGACGCACCTACCGCTGACGCCCTCCGGGCGCTCTCCGAGAAGGTGCGAGCGCCGATGCTCGAGGCCTCCCAGGCGGTGGCCTTGCTCGTGCAGCGGCAAACCACACTCGCTGCCGGCGAGAAGGTCGCGGTTTCGTATCCGCGAGGGATAACTGACGACGGCTGGGGTCCGCTGGTCTCCTACGAGGAAGCCACGGCCCTGGAACGGGAGAACCTCCGTCTCCAGATCGAACAGAGACAAGAGCAGTTGGCCTGTTCGTTCACCCGCCCGGAGGCTGCCGCGCTGCTCGGCGTCTCACCGCAGACAGTCTCCGACATGATCGCCGAGCACCGACTGGTCGGGATCAAGGACGCGCGCACGTGGAAGCTGCCCGCATGGCAGTTCACCCCGGATCTCGAAGAACCGGTCCTCCCCCAGATGAGCCGCCTTGCACGGGAGTTCCCCGGCGGTGTCGTAAGTCTGTCGAGGTGGATGAGCCGACCGAACGACAACTTCGCTGGCCGCACCCCCGCGCAGGAGATGATCCGAGACAGCGACCGTGTCTTCGCCGTCGTCAGTTCGCTGGCGACGGTCTGATAGCCCGAGCTCTCGAGGAACCGGATCGCCCGGTCCCCAACACCGAGGCAGACCACCATGCCCGACACGAACGATCACGACCACGGCGGCGAAAACGCCGACAAACCCTTCAACCTCATCCCGCTGGATCGAGCTCCCGGCTTGGTATTTCCGATGATCGACCGCTTCGACAATGGCCTGCCCGAACCGATGGTCATCGGCGTGAATGGACGGCCGGTGGCTGCCTTGATCACGATGGAAGATCTTCTTCGACTGCGTGACTACGACCAGCGTGCTCTCGATTCCGAAGACTCGTTCTACTTCCAACTCGATCGTCGGCTGCACCACGCGGACACCGAGCAGGTGGTGACCGACCTCAACGACTTCGCCCGGTCTCTCGGGCCGCTCGGAGTGCACTGGGCCGGCGGGCGTCCTCGCGGCGAAAAGGATTGACGACGACCGATGCGCCGTTCCAACTCGCTCTGCATCCAGCCTTCGAACGCGCTGATATCATGGCGACAATCCAATATTCACCGAGGGCCAGAAATAGTGTCGGAGTAACGCGAACGACATTCCTATCGCAACCGCGAGGTATGGCGTGGATCAGACCCTCACCCGAGTGACCCGCCACCGGGGAGAGCCGCCGGCAGGGATCGCCGGTCCGACTCGGGGGTGACGACGTCTTCGCTGACGCCAGGCCAGCAGAGGTGGCCGGACCTCAAGTTGGAGGTCCCGGAGTGGATCCAACGGAAGTCCCATTCTCGGAACACGATCTGGCATTCGCAGTTGATGCAGTTGTTCATCATCAGCTCTCGGGGTCGCTGGGAGGGAACCGCTCGACGCGGTGACATCGTCGCTCCCGCAGCACCCTCCGGGTGCGCTCACCGAGAGCCGCCATCGTCTTCGGCACTGCCCCCGATTCCGTCGGGGTAGCCCGTTCTCACCCCGACCGACGAAGCGACGACAACGGACACATCAGGCCGCCAAATCGGGGGCCTCAACAGGGCCGTGACGTCACCACGTCACTCAATGAGGTCGCGGTCCGGACAGCCGATCCCAGGCGCAGTCCGGACACGGACGGTCACCCCCACCGGCACCGGCAGGCACCGGGGAGAGCAGAGCAGAGCAGAGCGGAGCGAACCTCTTCGCGACCCGGAGCTGACCTACCCGGACACAGCCGCCGCGCCCGCGCGGCCGGCAGACCGCTGCGACAGCAGTGTCGGAACATCCTTCGCGGCAGGGCAGGGAAGGGACCACGCAGCGAGCGAGCGAGCTGCGCGGGCACCAGGCAGCCGACAGGCCCGCCCCCCATCTCGAAGCAGACGGGCGAGGCCGGCTGATCGCGGCCCAACTCGTCGCAGATACGCGCGCCAGGGGCGCGAAACAGGCCGGCAGGACGCAGCGGCATCAGAGGTTGCGAGCGAGCGAGTAACCGACCCGGAGAGGGCGCAGGCGCGCCAGCGCCGAGCACCGCACCGGACACCAGGCCGCGGCGGACAGGGCACCCCGCAGGGGGCGCCGCAGGGGTGCGAGGGAGGTCGCGCAGCGACCGGACGCAGTGGCCCGAAGGCGATAAGGACCCTCGCGCAGCGAGGGCGACGAGGCGCCAGCCGAGGAGGTCGTCCCGGCTCTGCCGGGCAAACGAAGGGTGTAGTGAGCGAAGCGAACGAAACCCGAAGTGCGTCACGACTCCTTATGCCCTTTCACTGTTTGGCCACAGCAAGCGGCTCCGAGCGTTAGCGAGGGGAGTTTGCGTCCGTGGCGTACTGGGGAAACAGGGCAGAATCCCCGTATTGCGACCGGTCGCAAATAGGCGAGATACCCCGAAAACAGAGGGTCGCAAATACGGCCCCGTTTTCCTGTTTCCCCAGCCCAGGGCGGGTGTGGTTTGCGTCGTGTGTTCTAGGTCACTGACGCAGTTGACGCAAACCCTGCTTTTGGGGTTTGAGTCAGCTTCAGGGCCGCTGGCGAGCGCAGCGAGTGGGCGGATCTGCACCCTTGTGGCGTCAGGGTCACAGCGGTCGCGTCAGCGGCCGGTGCCAGCAAGGCGCAGCCGTTCCCGTGGCGCCAGCCGCGGGTTCTCTGTGGGGGTTCAGGTGTCTTCGATCGGCGGCGTCAGCCGCGGCCACAATCTGAGCGGAGGCGGAGTGGTTTCGTGGGTCCGTCGCCCGCGCGTGAGCGCGCCTTGATGAAGAGAGTGGCGACGGTGAGGGCCCCACGAAAACACGCAGACGTAGCGGTCCGGCGGTCGTGTTGCCAAGCGCGCCGTAGGCGCATCACGCCACGGCCGGTCTCGAGGTTGTCTCTCGGCCAGGGTGTCGGGTCTGGCTCGGTCGCGTCAGCGGCCGGCGGGCGGCCGGGTGTGGATTGTGGCGGCGTAGCCGGCCGGTGTCACCGGCTCGAATCAGACGTGCGGCTGCGGTCGCTGCGGACTTCACCGGTGGGGCTGGAAGGGTCCGTGCGGCCGGGTGGTCCACCGGTGTGGGTGCGGGTTGGATCCGGGCCGTGAGGGCGCCGTAGAGGGGGTGTGAGGCGGCGGCCGGGCACCGGGTGACGTCACACAGACCTGTGGTCGCTGTGGGTGGCCGCAGGCGGGTCACAGGCGCGGCCCCGGGTGGCCGCAGGGCGGCTCTTGGTGTCGGGTGGCGGCCATGCCTCCAGTGGGCCGCAGGACCGGTCACAGGGCCTGTTCGCAGGCTCGTGCTGCAGCTGCTCGGAGCGGGCGGCTCCAGGCTCGGGGATCCACCGGCCGGGGCGGTCTTCGTCCTGGCGCAGGGGTTCGTGTGCGGGCCGGGCTGGGTGGCTCAGACGCAGGCTCCGGCGGCAGCCGGGGAATCAGGGCCTGCTTCTCCGGCGCACGTGGGCTTCGGTCGCAGCGTCCTTCTGCGACCGGCTCCGGTGCGAAGCATCCGGGGCCGCCAGGGCACCTCATCGATGGTCGGTTCCCCTGGCGTCCACGTGCGCCGGAGGGGCTGTTCGTCGCAGGCGGGAGTATCTCCGTGACGGAAACGAATGGTCGTCGAACCGGAGTTCGCCAGTGGCGTCTGAGCTGTTGCGGTTGCGGGCCGCAAGATAAATGCGGAATCGCTGCCATGAATGGCCGGAATGCTGTTTCGAATGATTTCTCATCAATTGCGTAGGCGGTAATTGCGCCGGGGACTGTCGTGGTGGCCGTAAAGCCATTCTTGGAGGCCCCCGGAGAACCTCAGAGGGGGGTCTCGACAGGGGTCGCCGGCCACCGTAGGGGCCGGCAAAAGCCCAGGTCGCGTGGTTTCGGCGCAATGGTGACGGTATAGCGGTGGTAGAACAGCCGGAAGTATGGCGTGTGAGCAGTACATCCACCGCAGTGCGGTGCATCCGGTCATTGTGGGCCATTCGTGCAGCCGGTCAAGAGCCGGTAGAACCGTCCCTATAGGGCCGTCAGGGCGGTGGTACATCCGTCAGTACGCGCAGATGATCAGCACTGCAGGCGGTTGAGAGCCGGCTATATGGCCGTAGTGTTGATCATCAGCCAGTTGAAGTCGTGTTGTGCTGTCACGCAGCCAGCCCAACTGTCGGTCAGCAGCCGATATTGCGGCATATCTGCCGCCGTAGAGCCGGTTATATAACCACAGTGTGGCGCTTCCCTTCGGGAGGGGTGACACCTGGACAGCCACGTATCAGCCAGTACGGCGGCGAGTGAACAGTTGTGCAGCGGTAGTGCTGCCAACCCACCGGAGGCTGGTCGCATCTGAGCGGGCCCACAAGAGCCGGTATTGCGGTGGCTGTGCAGTTGTACGGACCGAGCATGGCGGCGACGCCTTCGCCCTACTCGCGGTCGGTGGCATGTGAGCGGCCAGACAAGAGCCACTACTGCGGCGGTTGAACTGCGCCACGGCCGTTGCGCGGTGGCGCGGCCTGGGTGTCGCCGCTGCCCAGTCGGGTGGCGAAAAGGAAGGACCCGCACCCTGCCGATGAAGGCGGGTGCGGGTCCTGTTTCTCGTCGGCGTCTGAGTCGCCGGCAGCTCCCCGCTAGGCCAGCGGCACGAACCGCAGCGTCCACGGACCCCGGGTGTTCTCGATCTTGAGGGTCACCGGTCCAGTGGAGGCGTAGGTGGTGACACCGGACGTATCACTGGTGTTGATGAATGAGGACTCCGTCGTTCCGTCGCGATTGACCGGCTTCACGATCATGTGACCCGAGGTGTTCGTGAACTGGACCGTGTAACCACCTGGCTCAAGATTGGCAGTCAGTACCGACTCTCCAGAACCGCTAAGGTCCACCGGCACCGTGGGGACTGGCAGAGTCGCGCTGGTCGAAGCCGTTGGCGTGGTCAGCGCATTGGTCGGCGCCGGCTCTCCGGCCTTGGTTGAGGCCTGGCACGCGGTTCCCGCCATGCAAACAGCCACTGCCAGCACGGCAGTGGTCACAACTTTTCTCACTCAATCCTCCTCGTTGCAGTAGAGGTTAACGCTAAGCGTGGTCGTCACTCACTCCCGACCTACAACGTGGGCCATGCCGGCGCGCCTGGGTTCCGTGAGCTGGTCCGCGATCAGTTCGTGCACGGAAAGGAGGAACCTGCACCCGGCTGGGGAGGCAGACTGCGGGTTCAGTGGTGGTCAATGGTGATGCGGGCTCTTCGATCAGCTCGTCGACAGCGAGACGATCCGCACCGACCGCGGCGGGCCGACCACCGGTCCGGTCAGGCGGGGCGGAAGATCTGAACGGAGTCAAGGTACGCAGTGCCTGCGTAGCCAGTGTCCGCTCGTGACGAGAAAGTGAAGTAGAGCCCTTCGCCTGCGGAGCCGGTCCAGACTGCAGTGGCGGCGGCGGACTGGCTGGTAGTGGCGGTGTAGGCGGTATTCGTGCCCCATGGGCCATTGAGGCGCATGGTCTGTTGGTGCCCCGAGAAGTTCACCACGACGATGTACGTCCCTGCGGTAGGTGCAGTGAACCGCCCGTAGGCGGCGGTGCCATCCCACTCTCCGATCGAGGCGCCGACCTGGTGGATGGACGACATGTAGACCAGATCGGCCTCGCAGTCCCAGCGCCCGGGTTGATAGAAGTCGAGATAGCCTTCCGCCGCCCAGGGGTGGCGGGCCGTGAGTTCGAGGACGAGTGCTCCGACACGCTGTTGGTGGTGCTCCAACAGGATCCCGCCGATCCGTTCCAGGTCGAGTCGGAGTAGATCGATTGGGCGGTGGACGACGCGTCCACGGAGGTCGCTCAGGCTCAAGACCTCTGGGCCGACCTCCGCCGCCGGGTTGTGCTCAATGGGATCCGACATGAGGACCTCCTCGCGCATTCGGAAGGTCGTCCAGCTGCGGCCGTGCCACCGGCCTCTGCTGAGACGTCAGCCGAAGAAGGGGACTGGTTCGTTCTATGACCGATCGTTCTCTTCTGACTCGGGGAAGTCACTGCTGATTCGCGTTACTAACCACCTCGCAATGTGTGTGGCCGTACGCGACCAACCGGCGGTGCGGCGTTGCGATCGTCAATCTCGACGGGGCTTGTGCGCCGCCGGGGAGTACGCGCTCTGGCTCGACACCTGGTTTCCCCAGAGGCCCGACACCGAGGTCGCCATGCGGAAGGCTATGCAGCGGTGAGGTCGCAGCCGGGGACCCCTGCGAGCGACCGGGCCGGAGCCTGGAGAGCAACAGAGTCCGCTCACGCAGCCCACCGGGCTGCGTCGGCACGAGCCAGCTCCAGGGCCGTGTCGAGGGGGTGGCCGTCGATGACCCAGTCGGCTGCGCTGCGGTCGGCGAGTTCAGACTGCGGGCTGCACAGCCACAACGCGCAGGTCCACGGGTCGGCGGCGTTGCGCAGGGCCGACCACAGGGTGATCAGCTGCGGGCGCACCGTCCCTTCGGCGGTGAACTGCCAGGTCGGGTACACCCACTGGCTGTCGCCGAGGCGACAGGCGATCACGGTGCCCGCGGCGACGGCCTTGTTGACGGCCTGCCGGCTGATGCCCCACCACCGGGTGAGGCCGCCGGTGTCGTAGAACGGGCCGACCAGCTGATGCACCTTTTTCTGCTCGACCAATGCGTCCATGCGATCCTCCTAGCCAGACGCGTCAGGTGATGGCGTCGCCGAGCTGATGGGCGGTGGCGACAGCATCGACCGTATCTACCCGGATTCCCCGGCGGCGGCGGTGATCACGTCGGCGACATGCTCAATGTCCGAGGCGATTCCCGCGCTACCGGTCAGCCACGCCACAATCGAGACCGGGCGCCCTTCAACGGTCAGGGACTGCTGTGGCTGCGTGAGCAGCGCCTGCACAGTCAGTGGGTGCAGATCCTTCGCCACCAGCGGCATCAACTTCTCGAGGTGAGGAACCTCGCCGGTGGCAGTGAACTGGGCTGGCGGTAGCAGGCTGTTGCGTCCCGAGGTGAACGCCCACAGGGTTCGCTCAGCCAGTCGCTGGCGGATCCGGGCGGTGGTGACGCCGAGGCGGGCGGCGGCTTCAGTCACTGAAAGGGAACCCTGGACCAGGTTCTGCATGCGGATATCCCGGTCCACGCGTGCTGCTGTCGCGGCGGCTGGTTCGGTGACGAAGCCGGACTCGGTGAGCAGCGCGTCGTCGTGTTCGGACAGCGCCAGCACTGCCGGGTCTTTCGCAGAGAGTCGGTGCACGATCCGCGCGAAGAACTCACGGTCGATGTCGGCACCGGTCACTTCGCGCACCGCCGTCTCAAAGTCCAGGTCGCCATGCCGGTAGCGGTCTTCTGCGCTCCTCATCACCACTCCCTTTCGGCCAATCACCCCGATGCTGACTTACCGCGAGCCACCTAGTCAAGGGTTGCCGAACAAGCTCAAGAAGGAGGCTCTCACGGGGGATCAAATATCCATATCTATCGCCACATATCTATAGATATCTAATCTTCTAGATACATCGGACAGAAAAAGCAGAACGACCTAGCTCAGGAGCTCCCGACGTAACGCTGCCAGCTCTTCTTCTACCGTGCTGGTGCCGTTCGCCACTCGTCGCGCGGCGGCCTTGTCGGCTTCGGTGACGGTGCCACCAGCGAGACGAACGCCTGCGGTGGCGAACTGGATAGCTTCTTCAACAGTGCGGACAGGTGCCTGCTTCGGCGCCTCGTGTGCGGGGGGGGGCATCGGCAACACCTTTCCCTGTGCGGTTCGGTCGATCAGATCCCGAATTTTGCTTGGTCGCGGGGCTCAACGCGGGAGCGCGGTGAGTCCGTGTTTGCGCATCAGAGCCTTCACCCCGTCGTGCTCGTCCTACAGGTATGCCCTGGCCAGCCGGTCGTTGAAGGTATCAGCCAGTTGAGGGTCACGTTCGTCGACGGGAACGACCATCAGGCGGCCGCGGCCGATGAGCAGGCTGTTCGCGACGAACAACGCGGTGCGCTTGTTCCCGTCCTCGAACGGTTGAGCCTTGGCAAGCACCACGAACAGATCCAGGGCGTTCTCTGTGACATCCTCACAGTTCACCGAGTCGATCAGCCGCTGGAGACCCTTCTCGGTCAGTGCAGGTGGAGTGTGCCGGCCGTAGCGGGTCTGGACGCCGATCTGCTGGCCCTCGGTGCGAAGCTTCTCGGGGTGCAGCGCGCCACTGCGGGTGATCTGCGCATTGATAGTGCGGACGTAAGCGGCGTCGATCGACTGACCGCGATGGTCGATGGTGAACTGCGCGACGTCCCGAAGGTCTTCGAGGAGAGCAAGGTCGGAGCTGGAGAAGACTCCGGACAGGCTTCCTGAACGTAGAAAATTCTCGGTGTCGCGTCGATCGGCAGCGAGGCCGTCGAACACCCTTCCCGCGGAGTAGACGGCACCGGCCAGGTCCGTGATGTTGATCGCGGACAACCCCGCTCCTTGCATGTAGTGGGAGTCGTGAGCGGCTTGGGTCGGTCGGACTTCGTCGTTGAGCATGATCGAGGTGGTGTCGAGAAGGTCGTCGGTGACGCTGGGCGTTTCTCAGATGCTCGGATCAGCGCTGATGTCGTGGCGGCACCACTTGAGCTCACGAGTGATTTCGTCGACTTCGATCATGCCCATGGCGATCTGTCGTCGCGGTCGAGGTAGTAGATTTTCTACGCCAGTCTGCGATTGAGTTCCGCCGACACCGTGGCGACCCTCTTGGATGCCTCCGCGACCTGCCGCTTCTTCGAACTCGCAGCGAGGGTGACGGCATCCTGCGCAAACGTCGTCAGTGACACGTTGTCGCGTTCGGCAGCTTCCCGCAGCTCCTGCTGCTCTTCGTCGGTGAAGGTGGTGGTGAGCGACGGCACGGTAGACATCCTTTCTCACAATGACGCCTAAGCAGGTACCAATTACGGTACGTACCATGTCGCCTGATGGATGTGCTGCGTCGATCGCCAAAGTGCCGAGCTAACGGTGTCCGGCCCCTGCTTCAGCTGTCCGACAGTGGCCGGCCGGGCGACAACGGCCCGTCGACTCCGTCGAAGGCCTCTCCCCCGTTGTGCAGGTCGGCCCGGCGTTGGGTCTCCCCCGCGACGGCCTTCTCCACGAACTGGGACCAGTTGAGGTCACTCTCAGCTGTGCGTGTGGCGTTGAAGGTGATCCGGGCCTGGGTGTACACCTCCTGCGAGATGTAGACCGTCACCGGCTTTTTGCTCTGCTTCTTCTCTTCTGGTGGCGCCGGCTCGTTCTGCTGTTGCGGGGGTGGCGTAACAGTTCTGTGTTTCACCTCGGCGGGGACGCCGGCGGCGCAAGCATCGGCCAACGTCTTGTGGACGGAGCTGGTGAGCAGGGCCAGAAGCTTGCACTCCTGCTCAGTGAGGGTGGTCATGAAAATTCTCCTAGTGGGTCAACCGTGTCAACGAGTGAGGAAGGCGCCTGATCCAATCCCGCCCGATATTGGCTCCGGCACGCGCTCCCAACCGGCCGGCCGCTGTCAGCTCGACACCTCGGGGTAGCTCCCCCGGCGGCGCCTCACCATGCCCTCGTGACAAACTTTCCTACATATCAGCTGAGGCGGCTCATTCGAAGCGCAGGTCGGCGACGGACGGCGTCGTATCGGCGTCCCACACATGTCCGAAGGATTGTTCGACCAGTGGCCACAGGTGCTGTTCCCCGTCGTACACGGAGTTCACGACGTCAGCCCCGTCACCAAAGACCACGAACTCGTGGGGGATGACTCGTCCCGCTGCGTCTCGTCGCCCCTTCGGGTCCAGGAATCGCACTGCGACCACGTGTCCGTTTCGGCGCCACGCCGCGGGTTCGTCCGCGAGTTCGGCGAATGCACGCTCGTACTCTGGAAGCGGATCGCCCAGGCCTGCATCGAGCAAGAATCGAAAACCCCAGTTCCGGCCCCGAGTCGCCCAGATGAGGTGTGATCGGGACACCTCGTCCGCAGTCACTTCTGCTTCCTGAGCACGTTGTCGGTCACCGCCTGGTCGAGATCGATCTTGAACTGCGTGAGCATGGCCCGCAGGTACTGGTGCTTCGCACGCGCGTCCGCGTTCATGTCCTTGAGTTTCGGGCCGACCATCTTGATCGCATCACCGAGCATCGGGAGAGCCTTGACCAAGATCGCGGCCTTCGGGTTCTTCTTGGCGAACGCCCACACGAGCTTCTCGATCACTGCGAAGTTTTCACCTATCAAGGCCGCTGCGATCACGTCCGCCCCGTCAGCGAGCGTGTCAGCCACCTTCCGTGGAAGCTCCATCTTCTTCTCCCACAGGACCCGACGCTCCAGTGGCAGAAGTGAGGCGATGGGGAGTACCAGGTCGAGGCCGATGCGCTGCTTCAGGTCGATCTTGACCGGCTCCGCGCTTTCTGCCTTGAGTTCGAACTTGGCGGACGAGAGGAGCATGAAGTCCTCGCCGATGGAGAGCGCGTCCGGCGTGTCGATCATGTCCGCGATTGTCGAGTGCAGCTGCTCGATTTCGCCAGCAGCCTTGAGGATGACCAGATCGCGAAACGTGTTCACGTCCCAGTCGGGAAGCAGATCGGCCTTGGACAGCGACAGGATCCAGATCCGGGGGAACTCGATCAGCCGCCCGTTATCGCCGAGGAGAGGGTCCTTGAGCTGAGCCAAGCTCTGGTTGATGTTGTGGAAGAGGGACTTGAGGTACCTCTCTTCCTCCCCGCGATGGTCGAGAAGCTGCTGTCCGTCCACGAGGAGAAGAGCGACATCAGAACTGAGCAGGGTCCTGAAGGTGTCGATCCGGCGCTGGGCCTCTTCCTCGCTACTGGGATCGTCTTCGAACCACTCGCCCGGGTAGTCATGCCATGCCAGATGCAACTCGTCGAATGGACGCTTCTCCTCCTCATCGCCGTCGCTGGCTTTGAGCTTGACCGAGAAGTCGTATGTGGTGTTGGCAAAGCGGGTTTGCATGGGCGTCTGTGCGCTGTTTTTCATGCCGAGGTAGTTCTGGTACAGGCGAACTCCCTGCCCGATCTTGTCGGCAACCAGATCCCAGAGGTCGTTCTTGTAGGAGCCCTCCTGGGTGCGGCCGTAGAACGATGAGACCAGCACGGTCTTGCCCGATCCCGACTCGCCGAAGACTGCGATGTTCTGTTGCCGAACCTTGGGAAACTTTGCCATGGCCGGAAACGTATCCCACCGGTCCGACGCTATCGGTAGGGACGGGTGTACTTCGGCCTGACGCCCAGGCCCAGGGCCCAGGGCCCAGACAAAGTCGCACAGCCGCACGTCAAGCCGCATGAAGCAGGTCTACCGGCCGGTGCGGGTTTCGGCTGTGATGCCGTGGCGCGGCAGCGATGTCGTCGTAGCCGGCCAAGCGCAGGACGCTGACGATGGTGTTGCGGATCGTGGCCATCACCTGCGAACCGGTGCCAGTGCGGACGGCGGAGCGGTCCTCGTCGAACGTGACATCCCGAACCCAGTGCAGTCGGTTCTCGATTGCCCAATGACCCCGAACCCAGGCCGCGACCTGCAGCGGAGCGGCCGACACCATCCGCATCGAAGTGACCGGGTAGACCACCTCCACGCTTCGCCGGCCGCCGCGGGTGACGGTGCGACGGACGTGCAACACCTGCACCGCATGCGGAAAGCCGAGGCCGCCGGCGACTTCGGTGGCCTTGACCGTGCGCCGTTCCCGTCGCCCGTGATCACGCCCACCGATCGACGACGAGACGGGAATCTCGTTCCAGGGCAACACTTTCAACAGATTCCGGAGAGCTCGTTGATCGTTCTTCACGGTGAATACGTAGGGGCCCACCACGTCCGACGATGTACTCGGCGGTGGCCCGATGACAATGCAAGGCATCCGCGGTCACGGCTACGTCGGTGAGGTCGAACGCGGCGAGCAGGTCGGTGATCGGCGGGATTTCGTTGGTCTTCGCACCGACCTCGACCTGTCCGAGCACCGCCCCACTGGCCTGGTCGAGGGCGGCGAGCAGATGGGTGAGGTGCCCGGCCGCGTCCTTCGCTCCGCGCAGGGTCTTGCCGTCGACGGCGATCACCCGCCGGCCGTCGACCACCCGAGTGTGTAGCCACGCCCACACCCCGATGACCTGGTCCAATACGGCCGCATCGACGCGGGCGAGGGTGCGGCGGATCGTCGACTCCGACGGTGGCCGGCCCGCGATATCGAGCCAGCGGGCATTACTCACGACTTTTCCGGGGCCCTGGAGAAGGTGTCTCCACAACGCACGTATCGGCTTCCAACGTCGTGGCGTGCTGGCAACCTCCGGTTACAGAGGCCCTCGCCCCTGAGGGCGTCATCGAGGTGACGTCCGCGAGATCGTCCCTCAACGGGAGGTAACCGCTTCTCTCGCCGGTCCAGCCTAGTTCCGACGACTGGGTTAGTTCTGCCGCGCCGTTGCTCCGCACAGGGACGATCACGGCACCGAGTTGGTCACTGAGCATGTTGAGCGCATCGAGTTGCGGGTCCGCCACAGGTGGGCCTGCAGCAATCGTCGCAGCCCACATCAGCTCGCTGTCGAAGGCGTCAAGCACAGGTGCGTTCACGATCTCGGCCGCCAAGGTGGCGGAGCGCTGACCTGCATCGTTGCGATCAGACGGCGGCGGACCGAACCGGTTCTCGAGCCACGCATGCCACACCACACGCTCGGCGCGGTGCCGGACGACACGTTCGGCCGCCACCGTGGCGAGCCCGGCATCGTCAGCGACCTGGTCCAGAGTCCGTTCCCCGAGCGCCAGGGCACCCCTGTCCATGGTGATCAGCCCGGCCACCTGCAGATCGGCCAAGGCCGCGTAGCCGGCCGAGATACCCAACTGCGCTGCAGCGAACGCGTCCTTCACGGTGGCCACCTGGCCGCTGTGGATCAGCTCGTAGAGCCGCCGTGAACGAAGCCCGATCACACTCCATGCCTGGTGAACAGGCTCGACATGAGCTCGGACCATCGCAACCTCGGTGGGCTCACCACCCGTTGCAGGCGTGGTCAAGGCGTACCGGTCGGGGAGCTGACCAGCACCCCGGGCCACACGTAGCACCGGTGACCCGGGGGTATCCCGAAGTACTTGCAGTGCAGCCCACACGATGGCCTCGGACATCAGCCCCGCAGCGATTGAGAGGCTGCGCCCACCGATGGCCACCACTGGCACGCCCTCGACCAGGTCACCAGCGAGAGCGGAGGTGTAGGCGAGGGCCTGGACGACTGCATGCAGAGCAGGACGCTGACGGGATCCCCGGAACTCGTGATCGATCCACATGTGAGCGTCGGCGAGCCAGCAGCGGCGGATCGGATCGTCGTGGAAAGAACCATCCCCCCCGTACCCCCCTGTGTGCTTGTTCTTGTGCCCGAGAACGCGGAATTGGTGAGCCATGCTCGCAGTCCAGATCAATGCGTTCGCTACGTCCCTGCGCAGGGCGACGGCGATCTCCTCCGGGGATCCGTACCGGGCGTAGGCCTTACGCAAGCCCACATAGTCGTCAGACCTGAGGAGACCTTCGATGTCGATGACGCTCGCGCCCCGGAACACAAGAGCGATGAGCACGGAATACCGAGCCTCGGACAGAGACTCCCAGCGCGAGGCGTCGTACTTGCCAGTCCGTGCGAAAGCCGCGACCTTGGCCGGGATCACGCCGGTGAGGCACCAGTAGCTCTGCAAGCGACGGGCGTCGCCGGTACCAACAAGACGTTCCTCGCAGGTCAGCGCCATCTGTGCGACAGCAACTGGGGTACGGGGGCGTGGTGCACGGGCACCACCGAGCCGTTCGACCATGCGGGCGACGAGACCGTGTTCGGATCGACGCTCAAACGCATCAGCTGCGTCGGCGAGGGTGCCGTCGAGCTGTCGGTACCCACCTTCGCGGCACAGTGTCCCGGGGACGCTGATGCAGCCCTGCTTGGCGTTGAGCATCGGGTTCTTGTCGAAGGTGGGAAGGTGCGCCTCGAGCAGTGTCAGAAGGACACGCAGATCGTCGACGCGGAACGATGTGCCGATGGCGAGGGGAACGAGGATGTGCCGGCCGCCACTGGTGGACCTGTCGGTGACTGTGCGGCCGCCGCACTCGCGCAGCCAACCGAGGGCACGCTCGACGTCTGCGTCAACCTGAGCGGCACCGTGGAGCTTCGCATCGAAATCGAGTGCGAGCAGCGCCGTGCGACCGGGCTTGTTGTAGAGGGGGACCGCGGCCGGCGCATCGGGCAGGACGTCCGGTTTCAGGGTGCTGACTGTGGCGAACTTCCCACCGTTACCAGTCTTGACCAGGCGCATTGAGCGCCGTGCGGCCATCAGCGGAGCGAGAGTTTGCCATACCTTTTCGGGTGTGGACTCGCCGTGCGACATCAGGCATCGCTACCAATGCCGTCACGGTGACCGTTGGCCAGCAGTGCGCGCAGGCTTTCTGCCGGAATGCGTACCGGAACGCCCGGCTTGCGGGCGAAGAGGGTTTTGAGGTGGCCGTCGGCAAGCAAGCGCCAGATGGCACGCTGGCTGAGCTGTAGCCGTTCGGCCACCTCAGGCACGCTGAACGCCCGTAGGTCGGAGTACGGATCGGCGGGTGTCGATGCAAAGGTTCGAGTAGACAAAGAGACTCCAGGACAGCAAAAACTGTCCGGCTCCCGCGCACTGTGGCGTCTTACCCGGCTAGGTATCGGGGGTATCTCAGACGACCCCGAGGCATCTCTTGTCTGGCTCCCAGCCTACATGCCACGCCATGCAGTCCCCTGCCACGACACGGTGGACCACAGGGCCTACCGCCGCAAACGGCTAGGGCCCACGTAGGGCCCACGGCCCCACGCTTAGCCCTCCGTAAAACGAAGAAAACCCCCTGTTGCCAGGGGGTTCTTCGGGTGGTCCCGGCTGGGATCGAACCAGCGACCTTCCCGGTGTGAACGGGACGCTCTTCCACTGAGCCACGGGACCGAACCGCGCTGTAAAAACTCTCGCGGCCGAACGAGGAGAAACATTAACACGACCTCGACGCCGGGGGAAATCCCCAGGCCAGAGGGTATATCTGCTCCCGCCAAGACGGAAGGCGGGCGCCCCGGGACGCCCTACTGCGGGGAGGGAGCCCCGCCCTGGGGCGGCCGATGCCGACGAAGATCCCCCGGCCACCGCCGACGGCGGTGCGCCCAGTCACCCAACCACGGGGACACCGTCGACTCGGCCGGTAGTCGGAGACAGTGCCCACTCCCCCCGAGTCACCGTCGAGGGACCAGCCGCGACGACGGCTCCCCACGAATGCAGGTCCCAACGGACACAGGCCTCATTTCGCCCTACCTCCTTCCCGCTCCACCGCTCCCTTGCCGCCAGCCCTCATTCGCGTTCGCCCTCCTTGCCACCCGCGCGCACCAACCTCGGACGCCGTCACCGCCAGACCGCGCCGGCACTGTCCCCTCTTGGCAGCAGCCGGTCCCCCGCCGGCAGGCCCAGGGGCTCGTGCGTGGTTGACGGGGCCAGGGCCCCGTCGACAACGCACGAGCACGAAGTGCCCATTTGGCTCGATTTACCCACTCTGACCTGGCGATTTGTGGCCACCCACCCCGTGGGCTAATGTTTTGTCTCGCACCACGGAGCACACAAGCCCCGGAAGTGCAGTGCGGACGTGGCGCAGCTGGTAGCGCACAACCTTGCCAAGGTTGGGGTCGCGGGTTCGAATCCCGTCGTCCGCTCGAGAGGTTGGACTCAACCTTGCGGTGGAGTGGCCGAGTGGTGAGGCAACGGCCTGCAAAGCCGTGCACACGGGTTCGATTCCCGTCTCCACCTCGCGCGATTAGCTCAGCGGGAGAGCGCTTCCCTGACACGGAAGAGGTCACTGGTTCAATCCCAGTATCGCGCACCAAGACAAAGGCAGGACCCGGAACATCGGGTCCTGCCTTTGTTCGTTTCGGCGATCCCCGTCAGTCGCAGCAGTCGCAGTCGCGCTCCCCTGCCCGCGTGAGCCCCGCATCGACCGGCGCCGGACAGCAGGTGTCCCCCTTCCAGGCGCTGCGACCCTCCTTGACGGCGATCACGGCGATCACGAGGGCGGCGACGGGATCGGCCCAAGACCATCCGAAGGCGCTGTTGAGCACGAGGCCGACGAGCAGCACCGCCGACAGGTAGGTGCACAGCAGGGTCTGCTTCGAATCCGCGACGGCGGAGAGTGAACCCAGTTCGCGGCCGGCGCGGCGCTGGGCCCACGACAGGACCGGCATGATCACCAGACTCACCGCGGCCAGCACGATCCCCACGGTCGAGTGGCGCGCCTCGCCGAACCCGAAGAGCGACCGCACCGCGTCGACGCCGACATAGGCGGCGAGGGCGAAGAACGAGAACGCGATTATGCGCAACGCCACCTTCTCCCTCGCCTCCGGATCACGGCCGGCGAACTGCCAGGCCACCGCGGCGGCGGAGGACACCTCGATCACCGAGTCGAGACCGAAGCCGATCAGTGCGGTGGACGAGACCCGGGCACCTTCACTCAGCGCAATCGCGGCCTCGACCACGTTGTAGCTGATCGTGGCCGCGACGAGCAGTCGGATCCGACGAGCGAGGACCTGCCTGCGATCCACTATTCGGCCGACGCCCGCACCCGGGCCGGCCGCGGGCAGTCCGAGGTTCGAGGACATCAGCAGCACGCCTCGGAGGCCGCATCGGGGCAGCAGGACGGATCCACCGCGAGGACCAGCCCGATCAGGTCCTCGAGCGCCCGCCCGATCCGCGGGTCGGCCAACTCGTACCGGCTGCGGCGACCCTCCGGAACGGCGACCACGAGCCCACAGCCCCGCAGGCAGGCGAGGTGGTTGGACAGGATCTGCCTCGACACCCCGATCTTGTCCGCCAGCTCCGAGGGGTAGCCGGGCTCCGCGTGCAGGCTCAACAAGATCCGCGAGCGCGTCGGGTCCGCCAGCGCAAATCCGAATCGCGACAGCGCATCACCGTGCTTCAGTGTCTCCATGGACAAATAGTACAGCTGAATCTGTATACAGATCAAGATGTACTTTCCGGCGACACCGCCCGCCCCCGCGACGGAGCACCACCACGTCAGCTCGCATGACGATCCGATTCGCCGCGCTGACCTGGCGATTTCACACCGCGCCCAGAGTGCGCTACTGTTCCTCTCGCACCACGGAGACAGGCCAAGCCCGCCTCCGAGATGCAATGCGGACGTGGCGCAGCTGGTAGCGCACAACCTTGCCAAGGTTGGGGTCGCGGGTTCGAATCCCGTCGTCCGCTCGAGAGGTTGAATCGACCTCACGGTGGAGTGGCCGAGTGGTGAGGCAACGGCCTGCAAAGCCGTGCACACGGGTTCGATTCCCGTCTCCACCTCGCTTTCTGAGGTCCCGCGCGATTAGCTCAGCGGGAGAGCGCTTCCCTGACACGGAAGAGGTCACTGGTTCAATCCCAGTATCGCGCACCACGAACACAGTCAGGGTCCCCGTCCGCGGGGGCCCTTTCCTGTTTCTCCGGGACACATGGTTCCCCAATTCCCACTCCACGGAAAATTCTGCGCCCCACGGCGGGTATCGCACGCCCACGACAGGCCCAGACTGGTAGACAAGAGCGTCCGACTAGGAGGGTCCCATGTCCACTGCACCTGGTGCCGAACCACCGCCCCTCCTGTTGCTGACCTTCGGCGTCGCGGCCCGAACCCTCGACGCCGCCGGCACCGTCGGCCGCGCCGCCCGGGGCGCAGTCCGGGCGGTGCCCCTCGTCGGTGCCCGCGTCGACGCCGTCACCGAGAGCACCCTCGCCCGGGGCGAACAGGCGGTCCGGGCGACCGCCGAACTGGCCCGCGCCGCGCTGCGCGTCGTCGTGCGCGAGGTGGTGGCCGCCGCCCTGCTCGAGGTGGACCTGACGCGGATCGTCCGGGAGTACGTGGACCTCGACCTGATCGCGCAGGGCATCGACGTCGACGCGATCGCCGGACGGATCGACCTGGACGCGATCGTCCGACGCCTCGACCTCGACGCCCTGGTCGACACCGTCGACCTCGGTCGGCAGGTCGACCGCATCGACCTCGACGAGATCGCCCGCCGGCTCGACATCGACGCGGTGATCGCCCGCGTGGACCTGATCTCGCTGGCCGACAACATCATCGAGGGCGTGGACCTGCCCGACATCATCCGTGAGTCCACCGGATCCCTGTCCTCCGAGGCGGTCCGCGGCGTCCGGAGCCAGGGCATGCAGGCCGACGACGCCGTCGCGGGCTTCGTCGGCCGACTCTTCGGCCGGGACCCCGGCCCGGATGCCCCGCCGCGGGGCGACGACGACGCCGGACACGGCGAATCCGAACCGGGTGTGCGGTGACCGGGCCGCACCCCCACCCGCACCCCCACCCGCACCCGCACGGTCCGGAACAACGGACGGCCGGCATCGTCACCCGGGTCCTGTGTGCCGCCATCGACCTGGGGGTGGTACTCACAATGGTCGGCGCCACCTACCTGGGCCTGACCTTCGTCCGGTTGCTGTTCTCGCCGCAAGACTTCACCTTCCCCCAGCCGCACGCACTGCTGTCCATGAGCACCTCCCTGATGCTGTCGGTGCTGTACCTGACGGCCTGCTGGGCGACGACCGGACGGACGGTCGGCGCCATCGCGATGGGCCTGCGGGTGGTCACCACCCGAAATCGCAAGCTGCTCTGGACCGTTGCCGTCGCCCGCGCCGTGCTGTGCGTGTTCTTCGGGATCGGGCTGGCATGGGTGGCCGTGGACCCGCAACGCCGGTCCCTGCAGGACATCGCGCTGCGCACCCGCGTCGTCTACGACTGGGACCAGAATCCCGAACTCGTCAGCGGGTGACGCCGGCCCCGGCGCGGACCATCGCCCGGTACATCGCCCCGGATTCGGGCGCGGGAGGCAACGGCGCGACAACTTCCGCCGCGAAGGCCTGAAGCATGAAACCCACCAGCCGACGCCATGATTCGGGGGCATCCTCGCCCGTCGCCGCCACCACACCGGCATTCGCCATCAGCAGCAGCACCAGATCCTGCGAACAGAAGTCCGGGCGCAGCCGGCCGGCCTGCTTGGCCCGGTCGATCAGTTCCGCGAACCCGAGACAGGCATCGCTGCGCGCGTGCTCGAACTCGGTCGCGGCCGGGAACGTCATGGTGAGGACCTGGGTGAACCCCCGGTCCTCCGCCTGCATCGCACACACTCGCTCGATGAATTCGCAGAAGCGGTGCCAAGGATCCTCGTCGACGAGAGCCAACTCGACGGCGTCGGCGTACGCGGCCATCTTCTCGGCGAACACCGCGGTGATGAGGTCCCCCGAGCGTCCTCGCCCCCCGGGAGAAGCCGACCGCGCAGACCCGGCTGACCGGCGCGATGGCCCGCACGTTCCTGCCCCGCGCCTACCGGGAGATGCTCGGAATGTCGAAGGCGGTCACCGAATCCGGGCTCGACAACTGACCTTCCCGGCGGCCACCGACCTGTCAGCGACTACGGCTGCATGCCCATCGAGCCGGCGAGCATCGGCCAGGAGTTGTGCAGGTCGTCCTGCCAGTAGCCCCACGAGTGGGTGCCCGTCGGCCTGAAGTCGAACGTCGCCGGGATCTTCAACTCCGCCAACCGGTTCGCGAGGTTGTGGGTGCACATGTTCACGGCCGACTCGATGATGCCGCCGACGATCACCTGGTTGGCGAGCGTCGCCGGACTCCCGTTGACCCCCGGGGCGTCGAGGGTCTCGTGGGGCCCGGGCAGGCCCGACCCCGAGGACACGTACAGCTGTGTGCCCCTCAGCTTCTCGGCGTTGACCACGGGGTCGTTGGCGACCCAGCCCGGACCGTCGAGCGGCCCCCACATGTTGGTGACGTCTCCCCCGCCTCGTCCCTCCACGACGAGCTCGATGAAGGCCTGCCCCTCCGGGGTGCTGGTCTCGGCGCACCCGCTGTAGGCGCCCACACTCCGGTACAGGCCGGGTGCCGCGATGGCCAGGTTGAGCACGGAGGTCGCGGTCATCGAGATGGCGGCAATCGAGTTGACGCCGTCGGTGCCGAACTCGGCGTCGACGATCGGCGGCAGCTCCTTGGTCAGGAAGGTCTGCCACTTGTTGCGGCCCAGTACCGGGTCGTCCTTCTCCCAGTCTGTGTAGTAGCTGAAGGCACCCTCGAGCGGCGTGACGACGTTGACGTTCTTGTCCTGGAAGAAGGCCAGCACGTCGGTCCGGTCCTGCCAGGTTGCGGTGTCCTCGCCGCCGCCTGCACCGTTGAGCAGGTACAGCGTGGGCCGCGGGGCGCTGGTGTCCGCCGGCAGGATGACCTCGATCGGAATGGTGCGACCCATCGACGCCGAGTACACCTCGGCGGTCACCGTGCGGTCACCGTTCCTCGTCACCCCGGCGAGGTAGGACCCGGCCGCCGCCTGGGTGACGGCCGCGGCGACGGTGCCCGGCGGGTGGTCCCCGGCCGCCGCGATCGCGGGAGTCAGCAGCATCGGCAGCACTGACACCGTCAGCACCGCCGACGCCACCCGGCCGGGTCCACCTCGTCGAGTCCTCATGCCCGCACCTTTCGACTCCTCGCGGGCGAAACTCAGCGCTGCGCCGCGATCAGGTCCCGATACCAGTAGTACGAGTCCTTCGGCGTCCGCGCAAGGGTCTCGTAGTCGACGTGCACCAGCCCGAAGCGTTCCTGGTAGCCGGCAGCCCACTCGAAGTTGTCGAGAATCGACCACACGAAGTAGCCCCGCACGTCGACGCCGTCGTCGATCGCCCCGCGCAGCGCGACCAGGTGCTCGCGGTGGTAGTCGATCCGGTTCTCGTCCCGGACCCGCCCCTCCGCGTCCGGCGCGGCGTCGTGGAACGAGGCGCCGCTCTCGGTGATGTAGATCGGCGGCAACGCGTCGCCGTACCGGTCGGCGAAGATCCCGACGATCTCGCGCAGGCCCGCGGGCACGATCGGCCAACCGAAGTCGGTGCGCTCGTAGCCCTCGAGCGCGACCGGCTGGAACGGCATGCCCGGCGGCAGGTCCACCTCGAGCACACCGGTGGAACCCGCGTCCGACGTCGGCGCCGCGATCACCGTCGGCTCGTAGTAGTTGATCCCGAACCAGTCCAGGGGCTGCGAGATGACCAACAGGTCCTCCTCGACCGGCCCCTGCAGGATCGCCGCCAGCTCCTCGGCCGGGTAGCTGCCCCGCAGCACCGGGTCCGCGAAGGTCCAGTTGACGATGTGGTCGTAGATGTCAGCGGCCTCGACGTCCGCCTCGGAGTCGCTGGCCGCGTGCACGGGCGCGTGGTTCGACGCGATGCCGATGTTCGTGCACCCCGCCGCGCGCAGCGCCTGCACCGACAGGCCGTGCCCGAGCAACTGGTGGTGCGCGGCCTGCAGCGCACCGAACCCCAGTTCCAGCCCGGGTGCGTGCACCCCGAGCGCGTGCCCGTAGAGGGTGTGCACCACCGGTTCGTTGAGCGGCATCCACATGTGGACCCGGTCCCCGAGCCTGCGGCCTACGATGTCGGCGTACTCGGCGAGACGCTGGGCGGTGTCTCGGCTGAGCCAGCCCCCGGCGTCCTGCAGCACCTGCGGGAGGTCCCAGTGGAACAGCGTGACGGCGGGCTTGATGCCGGCCGCGCAGAGCTCGTCGACGACCCGGTCGTAGAAGTCCAGTCCGGCCTCGTTGACGGCGCCGCTGCCGGTCGGCTGCACCCGCGGCCACGACACCGACAACCGGTACGAGTCCACCCCGAGCTCACGCATCAGCGCGACGTCCTCGCGGTAGCGGTTGTAGTGGTCGATGGCCACCGTTCCGGTCTCACCGCGGACCACCGCACCCGGGCGCTCACAGAACTCGTCCCAGATCGAACGGCCCCGGCCGTCGGCGTCGACTGCGCCCTCGATCTGGAACGCGGCCGCGGCCACGCCCCACAGGAAGTCATGTGGGAAGGACGGATTCGTACCGGAAGCAATCATCCGCCGAGTGTGCCCAATTGTTGGACAGGCGTCCAGCCCGGTGTTTCAATTCGTCTACACACCGCCCGAACGGGCCCCGGCGAAAGCACCCCTCGCACATGACGCTTCCCACGCCCGACCGTGACTCGACGTCGCCCACACCCACCCAGCGCACGGCCCGCGTGTCCGCCTCGGTGGGGTTCGGCCTGCAGGGCTTCTTCCTGGCGGTCCTGCTCACCCAGCTCCCCCAGTTCAAGGACAAGTACGGCTTCGACGACACCACCATCGCCCTGGTCGTGGTGATGGCCTCGGTGATCGCGGGCGGCGGCAGCGTGCTCGCCGAGTACATCGCGACCCGCACCAGCAGCAAGACCACCCTGCGCGCCGGACTCGCCGTGATCGCCGTGGCCGGGCTGGGCATCGCGCTCTCGCCGAGCACCGTCCCGTTCTTCGTCGGGTTCGCGGTGTACGGGATCGGCCTCGGCATGGTCGACGCGGCCACCAACATGCAGGCTGTCGCCATCCAGCGGTGCTACGGCCGCTCGATCCTCTCGTCCTTCCACGCCGTCTGGAGCGTCGGCGCGATCACCGGGGCGCTGTTCGTCTCGCTGTGCGAGGCACTCGACGTCAGCCTGCTGGTGTCGATCGCGCTGGCCAGCCTCGTCGTCGCCGGCGCCACCGCCGCGCTCGGACCTCGGCTGCTCGTCACCGGATCCGAGGTCGAGGCGGAGGTCGAGGCAAGCAGCACGCCGCTGGTCATCCCGTGGCGCCCGTTCCTCGCGCTCGGCACCGCGATGGCCCTGTTCTTCGCCATCGACTTCAGCGTCGGGAACTGGTCGGCGCTCTACCTCAAGGACCTGCTGCTCTCGAGTTCGAGCACCGCGGCCCTGGCCGTCGCCGCCTACCAGGGCGCGGGACTGGTCTCCCGGTTCACCGGCGACCACTGGGTGCGTCGCCACGGCGAGATCGCCGTCGTGCGGGTGGGCGCCACCATCGCCGCCCTCGGCCTGGTCATCGTGGTGTTCGCGCACAGCCCGGCCGTCGCCATCGTCGGCTTCCTCGTCGTCGGACTCGGCGCCCCCGTCATCGCGCCGCTGTGCTTCAGTGCCGCCGGCAGGCTGGCACCGCCGGAGCAGACGGACGCGGTCATCGCGCGCCTGAACCTGTTCAACTACGCGGGCACGATCATCGGCGGCGGCGTCGTCGGTGGCATCGCGGCCATGACGGATCTGCGAGTCGGTTTCGCGGTTCCGCTGGTGTTCGCCGTCGCACTGATATTCCTGGCGCCGGCCTTCCACCCGCACCGCGCGACGACAGAACCGAGCCAGCCCGACCGCGTCGGCTAGTCATTACCCGGTAGTGGTTGACTAGGGCCATGCCAAACTGGGGATGGCTGATTGCCGTACTGATACTCGTGGACATCGCGGTGCTGACCGCATGGTTGGTCGGTCGGCGCAGGCCGCGCAGCGGCGCCCGCACACCCTCCACGTGGGTCGAGGGACTCGACCACGAGACCCGCGACCGGATCGAACGTCTGGTCGCCGACCACAAGCGCATGCACGCGATCCGAGTCCTGCAGGAACGCACCGGGCTCGGGCTCTCCGACGCCAAAGCGGCGATCGACGCCATCGTCCGCGGCGAGTGGATCCCCACCGCCGCACCCGACGCGGTCCCCCCGACACCCGGCACTCGCACCGGCAAGTGGTCGGACCTCGAGCCCGCCCTGCGCACCCTCAAGGACGAGGGCAAGGCCGCCAAGGCGATTGCCATCCTGCGGGACACCACCGGGATGAGCCTGCAGGAGGCCAAGCAGGCGGTGGACCGGCTGTGAGCCTCACCGTCACCCGGGCGACCGCCGCGGACGCTCCCGGCCTGGCATCCGTTGCCGCCGCGACCTTCCCGCTCGCCTGCCCGCCCGGTGTCACCGAGTCCGACATCGAGGCCTTCCTCGCCGACGTGCTGTCCGCGCAGCGGTTCGCCGAGTACGTCGAGGCGCCGGAACGGACCGTGCTCAAGGCCGTCGACGCGGACGGCCTGGCCGGGTACGCGATGCTGGTGGACGGCCTGCCCGAGGACGACGACGTCCGCGCGGTGGTGTCCGCGCTGCCCACCGTCGAGATCAGCAAGCTGTACGTGCTGCCGAACCGGCACGGCGGCGACGTCTCGCACCGGCTGATGGCGACCGCCCTCGACCATGCCCGGACCGCGGGGGCGGCCGGGGTGTGGCTGGGCGTCAACCAGGAGAACCTGCGCGCCCAGCGGTTCTACGCGAAGTCCGGTTTCGAACGGGTCGGGACCAAGCGGTTCCGGGTCGGCGAGCAACTGCACGAGGACTTCGTGATGCAGCTCCGCCTGGACGACTGACGGCGCCGTCCCTGGACGAGCACCCCGGCAACAAGACAGCTCCGGCACCAGAACTTCGATTCTGGTGCCGGAGCGCTCGTGTGTACCGGACGGACTAGGCCGCGACCTCGAATCGCGAGAGCGCGAGCAGCCGGGAGGTGGCGCGCAGGTACTTCTTGCGGTAGCCGCCGGCCAGCATCTCCGGAGTGAAGATCTCGTCGAGCTTGGCGCCGGACACCGTGACCGGGATGTTGGCGTCGTACAGCCGGTCCGCGAGGACCACCAGGCGCAGGGCCACCGACTGGTCGGTGGCGGCATGCACGCCGCTGACGAACACCGCGGGCACGTCCGCGATCAGCTTGTTGTAGCGCGACGGGTGCAGCGTGCTCAGGTGCGCGCACAGCTCGTCGAAGTTGTCCAGGGTGGCACCGGGGATCTCCTCGGCCCGCTCGACGAGCGACTCCTCCGAGATGGGCTCCGGTGCGGGCGGCAGGTCGCGGTGCCGGTAGTCGGGGCCGTCGACGCGGATGGTCTCGAAGATCGACCCGAGCTTCTTGATCTCGCGCAGGAAGTCCTGCGCGGCGAAGCGGCCCTCGCCGAGCTGGCCGGGCAGGGTGTTGGACGTCGCCACGATGGACACGCCGCGCGCCGACAGCTCGGTGAGCAGACGCGAGACGAGCATGGTGTCGCCCGGATCGTCGAGCTCGAACTCGTCGATGCACAGCACGCTGTGACCGGACAGCTGCTCGACGGCGTTGTTGAAGCCGAGCGCGCCGACCACGTGGGTGAGCTCGACGAACGTGCCGAACGCCTTGGGACTGGGCACACTGTGGAAGATCGACGCCAGCAGGTGGGTCTTGCCGACACCGAAGCCGCCGTCGAGGTACAGGCCGGCGCCGCTGGCCTGGGTCTTCTTGCCGAACAGTCCGCGACGGCCGCCGGTGCGGATCTTCGCGACCTTGCCGGCGAACTCCTCGGCCTTGCGGACCGCGGCGGCCTGGCTCGGCTCGTCGGGATCGGGAATGTAGGAGCCGAAGCTCACGTCGTTGAACATCGCAGGCGGGACCATTTGCGCGATCAGCTGGTCGGCGAGGACCACCGGACTGCGATCAACAAGACGTTCGGGCATGCAGCCAGCGTATCGACGTGCTGTTATCTCTCCTATGCACCACCTCGATAATGGGACCTACTTCACACCGCTCGACGACGACGCGCTCCGCGACCTCTACCGCGGCCCGGCCGACCTCGAGACGCCCTGGGTCCGGTCGAACTTCGTCGCGAGCATCGACGGTGCGGTGTCCGCGGACGGCACCTCCGGCGGGCTGGGCACACCCGCGGACCGGCGCCTGTTCACCATCCTGCGCGAGCTGGCGGACGTGGTCCTCGTCGGCGCGGGAACCGTCCGCGCGGAGAACTACGGCGGGGCCCGCACCGGCGACGACGCCCGGACCCGGCGCCGCGGCCGCGGACAGTCCGACACCCCGCCGATCGCGGTGGTCACCGCCGGCGCCAACCTCGACCCCGGCTCGCGGCTGCTGACCGACACCGTCGTCGCGCCGCTGATCCTGACCTGCGCCGCCGCCCCGGCCGCCCGCAAGGACGCGCTGGCCGCGGCGGGCGCGCGGGTGTTCGAGATCGGGGACGACACCGTACCCAGTCGGGCGATCCTCGACACGCTCGGCGGCCTGGGCCTGCACCGGGTGCTGTGCGAGGGCGGGCCGGCACTGTTCGGTCAGTTGCTCGGCGACGACGCCGTCGACGAGTTGTGCCTGACCACCTCCCCGATGCTCGTCGCGGGCGCGGCGGGCCGCATCGCGACCTCGCCGCGGGCGGTCGCCACCCCGATGCGACGGGCCCACCTGCTCGGCGACGACGACGGCACCGTGCTGACCCGATGGGTGCGCGAGCGGCCCCGCTGATCGACCTGGCAGGCTGTCGGGCATGCGCCGAACTGGTCTGCTCGCATTGGTTCTCGCGTTCTGCTGCGCGTGCGGGGCCGGACCGAGCGTGCGGCCCGACGTGGCCGTGGTCGAGCACCACGTCGACGCGACCACCACGTCCGCCGAGCCCGTCGACGCCCCCGCGGAGCTGCAGCCACCCGTGCACGACCTGAGCTGGGAGGACTGCACCCGCACCACCCTCGACACGCTCGGGCTCGGCGCCGGACCGGTCGGACTGGTCCTGGACTGCGCCCAGCTGCCCGCGCCGATCGACCCGACCGGGGACATCCCCGGCACCTTCCTGCTCGGCGCCATGCGGGCCCGGCTCCCCCAGACGCCCACGGACGTCGCCCCGCTGGTGCTGACCTCGGGCGCCGAGCGGTCCTCGACCGGCACGCTGGCCGCCCTGGCGGCGGGGCCGATCGGGACGCTGCTCTCGTCCCGGCCGGTGGTGGCCGTCGACCGCCGCGGCATCGGATCGTCCACCCTGATCGAGTGCATCACCCCGGCGCTGCGTCGCGAGATGGTCGACCTGGGCCAGTTCTCCACGCCCGCCGCCGGTGGCGACTCCGCGGACGTCGTGATGGCACTCGGCCGGGACGCGACCACCGAGTGCACCGACTTCCTGCAGCCGCAGGAGATGGCCTTCGACGCCGCCCACTCCGCCGACGACCTCGAGCAGCTACGCACGCTGTGGGGCGTCGACCGGCTCGCGCTGCTCACCACCGGCACGGGCGCCGACGTCGGGCTGGCCTACGCCGACCAGCACCCCGACGCCGTGGGCCGGCTGGTCCTGGACTCCCCCGGCGCCGTGCGCACCGACGCCGTCACCGCGACGCAGGGCGTGCTGGCGGGCCGGGAGGCGGCCCTGTCCGCCTTCGCACGCCAGTGCGCCGCGCTGGCGTGCGCACTCGGCCCCGACCCGCACGCCGCGGTCGTCGACCTGACCCGCCGCGCCGCCGCCGGCGAACTCGGGCCGGTCTCCTCGAACGCGCTGCTGACCGCGCTGCGCGAGTTCCTCGGGTCGCCGCGCGGCGACCAGCAGTCCCGGATCCGGGAGTTCGCAGACATCCTCGCCGCCGCCGGGACCGGCGACACCGCGGGCCTGGAACGGGTCGTGGACGACGCGATCGTCGCGACCGACTCCGACGGCCAGTTCGTGGCGCGCTGCTCGGACGGCACCGGGTGGCCGACCCCCGGCCGAGCCCGAGAGCTGCGGCGGAGCTGGGGCGAGCAGTTCCCGGTGTTCGGCGCCGACGCCGCCCTCGCGCTGCTGCTGTGCGCGTCGTGGCCGACGACCCCACCGCCGCAGATGCCCGCGACCCTCGACCTCGGCGTGCTCACCCTCGCCGGCGCCGCGGACCCGGTGGCCGGAAATGCCGGTGTCAACACGGTGACCGGTGCCGTGGCCGCCGCGGGGGCGCGCACCTCGACGCGCGCATGGCTGGGCAGCGGGCACTCGGTGACCCCGCACTCGCAGTGCGGTCAGGCGGCCGTCGCCGGGTACGTCGACGGCGGAGTCCTGCCGCCGGACGGCGGCGCCTGCCCCGGCTGAGCTGGGAGTGTCCCGCCCGGGCGGACACCTCGCCGGTGTACCGTGCCACGGTGTTCCTTCAACGCCTTGAACCCCGCACCGGACGCACGACCGCCGAGGTCGTGAAGTTCGCGTTGTGGCCGCTCGCCATCATGACCGTGCTGCACCGGGTGCTGGTCAAGGCCGTGAGCGGGTTCCGAACCGACGACTTCGCGCCCGTCTACCGGGCCGCGCTCGCCTTCCTCAACGGCGAACCGGTCTACATCGCGAACTTCGACACGGTGGACCCGCACTACCTTTACGCGCCGAGCGGCACGCTGCTGCTCTCCCCGATCGCGTACATCGAGCCGGAACTCTCGCGCTGGCTGTTCATCGGCGCCAACGCGGCCGCCGTGATCGTCGCCGGCTGGCTGCTGCTCAAGATGTTCGACCTGACCGTCGCCTCGGTCGCCGCGCCGATCCTGCTGCTGGGCATGTTCGCCAGCGAGACCGTCACCAACACGCTGGTGTTCACCAACGTCAACGGGCTCGTCCTGCTCGGCGAGGTCGCGTTCCTCTACCTGCTGCTCCGACGCAAGGACGCCTGGGCCGGCGTGGCCATCGGGCTGACGCTCGCGGTGAAACCGATCCTGGCGCCGCTGCTGTTGCTGCCGCTGGTGTCGCGGCAGTGGCGGGTGTTCGTCACCGCCGTCGGAATTCCGCTGATCCTCACCGCCGTCGCCTGGCCGCTGGCCGCGGACCCGATGGAGTTCATCCACCACACGCTGCCGTACCTGGCGGAGTCGCGCGACTACTTCAACAGCGCGATCGTCGGCAACGGCGCCTACTACGGCCTGCCGCCCGCCCTGATCCTGCTGCTGCGGGCACTGTTCGCGGTGGTCGTGGCGGTCTCGCTGTGGCTGCTCTACCGCTACTACCGCGAGGACCGGCTGTTCTTCTTCACCACCGCGACCGGGGTGCTGATGGCGGGCTCGTTCCTGCTCGGCTCGCTGGGCCAGATGTACTACTCGATGATGCTGTTCCCGCTGCTGATGAGCGTGGTGCTGCGGAACTCGGTGATGCGGAACTGGCCGGCCTGGCTGGCGGTGTACGGGTTCATGTCCTACGACAGCTGGCTGTCGCTTCGCTTCCCCGCCGCCGGACGCGCCGCCGACTACATGAAGACCACCCTCGGCTGGAGCCTGCTGCTGCTGGTGATCTGCGGCGTCCTCGTCGCCCGGTACCTGACCGCGAAGCGGGAGGGCCGCCTTGCCGACGGCATCGACCCCGCCTACCTGACGCCGGAGCCCGAGAAGGTCGCCGTCGGCTGAGGGTCGCCGCGTCCGGGGGCACGGGTTAGCGTGGGGACATGAGTTCCGCAGCCGACCCCGCCCCCCGCGCCCCGCTCACCGACGCCCTCCAGGTCACCGAGGAACAGTGGCGCGAGCGCCTCACCCCGGAGGAGTTCGCGGTACTGCGTCAGGCCGGCACCGAACGCCCGAACGTCGGCGAGTACACCGACACCACCACCGTCGGCGAGTACCACTGCCGGGCCTGTGACGCCCTGCTGTTCACCTCCGCCGAGAAGTTTCCGTCGCACTGCGGCTGGCCGTCGTTCTTCGACCCGGCCGACTCGGACGCGGTGGTCCTGCGTGAGGACATCTCGCTCGGCATGCGCCGCGTCGAGGTGCTGTGTGCGAACTGCCACAGCCACCTCGGCCACGTCTTCGAGGGCGAGGGTTACCCGACGCCCACCGACCAGCGCTACTGCATCAACAGCATCTCGCTGCGCCTGACGCCGCAGGACTGATACCGCCCACGATCAGCTGGTCGGCACGGGCGCGGGTGTCGACGCGGGCTCGGCGGCCGGCGGGAACATCGCGTCGACGATCGTCTTCGCGATGCCGCTGGCCGGGTCCTGGCCGTTCGCGGCGGGGGCGAGGTTTGCCCAGACCACCAGCGTCACCCCACTGTCGGGGTCGCTGCCCATGAACGAGTTGTAGCCGGGCAGCTCCCCCGTGTGCCCGTAGAGCGGACCCATCTTCGCCATGGCCAGTCCGTACTCCGGGCCGCCCGGCTTGGTCGGGTCGGCCGGCTGGAAGGCGGCCATCCGCACGGCCTGCATCTCGGCGTCGAGCGCCTTGCCGTCGGCCAGGGCCTCCACCCAGGTCGCCAGGTCGTTCGCGGTGGCGATGCCCGCGCCGGCCGACCAGGCCCAGGACGGGTTGTCGTCGGTGACGTCGTTGGGCGCGAGGGTGCCCGCCTGCGCCTCCGCCTGCATCTGCGCGGGGAGGGCGGGATCGGTCATGGTCTGCACGTTGGTCCCGTACATGTACCCCCGCGAGTTCGGCGTGGGGAGCGCGTTCGAGTCGGGGAAGACCGTGTTCTCCAGGCCGAGCGGGCCGAACAGCCGGTCCTGGAAGACCTCCTGGAGGGGCTTGCCGTCGAGCTGCTCGGCGATCAGTCCGAGCAGCACGAAGTTGGTGTTCGAGTAGTGGTAGCCCTGGCCCGGCGGGAAGTACGGCGGATGCGCGAACGCCAACGCCAGCAGCTCGTCCGGGGTCCAGACCTTCTGCGGGTCCTGGTCGAGGGCCTCGTTCAGCTCCAGCGTCTCGCTGTAGTTGAACAGCCCGCTGCGCATGTTCAGCAGCTGCTCGATCGTGATGCCGTCGCCTCCCGGGACGTCCGGCCGGTACTTCGAGACCGGGTCGGCGAGCGCGATCTTGCCCTCCTGCACCTGCTGCAGGATCGCCGTTCCGGTCCAGGTCTTCGTGTTCGACCCGACCCGGATGTGGTCGTCGAGGGTGACGGGCGCGCCGCCGCCGCGTTCGGTGGTGCCGTAGGTGACCGTCTGGTTTCCGGTCGGGGTGCGCAGCAGCACCACCACCCCGGGGAGCATCAGCTCCTTGGCCGTGGACTCGACGATGGACTGCAGGTCCGCGTTTCCAATCGGCAACAGCCCGGTGGCCGACGCCGCGGCGCTCGTGCCGGAACCGGCCGTCGAGGAACTGGCGGACCCGTCGTCGGAGTCGGACGAGCAGGCCCCGACCGCCAGCGTCACCGCCGCCGCGAGAGCGGCCGCTCGCAGGTACCGATGGCGGCGCCGGTGCGCCGAGAAGGTGCCTGCCGAGCCGAGCATTGCTGCCGTGGTGTCCGCCGAACGGTCCATGCTCAGTCAAGATACGCCGCATAAGCGCTGGTCGGGCGCGAAAGCGAAAGACCTACCGGGGATACACTCTCGGCGGGTCGAAGGCACGCAGGGGTGGCAGCTCGCCGTCGAACCGCTCGACCTGAACCAGGACGTGCTGGCCGGTGCACCCGTGCGCGAGCTTGGAACTGCCGACGTCCGGGGTGAGCACGTTCGGGTTCCCGTGCACGCACATCGAGTCCGGGTCGGCGGGGTCCAGGGGGTCGAACCAGGCACCGGTGGACAGTTGCACGACCTCGGCCCGGACCCCGTCGTCGAGCACCGCGCCGGCCAGGCAGGCGCCGCGGTCGTTGAACACCCGCACCACGTCGCCGTCGGCGATCCCGCGCGCCGCGGCGTCGGCGGGGTGCAGCCGGATCGGCTCACGGCCGCGCACCTTCGAGGCCTGACTGACGGGTCCGTGGTCGAGCTGGCCGTGCAGCCGGGCCCGCGGCTGGTTCGCGATCAGGTGCAACGGAAAGCGTTGCGCGCGTTCACCGCCGAGCCACTCCTCGGGTTCGTACCAGGTGGGGTGGCCGGCGCAGTCGTCGTACCCGAAGCCGTCGACGTCGGCGGAGAAGATCTCGATCCGTCCGCTCGGGGTGGTCAGCGGGTGGCGCACGGGGTCGGCGCGGAAGTCCTCGAACAGGATCAGGTTGTCCTCGGTGCGCATCCGCACGTGGCCCTCGCGCCAGAAGGTGCGGAAGTCCGGCGCCGGTCCCCCGTCCCGTCGCACGTACTCGCGCCACTGCCCGTACAGGTGCTCGAGCCACTGCTGCGCGGTGCGTCCCTCGGTGAACTCCGCTGCCACACCGAGCTTCTCGGCCAGCGCCGCGAAGGTGGCGTAGTCGTCGCGGGAGTGCGCGTGGGCGGGCACCGCCGCGTGCATCGCGACCAGCAGTGGGTCGTTGCGGGTGCAGGTGATGTCGTTGCGCTCGAGCGACGTGGTCGACGGCACCACGATGTCGGCGTGGCGCGCCATCGGCGTCCAGTACGGGTCGTGCACCACCACGGTGTCCGGCCGGCCCAGCGCCCGCCGCAGCCGGTTCAGGTCCTGGTGGTGGTGGAACGGATTGCCGCCGGCCCAGTACACCAACCGGATGTCCGGGTACGTCAGCCGATGGCCGTCGTAGTCGAACTCCTCCCCCGGGTGCAGCAGCATGTCCGAGACCGCCGCGACCGGGATGTACGTCTTGACCGGGTTGTTGCCCTGCGGCAGCGTCGGCAGCGGGTACGGCACCGGCGCCAGTCCGGGTTCGTTCATCGAACCGTAGCCGTGGCCGAAACCTCCTCCGGGGAGACCTATCTGGCCGAGCATCGCGGCCAGGGTGACGCCCATCCACGGCGCCTGCTCGCCGTGACGTACCCGCTGCAGCGACCACGTCACCGTCACCATGGTCCGACCGGCGGCCATCCGCCGGGCCAACCCGACCAGGTCCGCCGCGGCGATCCCGCACCGGTCCGACGCCCACTGCGGGGTCTTCGGGACGCCGTCGGCGCGGCCGAGCAGGTAGTCCTCGAACCGCTCGTAGCCGACGCAGTGGGTGGCCAGGAAATCCTTGTCGTGCAACCCCTCCGAGGCCAGCACGTGGGCCAGGCCGAGCATCAGCGCGACGTCGGAGCCGGGGCGCGGCGCCAGCCAGGTGCACTCACCGTGCAGGTCGTCGCGCAGCGGAGAGATCGACACCACAGCGCCGCCGCGGTCGCGGAACCGGTCCAGCGCACCACGGGTCGGATGGTCCGAGGTGCCGCTGTGGTTGACGCCGGTGTTCTTCAGCGGGACCCCGCCGAAGCACACCATCAGGTCGGTGTTGCGGGCGATCACGTCCCAGTTCGTCGAGCGTGCGAAGAGCTTCCAGTGGGTCCCGACGACCCGCGGCATGATCACGCCGGTGGCGCCGAGCGAGTAGGAGTGCAGCGAGCGGGTGTACCCGCCCAGGCAGTTGAGGAACCGGTGCACCTGGCTCTGGGCGTGGTGGAAGCGTCCGGCGCTGGCCCAGCCGTAGGAGCCGCCGTAGATCGCCTCGTTGCCGTGGGTGTCGATCACCCGGCGCAACTCGGCCGCCAGCAGCTCCGTCAGCTCCGGCCAGCTCACCCCGACGAACTCGTCGCGGCCGCGCGCATCGGTGGGTCCGGGGCCGTGTTCGAGCCAGCCGCGGCGCACCGCCGGGGCGGTGACACGGGCGCCGTGGCGCACCGAGCCGACGGCGTTGCCGAGGATCGGGGACGGGTCGCGGTCGCCGGGGAACGGGTGCACCGCGGTGATGTCGGAGCCGTCCGACTCGGCCTCGAACATTCCCCAGTGCGCCATGTGCTGGTGTCGCGTGGTTCCCGAACTCACGCCGCCCAGTGTGCCACCGGTGGCACCACCGACCCGGCGTCGGTACCGCTCGGCGGCACACACCACCGTCCGGGCGCCCGGACGTCAGTCGCCACCGCCGCGCACGATCATCAGCGGGCAGTCGACCAGGTGCAGCAGCGCCCTGCTGGTGGACCCGAGGAGCATGCCCTTGAATCCGCCGCGTCCGCGGCTGCCGACGACCAGCAACTGGGCGCCCTCGGCGAGTCGGGCCAGCTCACGCACCGGACGATCCCGAACCACTACCCGCCGCATCGACACCTCGGGGTACTGCTCCTTCCAGCCCGCGAGGCGCTCGGCCAGGACCGCCTCCTCTGCGGCCGCGACAGCGGGCCATTCGAGAATCGTGTCGTCCGCGCCGATGTCGAACACCGTCGCCAGGTTGAGGTCTGTCCACGCGTGGACCGCGGTCAGGTCGGCGCCGCGCCGCGAGGCGAACTGCACGGCCTCCGCGATCGCCGGTTCGCTGTGCTCGGAACCGTCCGTTCCGACCACGACCGGGCCGTCCAGCGCGGGCGCATCCGGTCCCGGCAGCCCCCGAATCACCACGACCGGGCAGTGGGCGTGAGTGGCCACGGCGGAGCTGACCGAGCCCACGAGTCCGCCGGCGATCTCGCCGAGCCCGCGGGAGCCGAGCACGACCAGCCCGGCCGTGCGGGAGAGCTCGAGTAGCACCGGAACCGGTCGACCGCCGGACAGCGCAGTCCGGATCGTCACGCGGCCGAATTCCTTGGCCGCGTCCGTCGCCAGCTCGGTGGCCTCGTCGAGGAGGTGCCGTCCTGCCAGTGCCTGGTCCTCGACATAGTTCGGCGGGGCGACCACCATCCCGAGCGGATCGAGCGGAAGCGCGTAGACCGCGGCCAGCAGCAACGGGACCCCGCGGACCGCGGCCKCGGCCGCGGCCCAGCGGACCGCATCGAATGCCGGCCCCGAGCCGTCCACCCCCACGACCACGGGAGAGTCTGTGTTCATCGGTCCTCCTCGCGTCAGTCCTGCATGCGAACGGGCCGGACTGCGTCGACCCGACTCCAGAGTTGCCCGAGCGACGGGCCGAGGGAAGGGAACAACGTCACCTCTCATGGTCGCGCGTCTCGCCTGCCCTGGTGACCGCCGGTTCTCACCCGGGTAGGGACCATCGGCCCTGTCGCGCGGTGTCCGTCCGGACGAAACTCGACGGTGACATGAGGAGGCCTCGATGGACACCATGATTCCCGACGCCAACGTCATCCGGATTGCCGTCGACCTTGCCTGCCGCGCGCCATCGGTCCACAACAGTCAGCCCTGGTACTGGCGGTACTCGAGCGGTCGGCTCGACCTCTTCGGCGACCGTTCTCGACTGCTGCCGTCGACGGACCCGACCGGCCGCCAACTCGACGTCAGCTGCGGTGCAGCGCTGCACCACCTGCAGGTGGCGCTCGCGTCGCTTCGCTGGCGGACGTCGATCCGCCTGTTCCCCGAATCAGCGCTGCCACGATTCGTCGCGTCCGTGCACCTCCACCACGACGCGCACCCACAGTCCCGCGACTTCGACCTGCTGGCCGCGATCCGGCACCGCCGTACCGACCGCAGGCCGTTCGCTCCGCTGCCACAGGACGAGGACGAGATCCTCGCCGCCCTGCACGGAGCGGCCGTGGCTCACGGCGTCACCGTGACCGTGCTCCCGCCGGAGGCCCGGGCGACCCTGACCGTGGCAGCGCAGTCGAGTTCCGCCGCACGGCGGTACGACTCCGCTTATCAGGCCGAACTGCACTGGTGGGCAGGACACTCACGGCCGGCGGACGGGATTCCGTCCGATGCGTTGGCGACCGCCGGCGAGAGCAACAGCGTCGCCGTCGGACGCGCCTTTCCGGCCACCCACCGGAGCGAGGCCTCGGCCGCGGTGGCGGACGAAGCCGTCGTGCTGATGCTCGGTACCGCCACCGACACTGCGCCGGACTGGGTGCGATGCGGGCAGGCCCTGTCCGCGGTGGTCCTCGAAGCAACCTCCCGGCGGGTCGCGACCTGCCCGCTCACTCACCTCACCGAGGACCAGCGAAGCCGCGACCTGATCGCGGGCCTGGCGCCCGATGCCGGGTTCCCCCAGGTTCTCGTTCGAATCGGAACGGCGACGGGGCCGCGCCCTCCGCACGAGACGCCGCGCAGGCCGGCCACGGAGGTGCTGTCCCTGCACTGACCGGACGTAGCGTTGTGAACGGGCCCGACCGGAAGTGGAGGACGCCGCATGATCACGGTCTTTCTCGTAGACGACCACGAGGTGGTCCGGCGCGGGCTGGCCGACCTCCTCGAGAGCGACCCGGAACTGCAGGTGATCGGCGAAGCCGACTCCTGCTCGCATGCGCTTGCTCGGATCCCGGCCCTGCGCCCCGACGTCGCGGTTCTCGACGTTCGACTTCCCGACGGCAACGGGATCGAACTGTGCCGCGAACTCCTCTCCCGGCTGCCCGGCCTCTACTGTCTGATCCTCACGTCGTACACCGACGAGCAGGCCATGCTCGACGCAATCCTGGCCGGGGCGCGCGGCTATGTCGTCAAGGACATCAAGGGCATGGAACTCGCGCGGGCCGTCCACGACGTCGGCGCGGGGAAGTCACTGCTCGACAGCCGGGCGGCCGAGGCCCTGATGTCGAAGCTGCGCCACCAGACGCGGGACGCCGACGGACCGTTCGCCGAACTCACCGACCAGGAGCGGACCCTGCTCTCCCTCCTCGGCGAGGGGTTGACCAACAGACAGATCGCCGGACGGATGTTCCTGGCGGAGAAGACTGTGAAGAACTACGTCTCGCGGCTGCTGACGAAGCTGGGTGTCGAACGAAGGACGCAGGCCGCCGTCCTCGCCACGAAGATGACACCGCGACCTCGGTGAGCCTCTCCGGACCGTGCCCGGCCGGGTGCCACCCGTGAAAGACTGAACCGCGTGACGCCCGCCGGGAGCAGGCCAGACGATCCGGAACCCGCACCGCTGCTCGGAGCCGTGCTGGCCGTGGCAGCGGGCCTCGATCTCGACGAAACGCTGCGTTCCGTCGTCCATGCCGCGGTACTCCTGGTCGACGCCCGCTACGGCGCCCTGGGTGTGCGCGGGCCAGGCGATGAGCTCACCGAATTCGTATACGAGGGCATCGACGACGAGACCCGGACGCTCATCGGGGACCTGCCGCGCGGACGCGGCGTCCTGGGCCTGCTCATCGCCGAGCCGAAACCGATTCGCCTGGACGACATTGCCGCTCATCCGGCATCGGTCGGGTTTCCCGCCCACCACCCGCCGATGAAGACGTTCCTCGGGGTGCCGGTCCAGATCCGGGACGAGGTGTTCGGCAACCTCTACCTCACGGAGAAGTCGGGCGGCCAACCGTTCACCGCACACGACGAGGCGGTTCTGACGGCCCTGGCCGCGGCCGCCGGCATCGCGGTCGACAACGCCCGCCTCTACCAGCAGTCGCAAACCAGACAGGCCTGGCTCGAGGCGACCAGCGACATCGCCACCGGACTCCTCGCCGGTGGCGACCCGACCGAGGTCCTGCAGCTGATAGCCGACAAGGCGCTCGAGCTGACCGATTCCGACAGCGCCTTCCTCGCCGTCCCGGACGATCCGGACGCCAGGCCCGAGGACGTGGCCCAGCTGGTAGTCACCGTCTCGACCGGGGCGACGGACACCCTCGTGGGCCACGTCATTCCGCTGACCGGCTCCACCTCGGGCGAGGCCTTCCGCAGCCGTCGGCCGCTGCAGGTGGACATGCTCGCCTTCGACCCGGGTGCTGAGGTGCGCACCCGATTCGGTCCCGCCCTGGTGCTGCCGCTGCGCGCCGCGCAGTCCGTCGCGGGGGTGCTGGTGACCCTTCGCCGCGGCGGGGCCCCGCAGTTCGGCGCGGAGCAACTTTCGTTCATGTCCGCGTTCGCCGACCAGGCAGCCGTCGCCCTCCAGTTGGCCAACACCCAGCAGCGAATGCGGGAACTCGACGTGCTCGCGGACCGCGACCGGATCGCCCGTGACCTGCACGACCACGTCATCCAACGACTCTTCGCCGTCGGCCTCTCCGTGCAGAGCACCCTGCAACGCGCCCGATCACCCGAGGTGCAACGGCGCCTGACCGACACCGTCGACGACCTGCAGGAGATCGTGCAGGACATCCGCACCGCGATCTTCGACCTGCACGGCGGCACCGAGGGAACGACCCGGCTGCGGAGCCGCCTGCACGAGGTCATCGCCGAGACCACCGCCGACTCCGGTCTGCGCACCACGGTCCACATGTCGGGGCCGTTGTCGGTCGTCGACCCGGGCCTCGCCGATCACGCCGTGGCCGTTCTCCGCGAGGCCCTGAGCAATGCCGTCCGGCACGCCCGCGCCGACGCCGTCACCGTGAACGTCTCGGTGTTCGACGACCTGACGATAGAGGTCACCGACACCGGCGCCGGCATCCCGGCGGACGCCGAGCGTCACGGGCTCGACAACCTGGCCGCACGGGCAGCCGAAGTCGGCGGAACGATGACCGCGGAACCCGCGCCGGCCGGGGGAACCACCGTCCGGTGGTCTGCCCCACTGCCGTGAACCGCTCGGCCGCGAACGATCATCAGCGGGCACCGGACCGATCCCAGCAACGTCTGACTGGTCGATCCGAGCAGCATACCCGCAAACCCGCCCCGACCGCGGTCGCCGACGACCAGCAACTGCGCCGTCTCCGCACACTGCCCAAGATTCCACGCCGGCCGATCCCGGACGACGACCTTGAACACGGGGACGTCCGGACAACTCGCCGTCGCCTCGGCCAGGCGTTCCGCGAGTACCGTCTCCTCGTCCGCGATCCGCGATCGCCACCACACCTCCGCGTCCCGGCCTGCCGCATCGACGAGATTCGAGAGGTCGAGGTCGCACGCCGCGTGCACCGCAACCAACTCGGCCCCGCGCATAGCTGCCTCTTCGAATGCGGCGCCGACCACCGGGGAGGTGTACACCGACCCGTCGACCCCCACCACCACCGGCGCGGGTTCGTCCTCCATTGCCTCGCGGGGTTCGCTGCCGATCACCGTCACCGGGCATTGCGCGTAGGCGACCAGTGCGGCACTCACCGACCCGAGCAGTGATCCGTCGAACTCGCCGCGGCCCCGCGCACCAACCACCACCATCCGCTCGGTGACCGACATCTCGAGCAGCACCGCTCCCGGCGGCCCCGTCACGATCCTGGTTTCGATCGAAAGCGGCCGGCCGCCTGCCGCATCCCTGGCGCGCTCGGCAGCCTGGTCGAGACCGCTCCTACGCTCGATCTCCTGGTTCCCGAGGAACCGGCTCGGCGTACCGCCCGGCAGACCGTCGTACATCGCCGTGACGATCAGCAGCCCGGCACCGCGCAGGGCAGCGTCCCGCGCAGCCCAGGACACGGCGGCGAGGGACTCCACGGACCCGTCCACCCCGACCACTACCGACGCACCTGTGCCCATTGCGTTCTCCCGACCACCGACCTGTGCACCAATGGTCTACGGAGCCGCGATCCGGGCGAAAGTGCAGAAGGTCACCACTGCGGAGGAACAACGACTACGGGCAGGGCAAGCCGACGACCCAGATGCCACGCCGATCCCCGACGCGGACATTGCGTCCACGCCGGGGAGTTGGGGCCAGGTCAGGGCAGGGAGGCGATCAGCTTGTCGACGGAGACGCGGGGGCCGGTGAAGAAGGGGGTCTCCTCGCGGACGTGCATCCGGGCCTCAGTGGCCCGCAGGTCACGCATGAGGTCGACGATCCGGTCGAGCTCGGGGCCCTCGAACGCGAGGATCCACTCGTAGTCACCGAGCGCGAACGCGGGCACCGTGTTGGCCCGGACGTCCGGGTAGCCGCGACCGGCCTTGCCGTGGTCGGCGAGCATCTTGCGACGCTCTTCGTCGGGCAGCAGGTACCACTCGTAGGACCGCACGAACGGGTACACGCAGATGTAGTTGCCCGGCTCCTCGCCCGCGACGAACGCCGGCAGGTGGCTCTTGTTGAACTCCGCGGGACGGTGCAGCGCGACGTTCGACCAGACCGGGGCGCTGGCCCGGCCGAGGATCGTGGTGCGCCGGAAGTCGGCGTAGAGCTTCTGCAGGTCTTCCAGCTTCTCCGCGTGCGTCCAGATCATGAAGTCCGCGTCGGCGCGCATCCCGGCGACGTCGTAGATGCCGCGGACCACGACGTCCGCCTCCTCGAAGGAGGCGAAGAACGCCGTCGCGTCCTCGATGGCCTTGGTGCGGTCCTCCTCGAGGACACCGGGCTGCACCTGGAACACCGAGAACATCGCGTACCGGAGCGTGGAATTGAGCTTGTCGTAATCGAGGCGTGCCATGGCCCTATCCTGCCACCCGCGCCGCGGCCCGTGCGGCCGCCGTCGCCGACGCCACACAGGCGGGCACGCCGACGCCGTGCAGCAGCGCTCCGGCCACCCCGAGTCCCGGCAACTCGGCCACGCCGTCCTCGATCGTCGCGACCCGGTCCAGGTGCCGCGGCCCGTACTGGGGCAGGCCGCCGTGCCATCGCTGCACCGCCGCCCCGACCGGCTCGGCCCGCAGCCCGGTGACCTCCGCGAGGTCCGTCCGGGCCAGCGCGACGAGTTCGTCATCGGTGGCGTCGACCACCGCGGCGTCGCCGAACCGGCCGAACGAGGCCCGGACCAGCCCGCCGCCGCGCTCGGCCAGGTGCGGCCACTTGCGGCTCGACAGCGTGAAGGCCTTGGCGCGCAACGACTCCCCCGTCGCGACCAGGATGCCCGAGTTCTGCGGCAGGTCCACCCCGGCCGGCAGCGCCAGCGCGACCACCACCGACGAGGCCAGCGGGACGTCCGCGGCGGCGGCGCTCGCGGCGGGCGCGACGTCGCGGAGCAGTGCGGCCAGTCGCGGCGCCGGCACCGCCAGCACCACGCCGTCGACCCGACCCACCGGGTCCAGCCACCAGCCGTCGCCGTCGCGCCGCMGCCCGGACGCACCGGCGGTGACCACCGTCGGACGGGCTCGCTCGAGCAGCGCGTCGAGCAGCACGCCGTAGCCGTCGCGCAGGCCCCCGAACACCGGTCCCGGCTTCGGTTCGGGCATCGCCTCGGCAACCGCCGCCGTCAGGCTCGGTGCCCCGCGGTCCAGGGCGGCAGCCAGCGTCGGCAACGCCGCCCGGACCCCGATGGAGTCCGAGAGCCCGGAGTAGACGCCGCCGAGCAGCGGGTCCACCGACCGGCGGACCACCTGCTCGCCGAACCGCTCGCCGACCAGCGTCGCGACGTCGGTGTCCGAGCCGGGACGCCAGTGCAGCGGCGACCGCGGTTCGGCGTCGATCCGGGCCAGGGTCTGCGCGTCGACCAGCCCCGTCAGCGCCTGCGCGGACGCCGGGACGCCCATCAGGGTGCCGGTGGGCAACGGGTGCAGCGCGCCACCGGACCAGATCAGCGGCCGGGCGCCCGACGGCTCGACCACCTGGTCGGACAGGTCCAGCTCCGCGAGCAGTGCCGGCACCTCGGGGCGCCGGGCGATGAACGCCTCGGCGCCGACGTCCACCGGGCCGCCCGCGAGGGTGACGGTGCGGAGTTTGCCGCCGACCCTGGCCGACTCCTCGACGAGGGTGATCTCGGCGTCGGGGCCGAGCAGGCCGCGCAGCCGGTAGGCGGCGACCAGCCCGGAGATGCCCCCGCCGACGACGGCGACCGCGGTCACAGCGAGTGCACCAACTCCACCACCGCGGTCAGCACGCCCGGGTCGGTGTCCGGCAGCACGCCGTGGCCGAGGTTGAAGATGTGGCCGGTGGCGCCGGCCGCGAGCGCCCGGTCGGCCTCGGCGGCGATCCGGCGGACCTCCCGCTCGACCGCGTCCGCGCCCGCGAAGAGCACGGCCGGGTCCAGGTTGCCCTGCAGCGCCTTGCCGGGGCCCACCCGGCGGGCGGCCTCGTCCAGCGGGATCCGCCAGTCCACGCCGACCACGTCGGCGCCGACCTCGCCCATCACCCCGAGCAGCTCGCCGGTGCCCACCCCGAAGTGGATGCGGGGCACGCCGGCGTCGGCGACCTCGGCGAGGACCCGCTCGGAGTGCGGCAACACGAAGGTGCGGTACTCGGCCAGCGAGAGCGTCCCGGCCCAGGAGTCGAACAGCTGGATCGCGTCGACACCGGCGTGCAACTGCGCCTGCAGGAACGCGATGGTGGTGTCCGCGATCGTGCCGAGCAGCGCGTGCCAGGTCTTGGGGTCCGAGTGCATGAGCGCCTTGGTGCGCTCGTGGTTGCGGCTCGGCCCGCCCTCGACCAGGTAGGAGGCGAGGGTGAACGGCGCCCCGGCGAAACCGATCAACGGGGTGTCGCCGAGCTCACGGGTGAGCAGCGAGACGGCCTCGCTGACGGCCCCGACCTGCTCGGGCCGCAGCCGCGGCAGCGCGGCGACGTCGGCGATGGTGCGCACCGGGTCGGCCACCACCGGGCCGACACCGGCCACGATGTCGAGGTCGATCCCCGCCGCCTTGAGCGGAACCACGATGTCGGAGAACAGGATTGCCGCGTCCACCTTGTGCCGGCGGACCGGCTGCATGGTGATCTCGCAGACCAGTTCCGGGTTGAAGCAGGACTCCAGCATCCCGATCCCGGCCCGGACCTCCCGGTACTCCGGCAGCGACCGTCCCGCCTGCCGCATGAACCACACCGGCCGGTGCGAGGGGCGCCTGCCGGTCGCGGCAGCGATCAGCGGTGCGTCCGCGATCGTTCGCCGGAACGGGTACTTCGTCCCGCTCGTCATCGCCGAATTCGTGTCTTCCAAGTCGCTCATGTGTCCCAACGCTCGTCGCCCGCCGTGTACGTCCACCGGCCATGCTGCCAGATGACCGGGCGGAGCCGGGCGGGTGCTCGGCGCGCCTCCACCACCGACCATCGGAGCCCGTCTACCGTCCGCGATGTGACCACGTCCGGATCCGCCGCCGAGCCAGCGCAGTTCCGTACCGCCGTCGAGTCGATGCTCAGGGCCGCGGTACACCCGCAGATCGAGATCGGCCCGATCCGGCCCCCGCAGCGGCTGGCGCCCTTCAGCTACGCGATCGGCGCGGAGGTCCTCCACCCGGACGCCGACGTCGTCACCCAGGACTCCGAGGGCGACGCCTTCGGTCGGCTGATCCTGCTGCACGACCCCGCTGGCGACGAGGCCTGGCACGGCACCATGCGACTGGTCGCGTACATCCAGGCCGACCTCGACGAAGACCTGGCCGCGGACCCACTGCTCCCCGAGGTCGCGTGGAGCTGGCTGGTCGACGCACTGGAGGCGCGGCACGAGCCCCTGACCGCGCTGGGCGGCACCGTCACCGCCACCAGCTCGGTCCGGTACGGCGACATCGCCGGCCCCCCGCGCGCACACCAACTCGAACTGCGCGCCTCCTGGACGGCCACCACCACCGAGCTGGCGGGGCACGTCGAGGCGTTCTGCGAGGTGCTGGCCTACGCGGCGGGACTGCCGCCGGCCGGGGTCAGCCCGCTCGGCGGGCGCTGATCCGCTTCGGCTTCCCTCGGCACCGGCGCGTCCGCCACGTCGGGCGCCTCGCCTGCCGGTCGCAGGGTCCCGAGCCGGGCCGCGTCGAGGAACGCCGCGGCACCGCTGATCACCCGCTCGGTGCGGATCGAGTGGAAGATCTCGAAGGCGTGCTGCGCGCCCCGCAGCTCCGCGTACCCGACCGGGTTCGACGAGACGTCCCGCAGCCGCCGGACGAATTCGCGGGCCTCGGCCACCGGGATCAGCGAGTCGTTGGTGCCGTGCACCACCAGGAACGGCGGCGCGTCGGCGTGCAGCCTGGCCAGCGGCGACGCGGCCAGGTAGTCCCGCGGGAACTGCGCGTTGCGGCCGAGGATCATCGCGCTCAGCGGTGACTGCACGCGCGCCGTGACGGCCTTGATCCCCGTCTCCGCGGCGAAGTCGTAGGCGCCGTAGAACGGCACGCAGGCCTGCACCGAGGTGTCGACGCCCTCGAAGCCCTGCTGGTACTGCGGGTCGTTCCCGGTGAGCGCGAGCATGGTCGCCAGGTGCCCGCCCGCGGAACCGCCGGTGACGGCGAGGAAGTCGGGGTTGCCGCCGAAACTGGGCGCCTCGGCGCGCAACCAGGCGATGGCCTGCTTGAGCGCCACCAGGTGCGCCGGCCACTTGGCCTTCGGTGAGAGCGGGTAGTTCACCGCCGCGCAGACCCAGCCACGCGAGGCCATCTCCGCCATCAGGGGCAGGCCCTGGTGGTCCTTGCTGCCGACCACCCAGCCGCCGCCGTGGACCTGCAGCAGGATCGGCGCATCGGGCGGGGTGTCGCGGCGGTGGTAGACGTCCACCCGGAACCGGACCCCGCCGGGGGCGTACTCGAGGTTGCGCACCCGGCGGACCTCGGGCCGGACCATCCGGAACGGCCGGGCGGTGGCCCGCCAGTCCAGCGGCAGCCCTGCGTCCGGGTCCGTCACCCCCACCTCGGCGAGGGCGGCCGCCATCTCCGCGCCCGCCCGCCGGGACGCGACGACGTTCGCGGTCAGGCCGGCGGCGGACGCGGCGGCCAGCGCCAGGCCCAGCCGCTCGGTTCGGGTCGAGACCCGGCCGCGGGCCACCTGGACCGCCGCGTCCAGCACCGTCGCGCCGAGCTGCTGGGGGGCCAGTTCCGAGGTGAGCCAGCCGGCGAAGAAGGCGCCCACCGATGCCGGCATGCCTGGCACCGGCCTCAGCGAGTTCGCGGTCAGGGCGAGGTTCACAGCCTGACGGGCCAGGAAACGTTTCGTCATGTGGCGCCTTTCACTGTCGACTCGTGGACCCGAAAAACCGAAGTCCCGGCCTCAATCTAGAACAGGTTTTACGATGACCGCCATGGAGAGACTAAGCGGTCTGGATTCCACGTTCCTCTACCTCGAAACGCCCTCTCAGCTGCTCCACGTCTGCGGACTGATCGTCCTCGACGTCTCGACCGTCCCCGGCGGCTACAACTTCCCCGCCTTCAAGACCGAGCTGACGGCGCGGGTGCGGTCCATGCCCGGCTTCCGTCGCAAGCTCTTCGACTCGGCCCTGAACCTCGACCACCCGGCGTGGGTGGAGGACACCCAGTTCGACATCGACCGGCACGTGCACCGGGTCGCGGTGCCCGCGCCCGGCGGCCGGGCGGAGCTCGCGGACCTCTGCGGCCACATCGCGAGCCAGCAGATGGACCGGACCATCCCGCTGTGGGAGATGTGGGTGATCGAGGGCCTCGACGACGGCTCCGTGGCGATCATGTCGAAGATGCACCACGCCAACGTGGACGGCGTCACCGGCGCGAGCATGATGGCGCAGCTGTGCGGGCTCACCCCGGACGCGCCGCGGCCCGAGCCGGCCCCCGACCAGCCCCAACTGGGCCGGGCGAACACCCTGGACCTGGCCGTGAGCGGCCTGATCGGCTTCGCCGGCCGGCCCCTGAAGATGGCGAAGGTGCTGCCGGGCGGGGTGGCGTTGCTGCCCAGGTGGATCCGGCGGGCGCGCCGCGGCGAGGCCATGCCCGCGCCGTTCACCGCGCCGCGCACCTCGCTCAACGGCGCGATCACAGGGCACCGCAACATCGCCTACTCGCAGCTCGACCTCGGCAAGGTGAAGCTGGTCAAGGACGCCTTCGGGGTCAAGGTCAACGACGTGGTGATGGCCACGGTCGCGGGCGCGCTGCGCCGCTACCTCGCCGACCGCGACGAGCTGCCCGACTCCTCGCTGGTGGCGATGGTGCCGGTCTCCGTGCACGACACCTCCGACCGGCCCGGCACCAACCAGATCTCCGGGATGTTCACCCAGCTGGGCACGCAGATCGCCGATCCCGTCGAGCGACTGAACGAGACCAACGTGCACAACACGATGGTCAAGTCGCACAACGCCTCGCTCGGCGCCAGCCTGCTGCAGGACTGGTCCCAGTTCGCCGCGCCCGCCGCGTTCGGTGGCGCGATGCGGGTCTACTCCAACCTCAAGCTCGCCGAACACCACCCCGTGGTGCACAACCTGGTGGTCTCCAACGTGCCGGGGCCACCGGTCCCGCTGTACTTCCTCGGCGCCCGGATCTCGGCGATGTACCCGCTCGGGCCGATCTTCCACGGCGCCGGCCTCAACGTCACCGTGATGTCGATGGACGGCAAGCTCAATGTGGGCCTGGTGTCCTGCCGGGAGCTCGCGCCCCAACTGTGGGACCTCGCGGACGCGTTCGGCCCCGCGCTCGAGGAACTGGTCAAGGCCGCACGCGCGAAGACACGGAAACGCACGCGGGCAGCAAACCCGAAATGAACGTCTCGGACTCGAGCACACAGGAGGCGTGCCCGGCGTCCACCTCGTAGGTCGACGCCCCGTCGATCTGCCGGGCCATCCAGCGCTGCCTGCGCGCCGGGATGACCAGGTCGGTCCCGGTCACCACCACGGCGGTCGGCACGTCCACGTCGGCGATCCACCCGCTGGAGTCGAACTTGCCGATCTCCGCGGTGGCCCGCCCGACCGCACCCGCACTGGTGGACCGGAACTGACGCAGCGCCCAGGCCCGGTCCTGCCCGTCCGGCCGCTCCTGCCCGTCCGGACGGTCCCGCCCGTCCGGCCGCTCCGGCCCGGGCGGGCGGCCGGCGCCGGGGCGGAGCGTCCCCATCCAGGCGTTCAGGGCGTCGAGCGCGATCCGTTCGCGGGGCGCACGCCGGAACCCGGTGGTCCCGGCGCACAGCACCAGGCCGGCCACGCGGTCCCGGTGCCTGCGCCAGGTCAGCTGGGCGACGAGGGTCCCCATCGAGTAGCCGACCGGCACGACGCGCTCGAGCCCGAGCGCGTCGGCCAGCGCGGCGACGTCGTCGGCGCAGTCCTCGAGGGTGAACCGCTCGGACCGGATGCCGCGTCCGTGCCAGCGCTGGTCGAGGGTCACCACCCGGTACCGTTCCGCGAGCCGCGGGATCGCCGGGTACCAGGTGAGCGCGCCGGTGCAGGCCAGGGCGTGCAGCAGGACCAGCGTCGGCCTCCGCGACGCGCCGCCGCCGGGCGCACCGGTGTCGGTGACGTACGTACTGCCGCGGCCCGGCAGATCCACCATCGAGCCGGGCGGTGGTTCGCCGACGGGGGCGACGTTCGCGAGTGTCAGCACGCTCCACTGCCTTTCGGTCACACCGGCTTTCGGTCACACCGGCCAGGGTTCGAATTACGTTCTACCTTATTACGGATCTCCGGGAGCGCGGAGACAGGCCGCGTCGGGCACCGGATGCGCGACCGGGGCCGCCGCGGGTCGTAAGGTCACGGTCATGTCAGAGGCCAGCGACCAGGAATCCGAGCGCACCGTGGTGCCGCTCCTCGCCCCAGCCGACGGAGTGCCCGACGTCGTCGACTCCCCGCGACTGCTCGCCGACGCCGTGCGAGCGCTCGCCGACGGCACCGGCCCCCTCGCCGTCGACGCGGAACGCGCGTCCGGCTTCCGCTACTCGGCCCGCGCGTACCTGCTGCAGTTCCGACGCGCCGGCGCCGGCACCATCCTGATCGACCCGATCCCCCTGACCGGCGCGATGGACGCGCTCGCCGACGTGATCAACCCCCTCGAGTGGGTCCTGCACTCGGCCGACCAGGACCTGCCCGGCCTCGACGAGCTGGGCCTGCGCCCCGCGGCGCTCTACGACACCGAACTCGCGGGCCGGCTGGCCGGCTTCGAGCGCGTCGGGCTCGCCGCGATCGTCGAACGCACCCTGGGACTGGGCCTGCAGAAGGGCCACGGCGCCGCCGACTGGTCCTCGAGGCCGCTGCCCGACTCCTGGCTGAACTACGCCGCGCTCGACGTCGAGGTGCTGCTGGAACTGCACGAGGCGATGGCCGCGGAACTCGAGTCGCAGGGCAAGACCGAGTGGGCCGCACAGGAATTCGAGCACATTCGGCTGGCCGGTCCGCCGAAGCCCAAGCCGGACCGCTGGCGCCGCACCTCGGGGATCCACTCGCTCAAGACCCAGCGCCAACTGGCCGCGGTCCGCGAGTTGTGGACCACCCGCGACGAGATGGCGAGCTCCCGCGACATCGCCCCGGGACGAGTGCTGCCGGACAAGGCGATCGTCGACGCCGCCGGCGCCGACCCGAGGACCGTCGACGCGCTGCGGGCCCTGCCGATCTTCGGCGGACCCCGTCAGCGCCGGATGTCCCGCACCTGGCTGCAGGCCCTCGACCGGGCCCGGGCGCTGCCCGACGACGAACTGCCGCCCCTCGCGCAGCCGTTCACCGGCCCGCCGCCGGTGAGCAAGTGGCAGCGCCGCAACCCCGAGGCTGCCGACCGACTGACCGCCGAGCGGGCCGCGATGACCGAGCTCAGCGAGCGGGTACGGGTGCCGGTGGAGAACCTGCTGACGCCGGACCTGGTCCGCAGGCTGGTCTGGGACTGGACCCCCGGACCCGCCGAGGCGGCCGAGGCCCGGGTGGACGCCGTCCTCGTCGCGGGCGGTGCGCGCCCGTGGCAGCGCCAGCTCACCGTGCCGGTGCTGGCCGCGGCCCTGTCCACCGCCACGGCCACGGCCGACTGAGCGGGGCGGTCGCGCCGGGTTTCCGCGACCGAGGCGGCCGCTATGTTACCGGCGGGTAATTAGCGCTAGAGTGGAGTCTGCCGGGCCAAAGCTCGGCAGACCGCTCCACTCCCGCCAGGAGGAATCCAGCGTGGCTGCATCCACATCACCGCGAAGTGTCGTCTTCGTCGACGGCATCCGTACCCCGTTCGGCAAGGCCGGACCGAAGGGCATGTACGCCGACACTCGCGCCGACGACCTGGTCGTCAAGGCGATCCGCGAACTGCTCCGCCGCAACCCCCAGCTGCCGCCCGAGCGGATCGACGAGGTCGCCGTCGCCGCCACCACCCAGACCGGCGACCAGGGCCTGACCATCGGCCGCACGTCCGCGATCCTCGCCGGACTGCCGGAGACCGTGCCGGGCTTCGCCATCGACCGCATGTGCGCCGGCGCGATGACCGCCGTCACCACCACCGCGTCCGGCATCGGCTTCGGCCAGTACGACGTGGTCGTCGCCGGCGGCGTCGAGCACATGGGCCGCCACCCGATGGGCGAGGGCGCCGACCCGAACCCGCGGTTCCTGGCCGACAAGCTCGTCGACCCGAGCGCCCTGGTGATGGGCAACACCGCCGAGAACCTGCACGACCGGTTCCCGACCATCACCAAGGAGCGCACCGACGCCTACGCCGTCGCGTCGCAGAACAAGTACGAGGCCGCCAGGAAGGCCGGCTTCATCGCCGACACCCTGGTGCCCGTCGCCACCCGCTCCGCCGCGGGCTGGGGCCTGGCCACCGAGGACGAGCCGCCGCGCCCCGGCACGACGGTCGAGGACCTCGCCCAGCTCAAGACCCCGTTCCGCCCGGCCGGGCGGATCACCGCCGGCAACGCCGCCGGCCTCAACGACGGTGCCACCGCGGCGATCCTCGCCGGCGAGGACACCGCCCGCGAACTCGGCCTGCCGGTCGGCATGCGGATGGTCGGCTTCGCCTACCAGGGCGTCGACCCCGCCGTCATGGGCATCGGCCCGGTCCCCGCGACCGAGAAGCTGCTGGCCCGCACCGGTCTGAAGATCGAGGACATCGGCCTGTTCGAGATCAACGAGGCGTTCGCCGTGCAGGTGCTCGCCTTCCTCGAGCACTTCGGCATCGCCGACGACGACCCGCGGGTCAACCAGTGGGGCGGCGCCATCGCGTGCGGCCACCCGCTCGCGTCCTCCGGAGTCCGCCTGATGACGCAGCTCTCGCACCAGTTCGCCCAGAACCCGGACGTCCGCTACGGCCTGACCACCATGTGCATCGGTCTCGGCATGGGCGGCACCGTCATCTGGGAGAACCCGAACCATGCCGATTACGAAGCCGGAGTCGCGTAATGACTGACATCGCAACCGCTTTCGCCGACGAGGTCGTGACGAACGCGTTCACCAAGATCATCTCGGTCCCCGGCATCGAGGGCCCGGTCGCGCTGATCACCCTCGACAACGGCTTCGACCACACCAAGCCGAACTCCTTCGGCCCCGCCGGCCTGCTCGCCTTCGACAAGGCGATCGACGAGGCGTTCGCCGCGAACCCGACGGCCATCGCGGTGACCGGCAAGCCGTTCATCTTCGCCGCGGGCGCGGACCTCAAGGGCGTGCCGTCCATCACCTCGCGTGAGCAGGGCCTCGAACTGGGACGACTGGGCCACAAGGTGTTCCGTCGCCTGCGTGAGTCCTCGGTGCCCACCTTCGCGTTCGTCAACGGCGTCGCCCTCGGCGGCGGCCTCGAGGTGGGGCTGCACTGCCACTACCGCACCTTCGCCGACAACGTCGGCGCCCTCGGCCTGCCCGAGGCGATGCTGGGCCTGGTTCCCGGCTGGGGCGGAACGCAGTTGCTGCCCAACCTGATCGGGCCGTCGAACGCCGTCACCGTGGCCGTCGAGAACCCGCTCAACAACGGCAAGGTCATCAACTCGAAGAAGGCGCTCGAGCTCGGCATCGCCGACGTCGTGCTCGGCTCCGCCGACTTCGTCGAGCAGTCCCTCGCCTGGGCGTCGCAGGTTCTCGCGGGCACCGTCACCCCCGCCCGCCCCGAGATCGACCGCGGCGCCGGCTGGGACGAGGCCATCGCCCGCGCCAAGGCCATCGTCGAGGGCAAGACCAAGAACAACGCGCCCGGTGCGGTGCGCACGGTCGCACTGCTCGAGCTCGCGCGCGGCGTGGACCTCACCGACCCCGCGTCCCTCGACGCCGGCTTCGCGGCCGAGGACGAGGCGCTCGCTGACCTGCTCATGACCGACGAGCTGCGCGCCGGCCTGTACGCCTTCGACCTGGTGAACAGGCGGGCCAAGCGTCCCGCCGGCGCGCCGGACAAGTCGTTGGCGCGCAAGGTCTCCGGCGTCGGCATCGTCGGTGCCGGCCTGATGGCCAGCCAGCTCGCGCTGCTGTTCGTCAAGCAGCTCAAGGTGCCGGTGATCCTCACGGACATAGACCAGGAGCGCATCGACAAGGGCGTGGGCTACGTGCACGCCGAGATCGACAAGCTCCACGGCAAGGGCCGGCTGTCCCCCGACGCCGCGAACCGGCTCAAGGCCCTGGTCTCCGGTTCGCTGGACAAGGCCGCGTTCGCCAAGACCGACTTCGTCATCGAGGCCGTCTTCGAGAACATGGACGTCAAGAAGAAGGTGTTCGCCGAGCTCGAGGAGCACATCGCCCCCGAGACCATCCTGGCGACCAACACCTCCTCGCTGTCGATCACCGAGATGGCTTCCGACCTCGAGCACCCGGAGCGGGTCGTGGGCTTCCACTTCTTCAACCCGGTCGCGGTGCTGCCGCTGCTCGAGATCATCCGCGGCGAGAAGACCGACGACGCGACCCTGGCAACGGCATTCGCCACCGCCAAGTCGCTGCGCAAGTCCGCGGTGCTGTGCGGCGACAAGGCGGGCTTCGTGTTCAACCGGCTCGTCACCCGCACCCTGGGCGAGGTCATGTCCGCGGTGGACGAGGGCACCCCGTTCGACGTCGCGGACAACGCGATCGCCGAGCTCGGCATGCCGATGAGCCCGTTCACCCTGCTCGCCCTCGTCGGCCCGGCGGTCGCGCTGCACACCGGCGAGACGCTGCAGGCGTCGTACCCGGAGCGATTCAAGTCCTCCCCCGGCCTCGAGGCGCTCGTCGAGGCGCGCAAGCCCGGCGTGTGGACCTGGGGCCCCGAGGGCCAGGCCGTCGACCCCGAGGTGGCCGCGCTCTGGCCGCAGGGCGACAAGGTCTCCACCGCCGAGGAGGTGCTCGAGCGGACGCGTCGCGCGTTCGCCGAGGAGATCGCGATCATGCTCGAGGAGGGCGTCGTCGCGGCGGCCGAGGACATCGACCTCTGCCTGATCCTGGGCGGCGGGTTCGGATTCTGGAATGGCGGCATCACCCCGTACCTGGACCGCACCGGCACCTCCGAGGCCGTGAACGGCAAGCGGTTCCTCGCCGAGGGCGTGGCGAGCGTCTAGCCAGCGGACATCCGTCAAGAAACGGGCGCGGGGCGGGGGGGGGGGTTCCCCACGCCGCGCCCGTTTCGTGACATCCGACCGTCGCCCACGCATCTCGGGGCGCCCGCACGCCCGTGACCTGCGAATACCGCCGGTTCCCCGCGATCCGGGCGAACAGGGCGATCCGGGACATCTGCCTCCCCCACTACGTTTTTCGCGGCTTCTGCCGCCGATGCCGCGATATGGTGCACGGGTCCGTGTACCGCGGCCGAGCATGGCCGCAACTACGAAAGGCCTGACAGAATGCGAGTCAGACGTCTGAGAGCCGGGAGAGCCACCGCGTTGCTCAAGCGGTCGATGCTGGTGTCCATGGCGATCCTGCTGCCGCTCGGGGCGTCGGTAGCAGGTCCCGTGGGCACCGCGTCGGCCGCCTACGACAAGAACTTCGGGTTCGACTTCTGGGTCGACTCCGACATGGGTGGGATCAAGTCGCGGATCTTCCGCGCCGCGGACGGCAACACCAACCGTGTGGTGTACGCGCTCGACGGCATGCGGGCGCGTGACGACCTGAACGGCTGGGAGATCGACACCAATGTCGCGAGAGGGCTGACCGCCGCGAACATCAACGTCGTGATGCCGGTCGGCGGCCAGTCGAGTTTCTACGCGGACTGGAACGCGCCGAGCAACTTCGGCGGCGAAGGCTCCGCATCGTCGGGTTCCGCTTCCTCGGGTTCCGCCGGATCGTCGGCGCTGGGCTCGTCCGACGCCTCGGAGGAGGTGGCGGGAAAGCGGAACACCTACAAGTGGGAGACGTTCCTCACCCGCCAGCTACCGGACGCGCTGCACTCGGAGCTCGGCTTCAGCCGCAGTCGCAACGGCGTGTTCGGCCTGTCGATGGGCGGCAGCGCCGCACTGACCCTGGCCGCCTACTACCCGCAGCAGTTCAGCTTCGCCGGCTCGTACTCCGGCTTCCTCAACAACTCCGCACCAGGCATGCGTGAGGCCCTGCGGGTCGCGATGATCTCCGCCGGCGGCTTCAACATCGACGCGATGGCGCCGCCGTGGGGGCCGCAGTGGCTGCGGATGGACCCGTTCGTGTTCGCGCCGAAGCTGAAGGCCAACAAGACCCGGCTGTGGATCTCCTCGGGCAGCGCCGTCCCCGGACCGGGCGACATCTCCAATGCGATGGAGATCGTGCAGGGCATGCCGTTGGAGGCCTTGGCGCTGGCCAACACCCGCGCCTTCGAGGTCCGGATGGCCACCATCGGAGGGGGCAACGCCCACTACGACTACCCCGCCACGGGCGTGCACAACTGGAAGAACTGGGAGGACCAGGTCAACCGCATGATTCCCGACCTGTCCGCCAACATCGGCTGACACTTCGAGCGGCGTTCGCCACGGATCCGCGCCCCCGGCCCTGTGCCCGGGGCGCGGATCTGTTTTCTCACACCGCCGACAGTAGGTTAGGCTGCCCTTTGTGAAGCTCCCTCTGCGTCTCGGTGTCGCCGCCCTCGCCCTCGCCACACTGGTCGGCTGCTCGGCCGACACCGGCAACTCCGACAGTGCCGCCTCCGGCGCCGACGGCTCCTTCCCCGTGAGCATCGACAACACCTTCGGCACCACCACCATCGACGGTGCCCCCGAGCGGCTCGTCACCATGGGCTGGAACGCGCAGGACGTGCTCTACGCGCTCGGGCTCTCGCCCGTCGGCCAGCCGAGGTACAGCTACGGCGCCACCCCGGCCGGCGTCATGCCGTGGACGGAGAAGTACTTCGACCCCACCGAGACCACGCTGTACGAGGACCCCCCGGCCGGCGAACCGTCGATCGAGGCGATCGCCGCCCTCGCGCCCGACACGATCCTCGCCCCGTACGAGGGCTTCGACGAGGCCTACTACGACAAGCTCAGTGCACTCGCACCGACCGTCGCCTACCCCGGCGGCGCCTGGCAGACCACCTGGCAGGACCAGACCACCCTCGTCGGCCGGGCGGTCGGCAGGCCCGAGGAGGCCCGCGGCCTGATCGACGGGCTCGACGCGACACTGTCGGAGACCGCCGCGGCGCACCCCGAGTTCGCGGGCAAGACCCTGGCCGTGGTCAACCTCGACACCGCCGCGGGCGAGGCCAACGTGTACCTCCCCACCGATCCCCGCGTGCAGGTGCTGACCGAACTGGGCTTCGTCAACGCACCGGGAGTCGAGGCGCTGGCCAAGGACAACCCGGCAGGCAACTTCTTCAAGTCGATCTCGCTCGAGAACCTCCGCGACATCGACGCGGACGTGGTCGTCGGATTCGTGGGCGTGGCCGGCGGTACGGCACCCGATCCCGCGCTCGCACAGCTCTCGGCCTTCGGCCGGGGCTCGGCGGTGGTGCTGAGTGACGAACAGGTCATCTCCGGCCTGAGCAGCGTGAGTGTCCTGAGCGTCCCGTGGGTGCTGGACAAGATCGTCCCGCAGCTCGCCGCGGCCGCCCGCCGGGCCGGCTGAACGTCGCGGCGCTCCCGAGGAGTGGGCGCTGAAATGTGGGCACCGGGACCGAGCGCGCAGTAGCGTTCGATCCAGTCCCCGGGTGTTGTACGACGCAATGGGGCGTCGACCGCGGGGCCCAAGGGGCCGATGATGTCACCCAGCGACACAGTCTTCGGTGGACCAGGATCGAGCGCGGCGAAGGCCGACGTCGCGCACGCGGTGATGTTCTCCGCCGCCGCCGCGCTCGGCGGCTTCCTCTTCGGCTACGACACCGCGGTCATCAACGGCGCGGTGGGCGCCATCCGGGACAAGTACGACATCGGCGCGGGCGGCACGGGTCTGACCGTGTCGCTGACCCTGCTCGGCGCCGCGCTCGGCGCCTGGATCGCGGGCACCCTGGCGGACCGGCTCGGCCGCATCCGGGTGATGCAGCTCGCCTCGGTCATGTTCATCGTCGGGGCGATCGGGTCCGCGTTCCCGTTCACCGTCTACGACCTCACCGCCTGGCGGGTCCTCGGCGGCGTCGCGGTCGGCTTCGCGTCGGTGATCGCCCCCGCCTACATCGCGGAGATCTCCCCCGCCGCCATCCGCGGCCGCCTCGGGTCGATGTACCAGCTCGCCATCGTGCTGGGCATCGCCATCTCCCAGCTGGTCAACTACGCCCTCTCGTCGACGGCCGGCGGCGCTCGGGGCATGCTCGCGGGCGTCGAGGCCTGGCAGTGGATGCTGGCGCTCGAGGCAGTGCCGGCCGCGCTCTACCTGATCATGACGTTCACCATCCCGGAGTCGCCCCGGTACCTGGTCGCACGGGGCCACGACGACGACGCCCGCGCCATCATCTCCGAGCTCGAGGGCGGCGACCACGACGCGGTGACCCATCGGATGGACGAGATCCGGAACTCGCTCAGCGAGCACCGGACCAAGACCACTGTGCGAGAACTGTTCTCCCGCAAGCTCGGTGTCGCACCGCTGGTCTGGATCGGCATGGCCCTCGCGGCGCTGCAGCAGTTCGTCGGCATCAACGTGATCTTCTACTACTCGAGCACGCTGTGGCAGGCCGTCGGATTCGGCGAGGACCGGTCGCTGTTCATCAGCGTGGTCAGCGCGATGGTCAACATCGTCGGCACCTTCGTCGCGATCGCGGTGATCGACCGGATCGGCCGTAAACCGCTGCTGCTCATCGGTTCCGTCGGCATGGCACTCTCGCTCGGGACCGCCGCCGTCTGCTTCCACTCGGCGGTGGTGACCACCAACGACATCGGCGAGTCCGTCGCGACCCTCGAAGGCACCAACGCGACCGTCGCACTGGTCGCGGCCAACGCGTTCGTCTTCTTCTTCGCGTTCTCGTGGGGCCCGGTGGTGTGGGTGCTGATCAGCGAGATGTTCCCCAACCGGGTGCGCGCGGCGGCGGTCGGCATCGCCACCGCCGCCAACTGGGTGGCGAACTTCCTGGTCTCCTCGACCTTCCCGGCACTGGCCGACTGGAACCTCTCGCTCACCTACGGCGTCTACGCCGTGATGGCCATCGTGTCACTGTTCGTGGTGTCCCGGTTCGTCACCGAAACCCGCGGTCGCACCCTCGAACAGGCGGGCTGACGCCGGACCGACTCACACGGGGTCGGTCGCTGTCGACACCGTGAACCGCAGGGCCGGCGGCGCGGCGTCGGTGTTGGTCGGGTCCGGACCGGGGCCCGGTGTCGTGCGAACGGCTTCGGGGATCGCCCGCGGCGAGGCCGGGAGATCCGGCGCGTCACGCCAGTACGGCCGTGCCTCCTGCAGTTCGAGCACAAGAGAGACCAGTCCCGCCTCGTCCCACGGGCGCCCGCCCACCTGGACCCCGAAGGGGATGCCGGTGGCCGCGGACCGACCGGCCGGCGTACAGACGACGGGCGCGCCGCTGAGGTTCGCCCACTGCGCCGCGCCGTTGACGTACTGTCCCGGGCCGCCGCCCCGCCGCATCCCGTCGTGGATGGTGCCTGGTACCAGCACCGCGTCCAGTCGCGCCTCGGCGAACAGGCGGTTGTAGGCACGCTGATAGGTGGCGCGCTCGCGGTTGAGCTTCAACTGGTCGGCGACCGGCCCGGCGAGGGACGCGACGGCAGCGGTGACCTGCGCCGCGTTCACCGCGTCGTAGGACCCGACCCGGTCCGTGAACTGCTGGTGGTAGGCCCCTGCCTCGAACTGGTCTCCAAGCAGCAGCCCCTTCGGCAGCGGGGGCATCGTGACATCGACGATCTCGCCGCCGAGTTCGCGCACCAGCCCCAGGAAGTCGTCGAACAGGGCGGCGGTTGCCTCCGGCAGATCGTCGCTCACGGTTGCGGGAAGGCCGAATCGCTTTCCCGCCAAGGGCTTCCGGCCGCCGCGGGCGACGAGTGGGTAGCCGTCGGCACCGACGTCCGGCCCCAACTCGGTGACGACGTCGTTGGCGTCCGGGCCCGCCATGTGGGAGAGCAACAGTGCGGCGTCGGCAACGCTGCGCCCCATTGCGCCGACGTGGTCACGGTTCCATGCCAACGGGATCACCCCGTAGGTGCTGCATCGGCCGAACGTCGGCTTGATCGAGGTGACACCGCAGACGGACGCAGGGAACCGGATGGAGCCACCGGTGTCGGTTCCCACGGCCAGCGGGGTGAATCTCGCCGCGAGCGCCGCTGCGCTACCACCCGAGGACCCGCCGACCGACGCCGCCGTGTCCCAGGGATTCCCAGTCTGCGGAGTGCCGGCGCCGAGGGCAAACTCGTGGGTGTGCGCGTGACCCAACAGGACCATGCCCGACTCACCGAGACGACGCCACACGGTCGAGTCACCCGCGGCGATGTTGCCCTCCAGGACACGACTCGACGCGGTCAGCGGCAGGCCCTTGACCGCGAACAGGTCCTTGAGCGCGATGGGCAGACCGCACACCAGCGGTGCGGCGCCGTCACGACGCACCCCGTCCGCGGAGAGCCTCGCCCCGGCGCGCTCGGCCTGTTCGCGCGCGACCTCGGGGTAGATGCGCACCCAAGACCCGATGTCGCCGTCGTGTCCGGCGCTACGGGTGAGACACGCCTCCAGCAACTCCCGCGGATGCAACTTACGCGCCTGCAGCAGGCTGGCCGCCTCGACTGCGCTGAGCAGCGCGGGGTCGGTCACGGTGATCGAATCGACGTCCGGCAGCGTGCGCTCGCGTCGGTGGATCCGCTCGCCCGCGGCCGCCCGGCCGCCCAGTCCGACCGCGGCAGCGCCGACCCCCGCTCCGGTGATGAACGTCCTACGTGACAAACCCTTGCGCATCGGCTGCTCCCAGTTGAACTGTCATCACCGACCGGAGAATACCTGGACAAGCGTTCAGTGCAGGTCGAATCCCGGGATTCGAGACGGGGTAGGCCGGATCGGACGTGGGTTCCCGGTCCGATCCGCAGCTTGCCGAGCGACCGGCCCTAGCCGATGCCGGGCGTGCCGGTACCCAGCCCAGACTCGGCCTGCTGCTCGTCCGTGTGCATCCCCGCCACCCAGCCGGTGATCTGACGGGCCAGGTCCTGAGCCGTCAGCCCGACCTCGGCCAGGATCTGGTCGCGGGAGGCATGGTCGAGGAAGCGCTGCGGGATGCCGGCATCGCGGGCCGGGGTGTCCACGCCGGCCGCCCGCAACGCCGCCGACACCGACGCGCCGATCCCGCCCTGCACGCCGCTGTCCTCGAGCGTGACGACCAACCGGAACTTCGCCCCCAACTCGATCACGGACGCCGGCACCGGCAGCACCCAGCGCGGGTCCACGACGGTCGCGGTGATGCCCTGCTGCCCGAGCCGCGTCGCGGTCTCGAGCGCCACCGTGGCGAACGGACCGACCGCCACGATCAGCACGTCACCGCCCTCGCCTTCCGGCCGGGCCAGCACGTCGACGCCGTCGGCGAGCCGCTCCACGGCCGGGATGTCTTCGGCGACAGCGCCCTTCGGGAAGCGCAGCGCGGTGGGACCGTCGTCGACGGCGAGCGCCTCACCGAGCTCCTCGCGCAGGGTGGCCGCGTCCCGCGGTGCGGCGACGCGCATCCTGGGCACGATCCCCAGCAGCGAGAAGTCCCACATGCCGTTGTGGCTGGCACCGTCCGGGCCGGTGACGCCGGCCCGGTCCAGGACCAGGGTCACCGGCTGGTCGAGCAGCGCGACGTCCATCAGCACCTGGTCGAAGGCACGGTTGAGGAAGGTCGAGTAGACGGCGACCACCGGGTGCAGGCCGCCCAGCGCCAGGCCCGCCGCGGACGTCATCGCGTGCTGCTCGGCGATGCCGACGTCGAACATCCGGTCCGGGAACCGCTCCCCGAACGCGGCGAGGCCGGTGGGACCGGGCATGGCCGCGGTGATCGCGACGATGTCCTCGCGCTGCTCGGCCTGCGCGATCAGCTCGCTGGAGAACACCGACGTCCAGTCCGGCGCGGACACCGTGGTCGCACGCCCGGTGCGCGGGTCGATCACGCCGGTCGCGTGCATCTGGTCGGCCTTGTGGTTCTCGGCGGGCGCGTAGCCCATGCCCTTGCGGGTCACGGCGTGCACGATCACCGGACCGCCGAAGTCCTTGGCCCGCCGCAGCGCCGACTCGAGCGCCGCCTGGTCGTGGCCGTCCACCGGACCGAGGTACTTGACGCCCAGGTCGGTGAACATCACCTGCGGGCTCACCATGTCCTTGATGCCGGCCTTCATGCCGTGCAGCAGCTGGTAGGCCGCCCGGCCGACCCACGGCATCTTCTTGACCATCCGGCGGCTGTTGTCGAGGACCTTCTCGTAGCCGGGCTGCAGCCGCAGCGCCGCGAGATGGTCGGCGAGGCCGCCGATCGTCGGGGCGTAGGAGCGGCCGTTGTCGTTGACGACGATGACCACCGACCGGTCCTTGCCGGCGGCGATGTTGTTGAGCGCCTCCCAGCACATGCCGCCGGTGAGCGCGCCGTCGCCGACGATCGCGACGACATGCCGGTCCTGACCGGTCAGCTCGAACGCCTTCGCCAGGCCGTCCGCGTACGACAGCGCCGCCGACGCGTGCGAGGACTCCACCCAGTCGTGATCGCTCTCGGCGCGACACGGGTAGCCCGACAGGCCGCCCTTCTTGCGCAGGGTGTCGAACTGGTCCATCCGGCCGGTGACCATCTTGTGCACGTAGGCCTGGTGTCCGGTGTCGAAGAGGATCGCGTCCCGCGGCGAGTCGAAGATCCGGTGCACGGCGAGGGTCAGCTCGACGACACCGAGGTTCGGACCGAGATGACCGCCCGTGGCGGAGACCTTGTGGACCAGGAAGTCCCGCGCCTCAGCGGCTAACTCACGCATCTCGGCGAGGCTCAGCCCCCGTAGATCGCCGGGCGTCTGGACTCGCGATAGGACACCCAACGAGATCGCTCCCTCCGAGGAACACCGCCGACCGCGTGTCGGTGGACCGGCCCAGTCTACGGAGCCTCATACCCACACCACCGCCAGGCGTGCCGACAGCCACGCCGGACAGCAACGCTGCCAGCTCATTATGCCCGCAATCGTGAGTCAGTTCACAGGCCGAAACCCCTAGGCTGATCGCCATGGGACGCATCGAGGACACCTCGCCGGGCAACGTCGTCGACCGGATCATCCACGAGGTGTACACGCTGTGCCGGGAGAACCGGGCGGGCGAACTCGCCGACTACATCCCCGAACTCGCCGCGGTCGAACCGGACGAGTTCTCGCTGTGCGTGGCCACCAGCGACGGCTACGTCTACCGCGCGGGCAACGCGGACACCGAGTTCACCATCCAGTCGATCTCCAAGCCCCTCACCTACGGCCTCGCGCTCGCCGACCACGGCGTCGACGCCGTCGCCCGGAAGATCGACGTCGAGCCGTCGGGCGAGCCGTTCAACGAGATCAGCCTGGACCCGGTGACCGAACGTCCCCGCAACCCGATGATCAACGCGGGCGCCATCACCTCCGCGTCGCTGATCCAGGGCGCGGACCCGGCGGAGCGATTCGAACGGTTGCGGCGCTGCTACTCCCTCTACGCGGGCCGGGACCTGGAACTCAACCAGGACGTGTACGCCTCGGAGTCCCGAACCGGACACCGAAACCGGGCGATCGGGCACATGCTGCGGTCCTTCGACATCGTCTCCGGCGACCCGGACGAGGCCGTGGACCTCTACTTCCGGCAGTGCTCGATCAACGTCACCTGCCGCGACCTCGCCCTGATGGCGGCCACGCTCGCGAACAACGGCGTCAACCCACTGACGCGGGAGCGGGCCCTGGCCCCGGACCTGGTGGAACGGGTCCTCAGCGTCATGACGTCCTGCGGCATGTACGACGCCGCCGGCGACTGGATCACGCAGGTCGGCCTGCCCGCGAAGAGCGGGGTCGGCGGCGGCGTCCTGGCGGTGCTGCCCGGTCAGATCGGGATCGCGGTGCACTCCCCCCGGCTCGACTCGCACGGCAACAGCGTCCGCGGCGTCCAGGCCTGCCGGGAGCTCTCGCGCACCCTCGAACTGCACTTCATGCACGTCACCCGGGCGGGCCGGTCCGCCATCCGGACCAGCTACTCCGTCTCCGAGGTGCCCTCGCGGCAGCGGCGCAGCGGGGCCGAGCTGTCCACGCTGGCCACCTACGGGAACCGGGCCCGGATCTACGAACTGCACGGCGACCTGCTGTTCTCGGGCGCGGAGACCGCGGTCCGCGCGATCGCCGAGCGCGGCACCGACCTCGAGGCACTGGTGGTGGACCTGCGCCGGGTCGACGACGTGAGCGCGGTGGCCCGCCGGATGCTCGACACCCAGCACGCGGAACTCGCCGAACGCGGGTGCCAGGCCGCGGTCGTCGACCCGGACGGGCGGCTCGGGCGCACCGCCTCGCGGCTCGGGTCCGGCGCCGCGGCGGGGCGGGTGTTCGTGGACCTCGACGTCGCGCTGGAGTGGTGCGAGGGCGTCCTGCTCGACCGGCACTGCACCGGCGAGCGGATCCCGGCGTCCATCGCGCTGGCCGAGCACCCGCTGCTGACCGCGCTGACCGACGACCAGTTCGCCCGGGTGAGCGGCGACCTCGAGCGCCGCACCGTCGCCCGGGGCGAGACGATCGTGCATCGCGGCGACCCGGCGGCCGGCATCTTCCTGATCCTCTCCGGCCAGGTCAGCCACCTGCTGCCCGGCGGGGACGGCCGCACCCACCGGATCACCTCGCTCTCGCCGGGCATGACGTTCGGCGAGATGACGACCCTGATCGGCGGCACCGCCCTGGGCGACATGCGGGCCGACACCGCGGTGACGCTGGCCCTGCTGACACCGGAGGCGTTCGCGGCGCTGACCGCGCAAGCGCCGCAACTCAAGTCGGCACTGCTCGAGCGTCTCGCGGCGGGCGCGTACGCGCAGCTCGACGCCGCCGTCCGGTCCGTCGCGCTGCGCGGTCCCGCGATGTGAACAATCTCTAATATTCATTTCCGTTCATTCCTCCGATCGGACAAGGTGAACGCCATGCACTCGCAGAGAGAACTGGCCATCCACACCGAGGGACTGGTGAAGCGGTTCGGGACGAACGTCGCGGTCGCCGGGGTGGACCTCGCGGTCCCCACCGGGGGCGTGTACGGCGTCCTCGGACCCAACGGGGCCGGCAAGACCACCACCATCCGGATGCTCGCCACCCTGCTGGAGATCGACGGCGGCACCGCCCGGGTCCTCGGGCACGACGTGGCCCGCGAGGCCGACGCCGTCCGCAGCAAGGTCTCGCTCACCGGCCAGTTCGCCTCCCTCGACGAGGACCTGACCGGCACCGAGAACCTGCTCCTGCTGGCCCGGCTGTTCGGCTTCTCCCGGGCCGCGGCCCGGGCGCGTTCCGAACAGCTGCTCACCGCGTTCGACCTGAGCGAGGCCGGCTCGCGCCAGGTCAAGACCTTCTCCGGCGGTATGCGCCGGCGCCTCGACATCGCCGCCAGCATCATCGTCACGCCCGAGCTGATCTTCCTCGACGAACCGACCACCGGGCTCGACCCGCGCAGCCGCAACCAGGTCTGGGAGATCGTCCGGGCGCTCGTCGCCGGCGGCACCACCGTCCTGCTGACCACCCAGTACCTCGACGAGGCCGACCAGCTCGCCGACCGCATCGCGGTGATCGACCACGGCAAGGTGATCGCCGAGGGCACCACCGGCGAGCTCAAGGCCTCGGTGGGATCCGGGGCGTTGCACGTCCGGGTCATGGACCCGTCCCAGCGGGCGGCCGCGGCGGTGCTGCTGACCGACGTGCTCGGGGTCGACGTGACCTCGGAGTCCGACCCGGCGGCGCTGACCGCCCGGATCAGCGACCCGAAGCGGGTGTCGCTGGCCCTGCCCGCGCTGGACGACGCCGGGATCGCGGTCGCGACGTTCGCCCTCGGCCAGCCCAGCCTGGACGAGGTGTTCCTGGCACTGACCGGCCACCCCGCGGAGTCCGAGTCCGAGTCCGGCCCCGCATCCGAGAACGACCCCACCGCACTGAAGGAGACCGCATCATGACCTCGACGACGGTGGCGAGCCCCACGGCGGCCGCGGTGGGCGACGTCCTGCAGCTGACCGGTCCACGACCGGCCCGGCCCAGCGCGTTGTCGGCATCGCTGTCCTTCGGCTGGCGGGCGCTGCTCAAGATCAAGCACGTGCCCGAGCAACTGTTCGACGTGACCATGTTCCCGATCATGTTCACGCTGATGTTCACCTACCTGTTCGGCGGCGCCCTGGCCGGTTCCACCGCCGACTACCTGCAGTTCCTGCTGCCCGGGATCCTGGTGCAGACGGTCGTGATGATCACCATGTACACCGGGCTGACCCTGAACAAGGACATCTCGGCGGGTGTCTTCGACCGGTTCCGGTCGCTGCCGATCTGGCGTCCGGCCCCACTGGTCGGCGCGCTCTTCGGGGACGTCGTCCGGTACACGATCGCGTCGACGATCGTGCTGCTGCTCGGCCTCGTCCTCGGCTTCCGGCCCGGGGGCGGCGTGGTCGGGGTGCTCGCGGCCGTGCTCCTGCTGCTGCTGTTCTCGTTCAGCATGTCCTGGATCTGGACGATGATCGCGATGGTGATGCGCAGCGAGCAGTCCGTGATCGGCGTGTCGATGATGATCCTGTTCCCGCTGACCTTCGCCAGCAACATCTTCGTGGACCCGGCGACCATGCCGGGCTGGCTGCAGGCCTTCGTCAACGCCAACCCGATCACCCACCTGGTGTCTGCCATCCGGGGCCTGATGGCGGGCAGCGTCGAGATCGCCGAGATCGCGGTGGTGTTCGGCTGGTGCGCCGGCTTCATGCTGATCTTCGGACCGCTCACCATGCGGCTGTACAACCGGAAGTCGTGACCGTGGAGACGCCGTCGGTGACCGTGCTCGGTCAGGGATCCGCGTCGGCCACGCCGGACCTGATGCGGGTGACCGTCACGGTGGAGGTGCGGCGGCCGGACGTGGCGGGCGCCTTCGCGCGGGCCGGGGTCGCGGCCCGCGCGGTGTCGGCGGCGCTGCGGGACGCGGGCGTCGCGGACGCGGACCTGTCGACCACCGGCCTGGGGGTGCAGGCCGACACCGTCTGGCAGGAGAACCACGGCCAGAAGGTGGTCGGCTACCTCGCGAGCAGCACCCTGTCGGTCACGCTCCGGGACCTGTCGGATCCGGGGCGGGTGATCGCGGACTGCGTCGCCGCAGGCGGGGACGACGTCCGGCTCGGCGGGCTCGACCTGGGCTTCGCCGACCAGTCCGACCTGCTCGCCCGGGCCCGCGAGGCCGCCTACGCGGACGCACGCGCGAAGGCCGAGCAGTACGCGCGGCTGTCCGGGCGCGCCCTCGGCGCGGTGCTCGAGGTGACCGAGACACCCGACGCGCCGGGGCCGCGGCCGATGCTGCGGGCGATGGCCGCCCCCGCCGCCGACGCCTCGATGCCCGTCGAGCGCGGCGAGAGCACGGTCGCCGCCTCGGTCCGGGTGTGCTGGGCGCTGGCCTGACGCCGCAGACCTCTCCGACACGCGGAAGGCCCCGACGCGCCGGCGTCGGGGCCTTCCGTCGGATCTGAGGGGATCTAGACCTTCGCGTACTCCTCGTCCAGCTCGGACGGCTCGAGGTCGATGGTGGTACGCAGCGGCTTGTTCGGCAGGAAGACCACCGCGACCACCGTGATCACCGAGACCGCCGCCGAGACCAGGAAGATCAGCCCGGTGGCGTCGCCGTAGGACATCCGGACGACCTCCTGCACCGGCTCGGGGAGCACCGCCAGGTTCAGGTTGCCGCCGCCCTGACCGTGGGTGTCGATGCCTAGCGTCGCGAGGCCCGTCGCGGTCAGTTCGGAGACGCGGGTGGCCAGGACCGATCCGAGAACCGAGACGCCGATCGCGCCGCCGAAGGTCCGGAAGAACGCCACCACACTGCTGGCCGCGCCGATGTCCTGCACGCTGACGGTGTTCTGCACCGCGAGCACGACGTTCTGCATCAGCATGCCGGTACCCAGACCCAGCACCGCAATCATCGCCCCGATCACCCACATGTGCGTCTCGTGGTCGACGGTGCCCAGCATCAGGAAGCCGACGAGCTGCAGCACCGCGCCGGCCACGACGAAGCTCTTCCACTTGCCGAACTTGGTGATCAGCTGGCCGGAGCCGACGGTGCCCAGGAGCATGCCGAGGACCATCGGGATGGTGAGCAGGCCGGCCTCGGTGGGCGAGTACCCGCGGGCGGTCTGGAAGTACTGACCGAGGAACGTGGTGGCGCCGAAGAGCCCGACGCCGACGGCGACCGAGGAGATGATCGCCAGCGCGGTGGTGCGCTCCATGACGATCTTCAGCGGGATGATCGGCGACTTGGCGCGGCTCTCGACGAGGACCGTCAGCACGAGCAGCACCACGCCGGCGCCGACCATCAGGACCGACTCGGTGGAGATCCAGTCGTAGTAGGCGGCCTTGCCGGCGAAGGAGACCCACACCAGCAGCACGGAAACGCCGGCGGTGAGCAGGGTGGCGCCGAGCCAGTCGATGGACACGCCGTCCTTGCGCACCGTCTCGATGTGCAGGGTCTTGTGCAGCAGGAACAGCGCGATCACGGCGAGCGGGACGCACACGAAGAAGCACCAGCGCCAGCCGAGGCCGTCGGCGATGACGCCGCCCGCGACCGGTCCGCCGGCCATGGCGACGGCCATGACGGCGCCCATGTAGCCGGAGTACCGGCCACGCTCACGCGGCGGGATGATGGTGCCGATGATCGCGACGACGAGCGCGGTCAGGCCACCCATGCCGATTCCCTGGATCACCCGGGCGCCGAGCAGGACCGGCACATTGTGGGACAGGCCCGCGATCACGGAACCGACCACGAAGATCACGATCGCGCTCTGGACCAGCAACTTCTTGTTGTACAGGTCGGCGAGCTTGCCCCAGATCGGAGTCGAGGCGGCGGTCGCCAGCAGCGAGGTGGTGATGACCCAGGCGTACTGGGTCTGGCTGCCGTTGAGGTCGCCGATGATCGTCGGCAGGGCCGTCGAGACGATGGTCGAACTGATCAACGCGGTGAACAGCGCGGCGAGCAGGCCGGCGAGGACCTCGAGGATCTGACGGTGAGTCATCAGCGGCGCGGCGCCCGGCGACGCCGACCGCGCCGCGGTGTTGTCTGTGACTGTCATGGGCGTGTGTCCCCCCGGAAATCGGTTTCGGTGGCGGCCACGGTCTGCCGTGCCGTCGGGTTGACGAAGGTGTCCTTGAGCCGACGCAGCGACGCGAGCGCGGTGTCCGCCTCGTCCTCGCTCCACGAGTCGAGCAGTGCGGTCAGCCGCCGTGTGCGGTCCGCCCGGTTTTCCTCGAGCAGTCGCAGGCCCGACTCCGACGCCTGCACCAGGCAGGCCCGGCCGTCGTCGGGATCGGGACGGCGCTCGACGAAGCCGGCGTCGAAGAGGTCGGCGATCTGCCTGCTCAGCGACGACTGGCTCACGCACAGGCCGGCGGCAAGGTCGCCCTGCCGGCGCGGTCCCCCGGTGGCCAACGAGTGCAGAACCCCCAGCAACGCCGGGGGCAGTCCGGTCTCGTCGTCCGCGAGCAGGACGTTGCGCAGCACCCGGCCGAAGAGGAACACCTCCTCGACGAGGTTCTCCGCGGTGGCGGGGTGTACCGACATTTCAATCCTCAAGGTAAAGAGCCATTAATGATGCTTGCAGTAAGCAACTATATATTGGTTGCATTACCCACACAATTGACTGTGACGGACCAGACACGGCCCCACCGCGCGCGGGACGGGCGGCGAAACGGTGTCGTCGCCGATCGGACGCCGGCAATCGCGCACTAGGCAACGAACCGAGCAGTTGCTAGGTTCGATGACCCGTACAACATTCGGAGGCTCTGTGTTACGTACGTCACGTGCTGTCGTCCTTGCGCTGTCCCTGGTCGCGTTGGTGTTGCCGTTCGGGGCAGCTGGCGCTCAGGCCCAGCCGCTGCCCGAGAACTACAACTTCTTCGCGGGCATCCCGGACGAGCTGACCAACCCCGGCGGGTCGCTGCCCGGATCGAACGACTTCTCGTGCAAGCCGTCGGCGGAGCATCCACGGCCGGTGGTACTGGTGCACGGCACCGGAGGTTCGCAGCAGACCAACTGGGGCGCATACGTCCCGATGCTCAAGAACGCCGGCTTCTGCGTGTTCGCCCTGACCTACGGCGCCATTCCCGGTGCGCCGTGGCCGATCTCGGCGATCGGCGGGATGGGTCCGATCGGTGAGAGCGCCGCCCAGTTCAAGACCTTCGTCGACCGGATCCGCTCGTCGACCGGTGCACAGACGGTGGATGTCGTCGGCCACTCGCAGGGCACGATCATCCCGACCTACTACCTCAAGCAACTGGGCGGCGAGGGGACCATCACCAACTACGTCTCCATCGCTCCCCCGTGGCGCGGCCTCACCACCCTCGGTGCGGACGGACTCCCCGCGCTCGCGAAGCGACTGGGCGTGCCGGAGTCCTCGGTACCCGTGTGCCAGGCGTGCGGCGAGATGACGGCCGAATCCGAGGTGGTCAAGAAGGTCAACGCCGGCGGCACCCCCTACGTCGAGGGCGTGAACTACACCAACATCTCCACCCGCTACGACGAGGCCATCCGGCTCGAACAGGGCCAGGTCCCGGGCCCGCCCGGGTACAACGTGACAAACATCGTGGTGCAGGACACGTGCTCGCAGGACTACTCCGAGCACGCGGCGATCGCGGGATCCAGGCGCGCGGCCTACATGACGCTCAATGCCCTGGACCCGGCGCACCCACGCGAGGTGCCGTGCATGTTCGTGCCCCCGTTCAGCGGCTGACCACAGCGTCCCTCTGAGGAGACGGTGCCGGCCCGCGCCTCCCGGGCCGGCCGGCACCGTACCCGCAACCGGTGCCCTACCTCGTCAACAGCGCCAAGCACTCCACATGATGGGTGAGCGGGAAGGCGTCGAACGCCCGCACCCGCTCGAGCCGGTAGCCCTGCGCCAGGTACAACCCCACGTCGCGGCCGAACGCTGCCGAGTCGCAGCCGATGTGTACCACCCGCTCCGCGCCCGCCGCGGCGACCGCCTCGACCACCTCGCGGCCCGCACCCGCCCGCGGCGGGTCCAGCACCACCGTCCGGACCGGACCGGGCAACTCGCCGACCACGGTTTCGACCCGATCCGCCCGCAACTGCACCTGGCCCAGGTCGCCGAGCGCGCGCCTGCCGTCCTCGACCGCGCCGCGGCCGGACTCCACCGACATCACCAGGCCCCGCTCGCCGACCCGGCTCGCCAGTTCCGCGGCGAACACACCGACCCCGCCGTAAAGGTCCCAGGCGGTGTCCCCGGGGGTCAGACCCGACCACTGCCCCACCGCGTCCGAGTAGGCGGCGGCGGCGCCGCGGTGCGCCTGCCAGAACCCGGTCGCGGACAGCTCCCAGGTCCTCTCCCCCMCCCGCTCCACCGCGCGGCCGGTGCCGAAGGCCACCCGCTCGCGGCGGGGCCGCGCCGAGGCCGCCCGCCGCGCCATGGCGCCGCGGCGGCCGGGACTGCGCCTGCCGGTCTGCGAGATCCGGGCCGGCTCGATCTCCACCACGTGCCGCGTGCCGTCCGCGTCGACGGTGACCTGCAGTTCGCCGCCGGGGCGCCAGCTCTGCTCCGCGAGCCCGTCGAACGCCCCCGCCACCGCCTGCGGGCACGCCAGTTCGGTGACAACCGCGCTGCTGCGGTACCCGTGGAAACCGGCCGCCCCCTGTCCGTCGACGGCCAGCCGGACCCGGGTGCGCCAGCCGGTGCCGTCGCCCGTGCCGGGCAGCTCCTCGACCTCGACGTCCCACTCCAGGCCCGCCAACCGGCGTAGCTGCTCGGCGACCACCGCGGCCTTCATCGACCGACCGGCGGCCGGCGTCGCGTGCGAGTAGTCGCAGCAGCCCGCGCCGCCCGGCCCGGAGATCGGGCACAGCGGCGCCACCCGGTCCGCGGAGGCCTCGAGCACCTCGACGGCGTCGGCCCGGCAGAACGAACCGCCGCGGTCCTCGGTGACCCGGGCCCGGACCAGTTCGCCCGGCAGCCCGTGCCGGACGAACACCACCCGTCCCTCGTGACGGGCGACGCAGAACCCGCCGTGCCCCGGATTGCCCAGGCGCAGATCGAATTCCAGCCCGAACCAGTTCTCGCTCATCTACCTACTTGCCTTCCGGTGCGTCGAAACCCCGACGCGTCGCGCCCGGCGCCGCCGACGGTTCGATCCGTCGGGCGCGTTCGCGGGCCTTCTCCGACGAACTGAGCTGCCAGGGCACGCTGGTGACCATCACGCCGGGCTGGAACAGCAGCCGGCTCTTGAGCCGCAGCGCGCTCTGGTTGTGCAGGATCTGCTCCCACCAGTGTCCGACCACGTACTCGGGGATGAAGACCGTCACCACGTCCCGCGGCGAGTCCCGACGGACCCGCCGGACGTAGTCGAGGATCGGCTTGGTGATCTCCCGGTACGGGGACTCGATCACCTTGAGCGGCACCGTGACGTCGCTGCGCTCCCACTCGCGCACCAGGGCGCGGGTGTCCGGCTCGTCGACGTTGACCGTCACCGCCTCGAGGGTGTCCGGCCGGGTGGCACGGGCGTAGGCCAGCGCGCGCATCGTCGGCATGTGCAGCTTGGAGACCAGGACGATCGAGTGGGTCCGACTGGGCAGCACGCCGTCCCACTCCTGCTCGTCCAGCTCGGCGGCGACGTTGTCGTAGTGCCGCCGGATCGACTTCATCACCAGGAAGATCGCGATCATCGCGACGATCGCGATCCAGGCGCCGGCGGCGAACTTGGTGATCAGCACGATGATCAGCACCGCGCCGGTCATGGCCAGGCCGATCGAGTTGATCACCCGGGAACGATGCATGCGCCGGCGCTGCGCCGGATCGGTCTCGGACTTCAGGTGCCGGGTCCAGTGCCGGATCATGCCGGTCTGGCTGAGCACGAACGAGACGAAGACGCCGACGATGTAGAGCTGGATCAGCTTGGTGACCTCGGCCCCGAACACCACCACGAACGCGATCGCCGCGCCGGAGAGGAACAGGATGCCGTTGCTGAACGCGAGCCGGTCGCCGCGGGTGTGCAGCTGGCGGGGCAGGTAGCGGTCCTGGGCCAGGATGGAGCCGAGCACCGGGAAGCCGTTGAAGGCCGTGTTGGCGGCCAGCACCAGGATCAGCGCGGTGACGATCGCGATGAAGTAGAAGCCGATCGGGAAGCCGGCGAACACCGCCTCCGCCAGCTGCGCGATGAGCGTCTTCTGCTGGTAGCCCTCGGGCGCGCCGGACAGCTGCTCGGCCGGGTTGTGGGCGTACACGATCCCGATCTTCTGGGCCAGGATGATGATGCCCATCAGCAGCACGATCGCGAAGGTGCCGAGCAGCAGCAGGGTGGTCGCGGCGTTGCGGGACTTGGGCTTCTGGAACGCGGGGACGCCGTTGCTGATCGCCTCGACGCCAGTCAGCGCGGCGCAGCCGGAGGAGAAGGCGCGGGCGATCAGGAAGGCGAATGCGATCCCGTACAGGTGCTGGTCCTCCGCGTTCAACGTGAAGCCGGACGAGACCGCGCGCACGTCGTCACCGAGCACGTAGATCCGGAACAGCCCCCACCCGAGCATCACGAACATGCCGACGATGAAGGCGTAGGTCGGGAGCGCGAAGGCGGTGCCGGACTCCCGGATGCCGCGCAGGTTGATCGCGGTGAGCAGCACGATGGCCACGACGGCGAACAGCACCTTGTGGGTCGCGACGAACGGCACCGCCGAACCGATGTTGGACGCCGCCGAGGAGATCGAGACCGCCACGGTGAGCACGTAGTCGACCATCAGGGCGCTGCCGACGGTCAGCCCCGCATTCGGACCGAGGTTGGTCGTCGCCACCTCGTAGTCGCCGCCGCCGGACGGGTACGCGTGCACGTTCTGGCGGTAGCTGGCCACCACCACCGCCATCACGACGCAGACGGCGAGGCCGATCCACGGGGTGTACGCATATGCCGAGATGCCGGCCACCGACAGCACCAGGAAAATTTCCTCGGGTGCGTAGGCGACCGACGACATCGCATCGGATGCGAACACGGGCAGCGCAATCCGCTTCGGCAAGAGGGTGTGCCCCAGCTTGTCGCTTCGGAACGGTCTACCCACCAACAGCCGCTTCGTGGCGGTCGAGAGCTTTGACACTGGCAAAGCGTAAGCCGTCGGAACCGATCCAGTGCCATCGCACGCCAACTCGCGGTCCAATACGGACAACGGCACGGGCCGGCGACGCCGAATACCGACGGCGCGCGGCACCGCCGCGGCGGGGGCGGTAGCGTTCCACCGACCGGTCGCCGCCACCGCGGCGACCCCAACCAGAGCGTCGGGAGCCCGACGAGCGGAGGCCAGCGGTGTATGTAGTCGTGATGGGGTGCGGCCGAGTCGGATCTGCCCTCGCGGCGGGTCTGAGCCGGATCGGCCACGAGGTCGCGATCATCGACCGGGACCCCGAGTCGTTCCGGCGGCTCGACCCCGAGTTCACCGGCAAGCGGGTGGTCGGCATGGGATTCGACCGCGACGTGCTGATCAAGGCCGGCATCGAGCGGGCAGAGGCGTTCGCGGCGGTGTCTTCCGGCGACAACTCGAACATCATCTCCGCCCGGGTGGCCCGGGAGACCTTCGGCGTCAGCCGGGTCGTCGCGCGGATCTACGACGCCAAGCGCGCCGCCGTGTACGAACGCCTGGGCATCCCGACCGTCGCGACCGTGCCGTGGACGACCGACCGGTTCCTGCACCACCTCACCCGGGAGTCCGACACCACCAAGTGGCGCGATCCCACCGGCACCGTGGAGGTGGCCGAACTCGCGTTGCACGAGGACTGGGTGGGGCACTCGGTCGCGGAGCTCGAGGAATTCACCGCCTCGCGGGTGGCCTTCCTGATCCGGTTCGGCACCGGCGTGTTGCCGGACCGCAAGACCGTCATCCAGGCCGACGACCAGGTGTACGTCGCCGCGGTGTCGGGGCGGGCCGCCGAGGCCCTCGCCCTGGCCACGACCCCGCCGCCGGCGGACGCGTGAGCGCCCCCGCCGCGGCAGCGGCAGTGGCATCAGCCGCGGCAGCAGCAGTGGCAGCAGCCGCGTCGGCGGCCGTGACCTGTCCGTCCACCAACCTGATCGGAGGGACCCGATGAGGGTCGCAATCGCTGGAGCCGGTGCCGTCGGGCGGTCGATCGCCCGCGAGCTGATCCGCAGCGAGCACCACGTCATGTTGCTCGAACGCAAGCTCGAGCACGTCGAGCCCGACGTCCTGCCCGAGGCGCTGTGGGTGCACGCCGACGCCTGCGAGCTCGCGCTGCTCGAGGCCGCGAAGCTCGAGTCCTACGACGTGATGATCGCGGCGACCGGCGACGACAAGGCGAACATCGTGGTCAGCCTGCTCGCCAAGACCGAGTTCGCGGTCCGGCGCGTCGTGGCGCGGGTCAACGACCCCCGCAACGAGTGGCTCTTCGACGAGTCCTGGGGCGTCGACGTCGCGGTGTCGACGCCGCGGATGCTGGCCTCGCTGGTCGAGGAGGCCGTCTCCGTGGGTGACCTCGTCCGCCTGATGACCTTCCGGCAGGGCCAGGCGAACCTGGTGGAGATCACCCTGTCCGACGACACCCCGCTGGCCGGCAAGCCGGTGCGAAAGATCCAGCTGCCCCGCGACGCCGCCCTGGTGACCATCCTGCGCGGCGGCCGGGTGATCGTGCCGCAGCCCGACGACCCGATCGAGGGCGGAGACGAGCTGCTGTTCGTGGCGTCCCACGAGGTGGAGGACGAACTGCGCGAGGCGGTCGGTGTCCGGCGCCTGAGCTGACGGCCCCTTTCCGTTCGGCGCAGTCCCCGCCGACCAGTCCCCGCCGACCAGTCCCCAATGTCACATTCGGTGTCCCCTGGATACCGAATGTGACATTGGGGAGCGCGCAGGAGCGGAGCCTGCGGAGCGACCGGCGGCGGTCAGCGGGTGCGGCCGCCCGGCTTCAACGCTCCCGGCGGCAGTGCCGGCGCGGGCAGCTGCGGTCCGTCGTAGGCGTTGACCACCCCGAATCCGGTGCCGTTCGAGTACTCGGTGCGGGCGGCGACGATCTCCTCGTGGCTGCGGGCCACGAAGTTCCACCACATCACGATCTGCTCCTCGAACGGTTCGCCGCCGAGCAGCATGACCCGCGAGTCCACCTCGCCGTGCACGGCGACCTCGGTGCGTCCGCAGCCGAGGTAGAGCATCGACCCGGGCCCGACCTGGACCCCGTCGACGACGACGATGCCCGACATCACGAGCACCGCATGCTCGAAGTCACGCTCGAGGGGCAACCGGGCGGTCACCCCGCTGCCGACGGTGAGGTCGGCGCCGACCAGCGGGCTGAAGGTGGTACCCGGCGAGCGGGCCCCGTCCACCTCGCCCAGGATCACCGTGGTGTGGTGGCCCCGCCCGGAGAGCGCCGGCAGCTCGGCGTGGTGCTCCCAGGACGGCGCGGTGAAGCGGTCCTGGTCCGGCAGTGCCACCCACAGCTGGACGCCGTGCAGGAGCGGGCTGTGCCCTGCGGGGCTGTGCTCGGCGTGGGAGATGGCCCGACCCGACGTCATCAACCCCAGCTCGCCGGGACGGAACCGCTGGTCGCTGCCGATGCTGTCGCGGTGCCGGATCTCCCCCTCCAGCAGCCAACTGACGGTCTGCAGGCCGGTGTGCGGGTGCGGCGGCACCGCCATGCCGGGCTCGGACTCGATGTCGTCGGGACCGTAGTGGTCGACGAAGCACCACGCGCCGACCAGACGTCGGCCCAGGTTCGGCAGTATCCGGCGGACCGGCGTGTTGCCCAACATCACGTCGCGGCCCGCGTACGTCTCCAGAACCGGGGTCGCTGCCGTGTCACCGAGCCCGCCGCAGACGGTCTCGCGGGGCGCGGTTTCCAGGTTGCTCATGCCTCGACGGTACGGGCGTCGTCAAGGTCTGCGAGGGGTGCACCGGGCGAATGGAAATGGACGTTTGTTTCATTAATCGGCGGACCGATTGGAACGTGTAGCAGAAATTGCCGACGATATACCGGGACATCCGACTTTCAATTCACCACGACACGCAATTGTGATGTCGGTCTACCTGTCGCGGGAATTCCCGGTCTCGGTCCCGTCGACGTCGGAGACATCACTTTCGGCCTCCGTAACTGCCGTGTCGGCACTCGCCGCGTCGTCGGCATCGAGGCCGGCCGCGTCCACCACCCGGTCGGCCCGCCGGACCGCCCACACCGTGACGACCATGACCAGGGCCGTCAACGGCCAGCCCATCGCGATCCGGGAGAAGGCCAGCCAGCCGGTGTGGTCGGTGTCGTAGAGCTGCGACTGCACCAGGTACCGGGCGCCGAAGACCAGCGCCCACGCCGCGGTCGCGATGTCGTAGGCCCGCACCGCCGGTCGGGCGCGTCGCCAGCTGTTGCCGTGGCCGTTGAGGAAGCCCCACAGCACACCGACCAGGGGCCAGCGCGCGAGGATCGACACCAGGAACACCCCGGCGTACAGCAGGCTGGTGTAGATCCCGAACAGGAAGTAGCCCTTGGCGTCACCGGTCCGGTGCGCGATGAACGCGCACACACCGACACCGATGAAGCCGGAGATCGCCGGCTGGACGGTCCCCTTCACCGCCAGGCGCCACACGAGGACGACAGCCGCCGCGCCGAGCGCGGCCCAGATCGCGGCGGTCAGCCCCCAGATGCTGTTGACCGGCACGAACAGCAGGATGGGCAGGGTCGAGTAGACCAACCCGCTGATCCCGCCGAGTTGCTCGAGGATGGTCTGCTGATCCCGCTGCGCGTCTGCCACCACACGAGGGTGCCACAGACGGGCGACTGGGTTACGAGTCGCCTTGCAGCTCGTAGTAGGGGTTGTAGATGACCTTCAGTCCGTTGCGGTCGCCGAGGCGCCCTCGGACCAGGATCTTCTTCCCCGATTCGATGCCCGCGATGCGGCGGCGACCGAACCACACCAGGGTCACCGCGTCGGTGCCGTCGAAGAACTCGGCCTCCACGCTGGCGGCCGACGCCTTGGGACAGGCCGCGACCGCGCGCAGCCGCCCGTACATGGTGACCTCTTCACCACAAGCACAGTCACGGGCGCGTTGAGCGCCCGACGCATGTGCCGACTCGGCCATCATCTCCTCGGCATCGAGCTGATCGATGTCCTCGGTGAGTCGATGGGTGAGCCGACGAAAGTAGCCGGTGGCCGCGAGTGCCATAACGCGCTCCTGGAGCATGTGCGGGGCGACGGTCGCTCCGCGTGAAAGGGCTGTATATCCGCAACTGTAGCCCCGATCGCAGACGTCAACCCACACCGCCCGAGTGACCCGCCTCACGCACGAGGCAGTATCGACGTATGCCACACCAGAAGTTGCCGCCCGTCGCGGTGGTCCTGCCCGGAACCGGATCCGACGCCGCCTTCGCCACGAGGGCGTTCACCGACGCGTTGTCGCAGGTGGGAGTGCGGGTGATCGCGGTCGAACCGAATCCGCGGCGGGTGGTCGGCAGCTACCTCGACGCCCTCGACGAGGTGGCCGCGGAGCACGGCACGATCCTCGCCGGCGGCGTCTCCATCGGCGCCGCCGTGGCCCTCGCCTGGGCCGCTGAACACCCGTCCCGCGCGGCGGGCGTGCTGGCGGCGCTGCCGGCCTGGACCGGGTCCCCGGAAGGCGCACCCGCGGCCATGAGCGCCGCCTACACGGCCGGCCGACTCCGGGCCGAAGGCCTCGACGCCGTCACCTCGGCGATGATCGAGACCAGCCCGGCCTGGCTGGGCGGTGAACTCGAACGGTCGTGGCGCTCGCAGTGGCCGCACCTGCCGTCGGCGCTGGACGAGGCGTCCGGCTACCGGGGGCTGACCGAGGCGGAGATGGCACGGATGACGGTTCCCGTCGGCATCTGTGCGGCGACCGACGACCCGGTTCACCCGCACGAGGTGGCCGCGGAGTGGGCGGCGGCGCTGCCTGTCGCCGCCGTCGCGACGACCACCCTGGACGCGATCGGCGCCGATGCCGGGGTGCTGGGACGGGCCTGCCTGACGGCCCTGAGCGACGCCCTGTCCCGGCGGCCCGTGGGCTGACCGGCCCCCGCCCCTACCTGCTGACTCGGCGCCTAATGGCCGAGCTGCTGCATGGCCGATCCCCCGCCGCCCGGACGCTGTTCGGGCGGCTGGACGGCCGGTTCCTCGGGCAGCACGGCGGCCTGCTCGGGTACCGGCGGCTGCTGTTGCGGCTGTTGCGGCTGTTGCTGCTGGACCTGCTGTTGTTGCTGCTGCGCGAGCTCCTGCTCCTGCTGTGCCTGCAACTGCTGCTGCTGCGCCGCGATCAACTGCTCCGCGAGCATCTGCGGCAGCACCACGGGCAACGGGGTGCGCACCGGGTGCGGCTCGTCGCCGCGCTGGACGACGGTGTCGCGCAGCACCTCCCGCGCCGACTCGGCGAGCGGCGAGTCCAGGCCCACGGACCCGGCCGGACCGGCCACGACGCACCGGATCATCCACCGGTAACCGTCCACGCCGATGAAGCGCAGGTCCGCACCGGGGGTGACGGCGTGCAGCTCACGGCCCCAGGGACCGGACTCCACGCTGACCGCGGCGTTGTCGTTGCGCAGCGAGTCGGCCAGGTCCGCGGCGACCTCGCGCCACTGACCGGCGGACTTCGGCGCGGCGTACGCCGCCACCGTGATCCGACCCAGCACGGTCACCAGGTGGACGGCCTGGGGCGTGCCGTCCGGCGCCATCTCCACCTGGATCTGGCCGCCCTCGGGCATCGGCACCAGCACCGACCCGAGGTCGAGCCGGGGGCCGTTCTCGCCCTCGGTCGGCTCCGCGCCGTCGAGGTCCGCCAGGTCGTAGGGACCGCGGTCCTCGACACCCGTCGGCGCGTCCACGTCGACCTCCGCCGCGGCATCGTCGCGCAGGTCCGCGAAACGGTCCGCTGCCGCGTCCTGCGCAGCGTCCTTCTTCTTACGTCCGAACATCAATGCGCCTCTTCCTGGGGCAGTGCCGACACCGCATGCAGGATCGCATGACCGCCGGTGGAGCCGTGACCTGCCACACCGCGACTGGTCTCGTCGAGCGAGTCGACCTCGACGAAGGTGACCAACTCGACGCGCTGGACCAGCAGCTGGGCGATACGGTCGCCGCGCCGGATCTCGACCGCGGTGCGAGTGTCGTGGTTGATCAGGCAGACCTTGATCTCCCCGCGGTAGCCGGCATCGACCGTGCCGGGCGTGTTGACCACCGACAATCCGGACTTTGCGGCCAGGCCGGAACGGGGATGGATCAGCCCGACCGTGCCGACCGGCAGCGCAATGGCGATGCCGGTGCCGACCAGCACGCGTTCGCCTGGCTCGATGGTCACATCGACGGTCGAGCACAGGTCGACGCCGGCGTCCCCCTCGTGCGCCCGTGTCGGGACCGGCATCTGGGGATCGAGGCGCAGCAGCTCGATGGCAGGAAGATCGTTCACGTGCACCGAGACTACTCTGGATGCGTGCCCGAGAACCCGCAACATGCCCCTGCCGCCACCCACGACCCGGCCGCCGCGCCGCGGTACTCCGAACGCCTGTGGGTTCCGATCTGGTGGTGGCTCGCCGGCCTCGGCGTGGCCGGCCTGCTGGCCGCCGAGATCCACATGGGCGCGCCCGGACTGTTCGCCTGGCTGCCCTACGTGCTGCTGTTCCCGTTCCCGGTGTGGGGACTGCTGTGGCTCAGCCGCCTCCGCGTCGAGGTCGTCGACGGGGCGCCCGGCAGCCCGGGTGAACTCCGCGTCGGCCGCGCCAGGCTGCCGCTCGACGTCATCTCCCGGGTCGCGGTGGTTCCCGGCACCGCGAAGTCCGCGGCCCTGGGGCGTCAGCTCGACCCGACCGCCTTCGTCCAGCACCGCACCTGGGTCGCCATGGAGGCCGGGCACCGCTCTCGTGGTTCGGGGCACGCGCGTCGCACCTGGGCTGGATGCGGCCGCACTACGCCACGGCCGGACCGTTCACGGTCCGGCCACGGCACACGGCGCCACTCGCGCCGCGGCACGTCTGCATCGTCGTCAGGCGGCGCAGTCCATGCAGATCAGCACGCCGTCGGCGTCGCTGGCGAGCCTGCTCCGGTGATGCACCAGGAAGCAGCTCGAGCAGGTGAACTCGTCGGCCTGCTTCGGTACGACCCGGACGGACAGTTCTTCGCCGGACAGATCCGCGCCCGGCAGCTCGAAGGACTCCGCCGTATCCGACTCGTCGACGTCGACCACCGCGGACTGTGCCTCGTTGCGCCGAGCCTTCAACTCCTCGAGTGAATCCTCCGATACCTCGTCGGATTCCGAACGCCTCGGTGCGTCGTAGTCGGTTGCCATCTCGTCTTCCCCTCGTCCTCTCTGATGATTCGATCCCGTTCACCGTGTCCCGTGGGACACGTGGCTGCATAACGCGTTGGTTCTCGAAATGGTGCCCAGAAGTTAACGTCAGCAAATATGACTTGTGCCACATTCACAGTCGACTCCCAACTATCGACACCCACGTTCTGTCAGCATGGGGCCGCCAGACAATAGCCGAACTCGGCGCAAATGTCGCAGTCCTATTCGTCGAGGCCCGAAAACCGTCCGACAATCGAGATAAACGCCGACGGGAAGCGAGACATTCCGGGCATCGTGACGGCCTTCACCGCCGCCCGCCGCGACGCGCCGACCCGCGCCGGACGCCAGGCTCACGGCTCTCTAAGCTGTCCTTCTCTACAGTGGGTCGAGCTTTGCGCTGGGACTCGTTCCCGAGCACCATCCAGCGAGTTGCACCCAGCGAGTCGGTCGCCGCCCGCGGTAACCGGCACCCGAACACCGAGAGGTCAGGACGAATCGTGGTTTCACTGATCGCCGATGGGCACAGCAGCGACGAGAACGGCCGGCCGTTCCGACGCCGTCGCGCCCTGCCCGTCGTCGCCCTGCTCGGCGTTCTCGCGGTGCTCGGCTCCGTCCTGTGGTTCCGGATCCTCACCAAGGACGAGGTGCTCTCCGCCACGGTCACCTGCAACCTGCCGCAGACACCCGCGACACTGGACCCGGACGCGCCCGCCCCGCAGCCGCTCGGCGCGAAGGTCAATCCCGACACCATGCTCGACGTCGAACCGGCCGCGCTGTCGGCGACCCGGGTCCGGGTGTTCAACGCGAACGGCGAGCGCGGTCAGGCCGCCCACGTCGCCTCGCAGCTGAGCGACTACGGATTCGCCAGCGCCCCCGACGTGCAGGTCGGCAACGACCCCGTCTACGTCGACCAGAACATGCAGTGCCAGGGCCAGATCCGGTTCGGCCCGAACGGAATGGCGGCGGCCAGCACGCTGTGGCTGATCGAGCCCTGCGCCGAGCTCATCCAGGACGAGCGCGCCGACGACAGCGTGGACCTGGCACTGGGAACCTACTTCCGGGAACTGCAGCCGAACACCGACGCCGAGGAGGTGCTCGCCTCGCTGAAGAACCCCGCGCCCGGCGGAAGCGCCACGGCACCGGTGGACATCGACCTGCTCAAGGCCGCCCGCACCACGCGCTGCTGAGCCGCCCCGGGCGGCGTCGGCCCGGCGAACCTCACGCCGGGATCGGCGCGAACACCCCCAGCTCGTCGAACATCGCGTCCAACTCGACCGCGATGCCGGGTGCGGCGGCGACCGTCACCAGGCCGTCGTCGCTGGTCGAGTCCGGCGCGGGCAGTCGCACCTCCGCTCCCGCCTCCGACGCGATCAGCGCGCCCGCCGCCCAGTCCCAGGGGCTCAGGCCGTGCTCGAAGTGCGCGTCCACCCGGCCGGTCGCGACCATGCACAGGTCCAGCGCCGCGGACCCGATCCGGCGGATGTCACGCACCCGCGGCAGCACCGACGCGATCAACTCGCCCTGCCGGACGCGACGGCTCCGCGCGTACCCGAACCCGGTGGCCAGCAACGCCATTGACACGTCGGTGACCGGGTTGCAGCGCAGCGCGTGCACCTCGCCGGACGCCTCGTGCAGGCTGGCACCGCCACCCCGGGCGGCGGAGTAGACCGCGCCCGCCGCGACGTCGACCACGGCACCGGCCACGGAGACGCCGTCGACCTGCGCCGCGACCGACACCGCGAAAGCCGGGATCCCGTAGAGGAAGTTCACGGTGCCGTCGATGGGGTCGACGATCCACTGCACCCCGTCGACCCGGCCCGCGGCTCCGCCGCCCTCCTCGCCGAGGATCGCGTCCGCCGGGCGCCATCGGGCCAGCAGAGCGCGGACCAGCTCCTCCGTCTCGGTGTCGACGACGGTGACCGGGTCGGTCGGTGTGGACTTCGTCGCCACCGCGTCGTCGGCCTCGGCGGCGCCTCCGCCGACCGCGCCGAACACCTCGGGACGACGGACCCGCACGTGCTGGGCGGCCTCGACGGCGATCCGGACCGCCACGCCGCGCAACACCTCCGGGTCGTCGGATCCGGCCGACAGGTCGGGCGCCGGGAGAGCTCGGACAGCGGGATGGTTCTCGAAAAGTGGCACGCCCCATGGTGCCTCACCTCGATCCGGCCGCGCGAGTTCTTCCCTGGCCGTGCCGGCCGCAGAGTGCGACCACTAGGGTGGCCCCCATGGCTGAATCGGTGAACGACCTGTCCCCCGCCGTCGCGGCGGCCTCGGCGGGCGACGTCTCGGGGCGACGCGGGTTCGGCGTCGACGTCGGCGGCAGCGGCGTCAAGGGGGGCCTGGTCGACCTCGAGACCGGCGAGTTGATCGGTGACCGGATCAAGATCGAGACGCCGCAGCCCGCCACCCCCGACGCCATCGCCGCCACCGTCCGCGAGATCGTCACGCAGGCCGGCTGGGACGGCGAGGTCGGGCTCACGCTGCCCTCGGTCGTCACCGACGGCGTCGCACGGACCGCGGCGAACATCGACAAGTCCTGGATCGGCACCGACGCACGCGCCCTGTTCTCCGCGGCCCTCGGCGGTCGCCCCGTGACCGTCCTCAACGACGCCGACGCGGCGGGCATCGCGGAGGACCGCTACGGCGCCGGCAAGGACGTCGACGGCGTCGTCGTGCTGCTGACCTTCGGCACCGGCATCGGCTCGGCGATCCTGCACCGCGGCGTCCTGCTGCCGAACACCGAGCTCGGACACATGGAGGTGGACGGCAAGGAGGCCGAGCACCGGGCCGCGTCCTCGGTCAAGGAGCAGCAGGACCTGTCCTACAAGGACTGGTCGAAGGAGGTCACGCGGGTGCTGACCCGGTTCGAGGACCTGCTGTGGCCGGACCTGTTCATCGCAGGTGGCGGCATCAGCCGCAAGGGCGAGAAGTGGATTCCGCACCTGACGAACCGGACCCCGGTGGTGGCCGCCACGCTGCGCAACACCGCCGGCATCGTGGGCGCCGCGCTAGCCGCCCACTCCACCCCGGCCCGCTGACCGGGCTGCGCCGCGCCGGCCTCCCGCCCCCGCGGCGCGGCCTCTCGACCCCGGCGGCGTAGCGTCTCGACCCCGGAGCACACGCCCCGATCACCGCGTCGACCAGCATCTGGACATCAACGCCCGAATCGATAGTTACAATGGTGGGGCCCGGCTCGATGCCGGCGAAACTCAACTGACCTCTCCGCCGGAAAATCACTCTGGCGTGACGCCGCACGACACCGTCACGAAAGGGCGTACGTGGCCGCCACCGATACAAGTCAGACCGCCGAACCGAGCACCGAATCGGCGTCCGCCGAGGCGGCCACGGGCACCGCACCTGCGAAGAAGGCTGCAGCGAAGAAGGCCCCCGCGAAGAAGGCGCCGGCCAAGAAGGCCCCCGCCAAGAAGGCCGCCGCGAAGAAGGCCCCCGCCAAGAAGACGGCCGCGAAGAAGGCCCCCGCCAAGAAGGCCGCCGCGAAGGGCGACCCCGAGGGCCACGAGGACAACATCGACATGGCCGACCTCGAGGTCCCCGAGGGTGACCTCACCGACGAGGTGGTGGAGGTCGTCGCCGTCGAGGAGGACGAGGAAGAGACCGCCGAGCCGACCGAGAAGGACAAGGCCTCCGGAGACTTCGTCTGGGACGAGGAAGAGTCCGAGGCACTGCGCCAGGCGCGCAAGGACGCCGAGCTCACCGCGTCGGCCGACTCGGTCCGCGCGTACCTGAAGCAGATCGGCAAGGTCGCCCTCCTCAACGCCGAGGAGGAGGTCGAGCTCGCCAAGCGCATCGAGGCCGGTCTGTTCGCGACGCACAAGATGGGCAAGATGGCGGAGGCCGGCGAGAAGCCGACCCCCACCGATCGTCGCAACCTGAACTGGATCACCCGCGACGGCAACCGCGCCAAGAACCACCTGCTCGAGGCGAACCTTCGCCTGGTCGTCTCACTGGCCAAGCGCTACACCGGTCGCGGCATGGCGTTCCTGGACCTGATCCAGGAAGGCAACCTCGGCCTGATCCGCGCGGTCGAGAAGTTCGACTACACCAAGGGTTACAAGTTCTCCACGTACGCCACGTGGTGGATTCGCCAGGCGATCACCCGCGCGATGGCCGACCAGGCCCGCACCATCCGTATCCCGGTGCACATGGTCGAGGTCATCAACAAGCTCGGCCGCATCCAGCGTGAGCTGCTCCAGGACCTGGGCCGCGAGCCCACGCCCGAGGAGCTCGCCAAGGAAATGGACATCACGCCCGAGAAGGTGCTGGAGATCCAGCAGTACGCGCGTGAGCCCATCTCGCTCGACCAGACGATCGGCGACGAGGGCGACAGCCAGCTCGGCGACTTCATCGAGGACTCCGAGGCCGTGGTCGCGGTGGACGCGGTCTCGTTCACCCTGCTACAGGACCAGCTGGCATCGGTGCTCGAGACGCTCTCCGAGCGCGAGGCCGGCGTCGTGCGCCTGCGCTTCGGTCTCACCGACGGCCAGCCGCGCACTTTAGACGAAATCGGTCAGGTCTACGGCGTCACGCGTGAGCGGATCCGTCAGATCGAGTCGAAGACTATGTCGAAGCTGCGCCACCCGTCGCGGTCGCAGGTGCTCCGGGACTACCTGGACTAGTCGGTCCCGACCAGACGACGAATGCCCCGTCACCGCGAAGGTGGCGGGGCATTCGCGTGTCCGATCGACGCCGGCGCCAGTTCAGTCGCCCGGCGGGCACCGCGGGCCGTGATCCCGAGGGCCACGCTCTCCCGCCACCGACAGTTCACCCGGCGCACGTCGGGCCGTCATCGCATCCCCACTGCGCACGCCCCGCGGTGGTCGACACTTGCCGCCATGAGTGAGCAGCCCCCTCGCGCCCCGATCTCCCCGCGCGGCCCCTCCCGCCGCACGTTCTTGCGCGGCTCCGCCCTCGCCGGCGGCCTCGCGGTCGCCGGTCTCCGGCACGCTTCGTCCGCGACCGCCGCCACGCCGTCCGCCGATCCCGCCCGCCCCGTCGACTACCCCACGTGCTGCCCCGGACCGTTCGCCAACGGCGTCGCCAGCGGCGACCCGTTGCCCGACCGCGTCATCCTCTGGACCCGTCTCATGCCCGAGCGCGTGGCCGACGCCCCCGGCCCCGTGCGGTGGGAGGTGGCCACCGACCCCGGTATGACGGCCCTCGTCCGCTCCGGTGCGCAGACCCCGGTGGCGGAGCACGACTTCACGGTGAAGGTCGACGTCACCGGCCTGGCCCCGGCCGCAACGTACTACTACCGTTTCACGCACTCCGGCGCCCACTCGATCACCGGGCGAACGCGCACCGCGCCGGCCCCGGGTGCCGCCGTCGACCGGGTGCGCATCGCCGCGATGTCGTGCAGCTCGTACTGGTCCTCGTTCTGGAGCGGGTTCGAGCACATCGCCGCCCGGGACGACCTCGATCTCGTGCTGCATGTGGGCGACTACATCTACGACTTCCCCGACAAGGACGAGCTGGTGCGCTCGCGCGTCGGCTTCGCCGACATGGACCACCCGGACAACCGGGACTGGCTCGACCTCGCCGAGGTGCGCCGGCGGTACGCGCTGTGGCGCTCGGACCCCCAGTTCGTCCGGGCCCACCAGCAGCACCCGTGGATGATCGTGTGGGACAACCACGACATCGACGTCGCCTACGGCAACGAGGTGGACGCGCCCGGGATCGACCCGGCGTCGGCGACCACGACCCTCGCCGACACGGTGCGCGCGTTCCACGAGTGGACACCGACCCGGCCCGTGCGCGCCGACGGCAGCGGCGAGTTCGTGCTCCTCGACGACGGCTCCTACCCCGTGCCGGAGGACCCGTTGCTCGTCTACCGGGCGCTGCGTTACGGCGACCTCGTCGACGTTGTCGGGATCGACGCCGAGTTGCACGACGTGCACGGGGTCACCGCCGACTCCTCGCATCTGCCGCCCGGGCAGCCGAGCCTCCTCGGTCGGCGGCAGTACGAGTGGCTCACGGCTACGCTTACCGACTCGTCGCACCGGGGGACCCGGTGGCGGGTCATCGGCAACCAGGCGTGGTTCGCTCCGACCGACATCCCGGAGGTCGTGCAGGGGGTGGAGATGCCGAAGCTCGGCATCGGACGCTGGGGCCGGTACGCCGCCGAGCGCGAGGCGATCGTCGACCACCTCCGGGGCGCACGCGGCGAGCGGATCTGGCGGAACGTCATGGTGACCGGCGACGCGCACGGGAATCTCGCGTCCGACGTCATCTCCACGGCGTACCTCGGCGACGGGTATCTCTCGGGGATCCCCGGCCGCAACACCCGTGACGGTGCCGAACCGCAGAACCGCGGGGCCGGGGCGCTGCGGGTGAGCACCGGCAACGGCGGCCCGGTGCTCGCCGGCGCCGACAACCCCGACGACGTCCGAGGCCTGTCCGTCGGTGTCGAGTTCGCCCCCACATCGATGGGGCGCGGTGGCGCCGACGACATGATCCGCGGCGCCACCGGCCTCGGGCGGGCGGAGTCCACCGAGATCGCGCGCGCCGCCGAGGCTGCGATCCTCACGCTCAACCACAACGCCCAGTTCGTCGAGTGGGTCGACCACGGCTACGGGATCATCGACCTCGACCGCGACCGCGCCGTGTTCGAGTTCTGGTGGCAGGACAAGAACGTGCCGCGCTCGCCGGACGTCCTCGGCCACCAGATGGTGGCGTTCGCCGAGGAGGACCGATCGGCGGTGCCGCCGCGGTTCCGGGATCAGATCGATGCCGTCGAGCTGCACGGGCTGCCAGGCGGGCCGACCTCCGGGGCGCCGCACGGCCCGCTGGCGCCGTGGTTCCCGCCGGAGGCCTGGTCCGACGCCGACCAGACGACGAATGCCCCGTCACCGCGAAGGTGACGGGGCTTCCGTGTGTCCGGACAGACGCGGGTGCGGACTCAGTCGCCGGCGGGCACCGGCGTGACGCCGGGACCGCCGSTCGAGCCCGGCACCAGGCGCAGCACCGCGCGGGCCGTCGGTTCGACCACCCGGGCCGCCACGGGACCGAGCACGGCCATCAGCAGCACGTAGGCGGTCGCGAGGGCCGCCAACTCCCCCTCGACCGCGCCGGCGGAGACCGCGAGCCCGGCGATGACGATCGAGAACTCGCCGCGGGCCACCAGCGCGGCGCCGGCCCGGGCCTGGCCCATCCTGGCGATCCCCTGCCGCCGCGCGGCCCACACCCCCGTCGCCACCTTGGTGACGGTGGTGACCACCGCCAGCACCACCGCCCACCCCAGCACGGGTGGGATGGTGCCGGGATCGGTGTTCAGGCCGAACACCACGAAGAACATCGCCGCGAACAGGTCCCGCAACGGCTCGAGCACCTTGGTGGCGTTGCGCGCGGTCGACCCCGAGATCGCGATGCCGAGCAGGAACGCCCCGACCGCCGCCGACACCTGCATCGCCGACGCGAGGCCCGCGACCAGCAACGCCGCGCCGAGCAGCTTGAGGAGGAAGACCTCCTTGTCCTTGCTGTCGACGATCGCGGACACGACGTGGCCGTACTTGAGCGCGATGACGAGCACCAGCGTGACCACGCACAGCGAGATGCCGACCGCCTTGAGGCCGCCGAGCAGGCTCACCCCGGCCAGCAGGGCGGTGAGGATGGGGAGGTAGACGGCCATCGCCAGGTCCTCGAACACCAGGATGGACAGCACCACCGGCGTCTCCCTGTTGCCGAGGCGGCCCAGGTCCCCGAGCACCTTGGCCACGATCCCCGACGACGAGATGTAGGTGACGCCCGCCATCACCATGGCCCCGACGGGACCCCAGCCGAGCATCAACGCGACCAGTGCTCCGGGTGTCGCATTCAGCACCAGGTCCAGGACGCCGCCCATCCAGGACTTGCGCAGCCCGGTCATCAGCTCCGATGCCGTGTACTCGAGACCGAGCAGCAACAGCAGCAGCACCACACCGATCTCGCTGGCCAGGTGGGAGAACGAGCCGATGTCACCGAGTTCGAGGAAGCCGCCCTCACCGAAGCAGAGCCCGCCGACCAGGTACAGCGGAATCGGCGAGAGCCCGATCCGGCCGGCCAGCCGGCCGAGCACACCCAGGGCGAAGAACACCGCGCCGAGTTGGATCAGGGCCAGCGCGGTGCTGGTCACCGTCCACCCCGCGCAGGACTACCGGTGCGGAAGACCGACCTCATCCGTGATGCAGGATCTTCGTCGCACTGTCGAGGCCGTCGGCGGTGCCGACTGCCACCAGCAGGTCGCCCGCGGTGAGGTTGAAGTCCGGGGTCGGCGACGGGTACGCGTGCCCGGCGCGCATCACCGCGACCACGGACACCCCGGTCCGGGTCCGCAGTGCCGTCTCGCCCAGCGTCCGGCCGTCGAACGGGGAGTCGTCGACGATCGGCAGCTGCCGGGTGTTGATGCCGGCCAGCTCGCGGTGCTCCTCGCGCAGCTGCGCGACCAGCTGCGGGGCGCCCAGCAGATTCGCCAGCACCCCCGCCTCGTCACTGCTCAGCGGGATCGACGCCATGCACGCGTCGGGGTCGTCCCGCTTGGAGATGATGAGGTCGGTCCCGCCGTCGCGATGACTGACGACACCGATGCGCCGCCCGGTGGTGGTCTCGAAGTCCTTGCGGATACCGATACCGGGAAGAGGGGTCACTTCCACGTTCATGCCACCACGGTAACCGTGTGCCGCCACCCGAGGGGAGGGAACCTCCCCGGCCGCCCGCCGGCGCCGCCCGCGACGCCCGGCGACGTCGTGCGGAGGCGCTACGCCGGCGGTCCGAATGCCCCGTCGGCGCCGGGCAGGTACTCGCGCACCTCGGTCACCGCGGCCACCGGGAGGGTCCCGTACAGGTGCGGGAACAGCATGGCGTCCGGGTCCCCGGGCACCCCCGGCTCCCAGCGGACCTCGGCGCCGAACCGGTCCGGGTCCAGGTGGAGCAGGACCAGGTCGGTGCGGCCGGCGAACAACCGGTTCGCGGGCAGGTGCACCTGCCCGGTGGTGGACAGGTGCACGAACCCGTCCGCGGCGTAGGTCTCGGGGACCCGCTGCCCCGCCCGCTGGGCCTGCCGCCACTGCTCGACCGTGCAGATGTGTACCAGGGTGTCCGTCCGATCCGTCACCTGCGAAGGCTATCGCCGAGCGCGATATGACCTGCGTCACCGCGGCCGCGTGTTCCCTGTTAGAGAAACCACAAAGAAACGCTGCCGGGAACAACGACGGCACGCCAAACGTCTGACAGAGTGGATCCACCGCGCCAACCCGACGCGGCGGACCAGGCCCCAGGCGGCCGGCTAGGACCGGAAGCCAGTACGGAGGAGTCATGCCCGGAACACTGACCAGCCCCCCGTTGACCGCAGCCGACCGGTGCGACCGGTGCGGTGCAGGAGCCCGCGTCCGCGCGGTGTTGTCCTCTGGTGGTGAGCTTCTCTTCTGCCAGCACCACGCCAACGAGCCTCTCTGCTGTGTGTCTCCCCGGCGCCGCCCACTTACCCGGCGCGGCGCCGCTACCACTTACGCAGCGTGGCGATCCTCTCGGTCAGCTGCTCGACGGTCGCGATCGCGGTCGGCGGGCCGCCGCAGACCCGGCGCAGCTCCCCGTGGATCCAGCCGTGCGGCTTGCCGGTGCGGTGGTGCTGCATGGCGACCAGCCCGTTGAGTTCCTTGCGGAGCTCCGCCAGCTTCCCCGCCGATGCCACCCGGTCCGCGACCGCGGTCGGCGCGGCGACGGCGGGCGCGGCCTGGCGGGCGGCGACCTTGTCGAGCTGACTGGCCTGGCGTTCGCGCAGCAGCGCCCGCATCTGGTCGGCGTCGAGCAGGCCGGGCAGGCCGAGGTAGTCGGCCTCCTCGTCGCTGCCCGCGAAGGTGGCCGTCCCGAACGAGGAGCCGTCGTAGATCACCTGGTCCAGTTCGGCGTCGGCGCCGAGCGAGGTGAACGCCTTCTCCTCCTCGCCCGGCTCGTCCTTCTGCTTGTTGGCGTCGGCGAGCAGCTCGTCCTCGAGGCCGTCCTTCTCGCGGTGCGGCTTGCCGAGCACGTGGTCGCGCTGCACCTCGAGCTGGCTGGCCAGGTCGAGCAGGACCGGCACCGAGGGGACGAAGACGCTCGCCGTCTCGCCCTTGCGGCGCATCCGCACGAATCGGCCGATGGCCTGGGCGAAGTACAGCGGCGTCGAGGCGCTGGTGGCGTACACACCGACCGCGAGGCGGGGCACGTCGACGCCCTCGGACACCATCCGCACCGCGACCATCCAGGCGTCGGTGCTCGCACTGAACTCGGCGATGCGCTTGGACGCCGTCGGGTCGTCGGAGAGCACCAGGGTCGGCGTCGTCCCGGTGATGGTCTCGAGGATCTTCGCGTAGGCCCGGGCCACGGTCTGGTCGGTCGCGATCACGAGGCCGCCCGCGTCCGGTATACCGCCGGCCCGCAGCTGTCCGAGCCGGGTGTTGGCCGCGGTCAGCACCGCCGGGATCCAGTCACCGGTCGGGTCCAGCGCGGTACGCCAGGCCCGTGCGGTCTGCTCGGCATTGAGGGGCTCGCCGAGCCGGGCGGTGAACTCCTCGCCCGCACTGGTGCGCCAGCGCGCCTCGCCCGAGTACGCCAGGAACACGACGGGCCGCACGACGCCGTCGGCGAGCGCGTCGGAGTATCCGTAGGCGTGGTCCGCCTTGGACCGCAGCAGCCCCTCACGGTCCGGCTCGTACTGGATGAACGGGATGGCGCTGTCGTCGCTGCGGAACGGGGTACCGGTGAGGGCAAGCCGCCGGGTCGCCGGGTCGTAGGCCTCCCGGATCGCCTCACCCCAGCTCTTGGCGTCGCCGCCGTGGTGGATCTCGTCGAGGATCACCAGGGTGCGGCGGTTCTCGGTGCGGACCCGGTGCCGGGTGGGGTGCGCGGCCACCTGCGCATAGGTCACCACCACACCGTGGTAGTCCGATGACGTCTGCCCGGTCGAGTTGGAGAAGTTCGAGTCCAGTGCGATGCCCATGCGCGCCGCCGACTCGGCCCACTGGTGCTTGAGGTGCTCGGTCGGCGCGACCACCGTGACCTCGTCCACTGTGCGGTCGCCGAGCAGTTCGGCCGCCACGCGGAGCGCGAAGGTGGTCTTGCCCGCGCCGGGGGTGGCTACGGCGAGGAAGTCGCGAGGTTTGGTCGCCAGGTACTTCGTGAGGGCACGGCGCTGCCACGCTCGAAGGGTGGCGACGGGTGCGGGTGGCGGAGATTCGGCGTTACCCGTGAGCACTGTCGCTTTCGCTCCTTCTGGTCTGCTGTCGGTCGCGATGGAGCCTAACCCTGACGACCGACCTTCTCCGCATCCCCGACACGCCGCCCGCGGGTCCGCCGCGTGTCGCGGTGGCAGAATTTTCCCGACACGGCCACCGCAATCGGCGGCCCCGACCGGCAGTCAGGAATGCTGGACTCACCATGAGTGAACCGATCCCGGGAGAGCGCGCCGGCACACCGCCGGCCGCGCGGGTCGGCGCACCCGCGGCGACGGAGCCGCCCGAGGGCAGCGCACTGCGCCTGATGTGGATGGTCGTCGCCCGTACCGCCGTCAAGGCGTGGGGGGACTCGATCTTCGGCAAGGCCGCGACCGCCGCGTTCTGGCAGACGCTGTCCCTTCCGCCGCTGCTCCTGGGCCTGCTGGGCACCCTCGGCTACGTCGGCGGCTGGTTCGGCCCGGACACCGTCGACATCATCGAGTCCAAGATCATCACCTTCAGCCACACCGTGTTCAGCGAGAACGTCGTCGACCAGATCATCCGGCCGACCGTCACCGATGTCCTGGGCCGCGGGCGGCCCGAGGTCGTCTCGGCCGGCTTCCTCCTGTCGCTGTGGGCGGGCTCGTCGGCGATCTCCACGTTCGTCGACTCGATCGTGGAGGCGCACGGGCAGAAGGACGCCCGCAACCCGGTGTGGCAGCGGATCTTCGCGCTGCTGCTCTACGTGATGTTTCTCATCGTGTCGATGTTCGTGCTGCCGTTGGTGGCGCTGGGGCCGACGCTCATCGGCCAGGCACTGCCCGAGGCCTGGTACGAGGTCGGCTCACAGACCATCGACACCTTCTACTACCCGGCGGTGGGCCTGCTGCTGATCGCCGGCCTGACCACGCTCTACAAGGTCGCGCTGCCCAAGTCCCTGCCCTGGCACCGGCTGCTCGGCGGGTCGCTGCTGGCCGGGGTGTTCTTCATGGCGGCGAGCGCGTTGCTGCGCCGGTACCTGACCTGGATCACCGGGACGGGTTACACCTACGGCGCGTTGGCCGCGCCGATCGCCTTCCTGCTGTTCACGTTCTTCCTGGGGTTCGCCGTCGTGCTCGGCGCACAGTTCAACGCCACCATCCAGGAGTTCTGGCCCGCACGCGCCACCCGGATCGAGCAGATGCGCGAATGGTTGGCCGCCCAGGCGGCCGCGGCCGCGAGCACGCCGCCCGGCAACTCCACGGGCGCGGTCACCGGCGCGGTGACCAACCTCACCTGGCGGCTGGCGACCGGCCCGATCCGTACCACCGGGACCGACCGCACCACCGGGACCGGTTCGGCGGCCGTCGAACCGGAAGACCCGGTGCCACCGCCGCCTCCGGCCGCGGTGGCGGCGCAGTCGGCTCAGTCGCCCGCGCGCAACCCCTCGTAGATCTCCTTGCAGGCCGGGCACACCGGTGAACCCGGCTTCGCGGACTTGGTCACGGGAAACACCTCGCCGCACAGCGCGACGACATGGGTGCCCATGACCGCGCTCTCCGCGATCTTGTTCTTCTTCACGTAGTGGAAGAACTTGGGCGCGTCGTCGTCGGTCGACTCGTCGGTGGTGGTGTCGGGACGTTCCTTGGTCTGGGTGCTCACCCCACCATGATGACGCATTCGCCCCCTGGTCGGCGAGACCCGGTAGTGCATCGGGGCCGCCGGAGTGGGAGGCTGGAGTAATGGCAGCCAGTTCGGGATTCTTCCGGCCCACCGACAACGGCGACGGTGGCGGCGACGACGCGGCCCGCAATCCGGTCCTCATCACCGACGCGGCCCAGTCCTTCCAGGACCAGCAGCACGCCCGGGTGCGCAAGTACACGATCCTGATGGCCTTCCGCATCCCCGCGCTGGTACTCGCCGCGATCGCCTACGGCGAGTGGCACAACGGCTGGATCAGCCTGCTGATCATCGGCGCCTCGATCCCCCTGCCGTGGATCGCCGTGCTGATCGCCAACGACCGTCCGCCCCGCCGCTCGGACGAGCCGCGCCGCTACGACCACCGCCCCCCGACGTCGCCACAGATCGAGCCCGGAAACCGTCACACCATCGAGGGCTGAGCGCTCCTCCGGTCCGCGCGGGCAGAGGCCGGCCCGGGCCCTGCGAGACTGTGCGGGTGAACCGCGAACTGCTCTCCCTCTGCGGCCCGCTGCGCGAGGCCCTCCGCCGTACCGAGTACACCGCCGACGCGCTGCTCGACGCGCTGGGCCCGCAGGCCCACGACGCACTCGGACGCAACGAACCGGTGCCGGTGCGGCGGGCCACCCGGGACGCCGGCGGCCTCGGCGTCCTGACCAGGCTTTTCCTCCTCGGCGACGACTGCCCGGCCACCGAGGTCGCGGCGGCGCTGGCCCCCGTCGACCTCGGCCACGCGGTCGCGGCAGGACTGCTCGAGCGCGACGGCGACGAGGTCCGCGCGGCGCTCGACCTGCGCCCCCTCGACCTCGGCGCCGGCAACCGCTGGGTGCTCTCCGATCTCGACGGCGCGCTCCGGCCCCGGCAGACCGCCCCGGACCACGTGCTCGGCGTCGGGCACGCGTCGCTCTCGCTGCTGCGCGGCACTCCCACGGCCCCGGCCGGCTCGGTGCTCGACATCGGCACGGGCTGCGGCATCCAGGCGCTGCACGCCACCGGCTACGGCACGTCGGTGACCGCGACGGACGTGAACCTGCGGGCCCTCGACCTCTCGGCGGCGACGTTCGCGCTCAACGAGGTGGACGTCGACCTGCTCGCCGGATCCTGGTACGAGCCGGTGGCGGGACGTCGGTTCGACCGCATCGTCGCCAACCCGCCGTTCGTCGTCGGCCGGGCCCGCGTCGAGCACACCTACCGCGACTCCGGGCTCGACCTGGACGGCGCCAGCGAGCTGATGATCTCGCGGACCCTCGACCACCTCGAGCCGGGCGGCACCGCGTCCATGCTGGCCTCGTGGGTGCACGTCGCCGGCGAGGACTGGCGCTCCCGCGTGGCGTCGTGGCTGCCCGCGCACGGCGTGGACGCGTGGGTGGTGCAACGCGACGTCGCGGATCCCGCCCTCTACGTCGGCACCTGGATGCGCGACGCCGGACTCGACCCGCGCGACCCGGCCACCGCCGCCCAGGCCGACGCCTGGCTGACGCACTTCGAGGAGAACGACGTCGAGGGCATCGGTTTCGGGTTCGTCTACCTGCGCCGCACCGACGAGGTCAGCGACGTGATGGCCGAGGACCTGCGGCACGGCTACACCGACCCGCTCGGCGACGAGGCCTTCGGCTACTTCGACCGGGTGCGGTGGCTGCGGGATCGGGACGTGCTCGAGCACCGGTTCCTGGTCGCCGACTCGACCGCGCTCGAGCGGGTGTACCTGCCCGGCGAGGAGGGCTGGCGTCAGGTGGTCGCGCGGGTGCACCGCGGCGACGGCCCGAACTGGCAGCACGAGGTGGACGACCTGACGGCGGCGTTGCTCGGCGGAATGCAGCCCGGCGGTCTGGCGTTGGAGGAACTGGTCGAGTTGCTCGCGGCCGCGCACGGCGAGGACGCAACCGACCTTGCGGCGGCCGCGGCGCCACTCGTCCACTCCCTGGTGCGGCACGGGCTGGTGCTGCCCGACGGCACCGGCTCCGACCGGTTCCCGGCGAACTAGCGGATCGTCGCCTTCTCAGCAAGTTCTCAGGACTGCCCCCACGTAACACCAGGTCAGAGACATTGTGACGCAGGTCTCGCGGGAACTTTGGGTGGCAAATCGGCGTTGAGCCATATGAGAGACGCCGATGAGGAGGCAGGCCATGACGAGCCCCACCACCACCGAACGAGCGCGGCCCACCGCCGAGGATCTGGACGCCCAGAGCCCGGCCGCAGACCTGGTCCGGGTGTACCTGAACGGAATCGGGCGCACCGCGCTGCTGACCGCGGCGGAAGAGGTCGAGTTGGCCAAGCGCATCGAGGCGGGGTTGTACGCTGCCCACGTCCTCGACACCCGCAAACGACTCACCCCCGCCAAGAAGCGGGACCTTGCCACCGTTGTCCGTCAGGGACAGTCGGCACGAAGCCACCTGCTCGAGGCCAACCTGCGCCTGGTGGTCTCCCTCGCCAAGCGCTACACCGGACGAGGCATGCCGCTGCTGGACCTGATCCAGGAGGGCAACCTGGGACTGATCCGTGCGATGGAGAAGTTCGACTACGCCAAGGGCTTCAAGTTCTCGACCTACGCCACCTGGTGGATCCGGCAGGCCATCACCCGCGGCATGGCCGACCAGTCCCGCACCATCCGGCTCCCCGTGCACCTGGTCGAGCAGGTCAACAAGTTGGCCCGGATCAAGCGGGAACTGCACCAGCAGCTCGGCCGCGAGGCCACCGACGACGAGTTGTCGAGCGAGTCCGGCATCCCGGTCGCGAAGATCGCGGACCTGCTCGACCACAGCCGTGACCCGGTCAGCCTGGACATGCCGGTCGGCAGCGACGAGGAGGCGCCGCTCGGCGACTTCATCGAGGACTCCGAGGCGACGTCCGCGGAGAACGCCGTCATCGCGGGCCTGCTGCACAGCGACATCCGCAGCGTCCTGGGCACCCTCGACGAGCGCGAGCAGCAGGTCATCCGGCTGCGCTACGGGCTCGACGACGGGCAGCCGCGCACCCTCGACCAGATCGGCAAGATCTTCGGCATCCCCTCACGTCGCCGGCCCGCTTTCTGCTCTGTGCCCCCGGGCGGTCTCCGGAGCATGATGGTGGTGCTGGACCGCCGAGCACCGGAGGTGCGCAATGACCGCCAGCCACCGGCACCGTCGACCCACCGGGGTCCCGTCGACCCCGGCCGCGCCGGTCCCCGTGCGGGACTGGCGGGACCGCACCCGCGTCGAGCACCCGCTCGGCCACGGCCCGGTCACCCAGCACCTGGTGGTCGGGCTGGACGACCACGGCCCCAGCCACCGCGCGCTCGCCTACGCGATCGAACTCGCCACGTCGCTGAACGCCCACCTCGACGTGGTGCACGTCGTCGACATCGAGGACATCCCCGTCGACCCCGAGTTGCCGGACTTCGACGAACAGGTCCTGGGGCACCTCGAGCGGGCCCGGGCCGAGACCGAGCGGCTGATGGCCGCGTGCACGCAGCGGTGGACCTACCACTGCGCCCGCGGCGACCCGGCGAACCTGCTGCGCACCGTCGCCCGGGAGAACGACGCAACGATGATCCTCGTCGGCAGTCCCCGCCACCGCATGCTGTCCTGGGTCGAACGGCTTCTCGGCACCTCGGTGTCCGGCAGCCTGGTCCGTCACGGCCACCGGACCGTCGTCGTGGTGCCCGACGCGGCCTGACCCCGCCCGCGACCGGGGGGCGTCTGAGCTATCGGAGCCGGCGCGGCCCCAGGTCCACCCGGCCGCTCGGCTCCGGGCCGATCCGCACCCGCGCGTCGGTGACCACGGCCCCGGACGCGCTGGCCAGCACCGGTTCGCACACCAGCTCGCGCACCTCGGGCAGGTCGTCGCCGAGCGCCGAGATCCGCTGCACCAGTTCCACCAGAGCCGCCTTGTCCACCGTCGGCGCGCTGCGATAACCGGAGAGCAGCGGCGCGGCCTTGGGCGCGTCGATCAGCTCGGCGGCCTCGTCCTCGGTGACCGGGAGCACCCGGTAGGCCCGGTCCCCCAGCAGGTCCGAGATCACCCCGGCCAGCCCGAAGGAGATCAGCGAGCCGAACGACGGGTCGTCCTGGACCGCGACCACGCAGCCGATGCCCTTGGCCGCCATCTTCTGCACGTGCAGCAGCGGCTCCCCCGACGCGGCGGCCAGGTCCCGGTACGCGACGCGGACGGAGTCCGCGGTGGTCAGGTCCAGCCGCACGCCCCCCAGGTCGGGTCGGTGCCGCCACTGCTCGCCGGTGGCCTTGACGGCTACCGGGAAGCCGAGCGCCTCGGCCGCCGCCACCGCCTCGTCCTCGCTTGTCGCGGCGGCGAACTCGACCACCGGCACGCCGTAGCAGGCGAGCAGTTCGGCCGCCTCGAAGTCGCTGAGCCAGCGCCCGTGCCCGTCACCGAGCCAGGTGTCCACCAGCCGGGCGGCGCGGTCGGCGTCGATCCCGCCGGGCCGCACCACCTTCGAGACGGGCCGCGTCTTCCACTGCGCGTAGCGCCAGGCCCGCGCCAACGCGAGTGCCGCCCGCTCGGGGCCGGGATAGGACGGCACCGAGCCGCGCATCGGGCTCCCGTCCGGCCCCCGCACCGCCAGGAGGTCCGGGATGCCCTCGGCGGCAAGGAATGTCGAGACGATCGGCTTGCTGGTGTCGCATGCGGCCTCACGCAACGCCTTCGCGTACGGCTCGGCGTCCATCGCCACCGGCGGCACGAACACCGCGATCACCGAGTCCACGTCCGCGGAGGCGATCGCCGCGGTCACGGCGCCCGCGAACTCCTCGGGGGTCGCCTGGGCACCCAGGTCGACGGGGTCACGCACGTCGAGCCCCTCGCTGCGGGCCGCGTCGGCCGCCAGGACCCCCAGCGCGGTGGAGTTGCCGACCACCGCCAGCCGGGGTCCGGCCGGCAACGGCTGGTAGCCGAAGATCACGGCGCAGTCGAAGAGTTGGGCGATGGACCCGACCTGAACCACGCCGGCCTGCTCGAACAGCGCGGACACGATGGAGTCGTCGATCTCCACCCCGGTGGCGGCCAACGCGGGCGGCACCGCGTGCCGACCGGACTTCACCGCCACAATCGGCTTGTTCCGGGCCACCCGGCGCGCGATCCGGGAGAACTTGCGCGGGTTGCCGAAGCTCTCCAGGTACAGCAGCACCACCTCGGTCTCCGGGTCGGAGTCCCAGTACTGCAGCAGGTCGTTGCCGGACACGTCGGCGCGGTTGCCCGCGGAGACGAACGTGGACAGGCCGAGCCGGCGGCGCGCGGCCTCGTCGAGGATCGCGATGCCGAGGGCACCGGACTGGCAGAAGAAGCCCACCCGGCCGGCCGGCGGCAGCGCCGGCGCCAGGGTCGCGTTCAGCCGCACCGCCGGCCTGGTGTTCGCGACGCCCAGCGCGTTCGGTCCGACCAGTCGCATCCCGTGTGCGCGCGCCGCGTGCACCAGGCGCCGCTCGGACTGACTGCCGTCGGGACCGGTCTCGCTGAATCCCGCGGACACCACCACCAGCGCCTTGACGCCCTTGGCGAGGCAGTCGTCGAGCACCGAGTCGATCGCCTCGGCCGGCACCGCGACGACGGCGAGGTCGACGTCGTCGGGAATGTCCCGCACCGACGGGTACGCGCGCACCCCCCGCACGGAGCGGCGCTCCGCATTGACCGGGTAGACCGGACCGGAGAAGCCGGCGCCGAGGAGGTTGCGCAGCACCGCGTTGCCCACCTTCGCGTCGTCGGTGGACGCGCCGATCACCGCCACCGACTGCGGGCTGAGCAGGTTCCGGACGCTGCGTGCCTCCGCCGACCGTTCCCGGGCGTTGCGCACGTTGACCAGCGCCTCGGTGGGGTCGATGGCGAACTCGAGTCGCAGCACACCGCCGTCGAAGCTGCGGCTCACCTGGTAACCGGCCTCGCGGAACACACTGAGCATGCTGCGGTTCTCGGCCAGCACCTCGGCGACGAACATGGTCAGGCCGTTCTCGGCGGCGGCCGCCGCCAGGTGCTCGAGCAGGATCGAGCCGAGCCCGCGGCCCTGGTGCGCGTCGGCCACCACGAAGGCGACCTCGGCGGAGTTCCCGTCGCCGACCTCGAGCAACCGCTCGTACCGGCCGACGGCGATGATCTCGTCCCCGAGGACCGCGACGAAGGCGACCCGGTTGTGGTGGTCCACGGTGGTGAACCGGACCAGGTCGCGGTTGGACATGGTCGGGTACGGCCCGAAGTAGCGCAGGTACCGCGTCCGCTCGGAAAGCTTGGCGTGGAAGGCGATCAGCCGGTCGGCGTCGTCCGGGGTGATCGGGCGCAGGTGCACCGCGCCGCCGTCGGTCGCGAGCACGTCGACCACCCAGTGCGGCGGGAACTGCGCGTGCGCGGCCGGCGTGGCGTCGGCGGTGTCGTTCAGGTCAGTCACGGGGATCCTCCGGATCGAGTCCGAGCAGTGGGAACGTTGCCCGCCGGGTGGCGATGACGGCCGAGTCCAACCGGACCAGCGCACGGTCGACGCTCTCCACCCCGGTCTCGACGGTGCCGCCGGGACCGTCCCACGGCCGGTAGTCCCCCGAACTCCCGTCGCTCATCGTCTCGGGCGCGGCCACCTCCGGCGCCAGGCCCGCGACCCGGTCGCGCCAGGACCCCGGCACCGCGGTCTGCGGGTCCAGGTCGCGGTCGAGCGCAGTCGCGATCAGGTGCGTCCAGGCGCGCGGTACCACCCGGATCAGCCCGTAACCGCCGCCGCCGAGGGCGAGCCAGCGTCCGTCGGCGTAGCGGTCGGCGAGGTCCCGCATCGCCCGGAAGGCCGCCCGCTGGCCGTCGACGGTCAGCGACAGGTCCGCCAGCGGGTCCTCCCGATGGCTGTCCACGCCGCACTGACTGATCACGATCTGCGGCTTGAACGCGGCCACCGCGGCCGGGACCACCGCGTGAAATCCCCTCAGCCACACCGAGTCCACCGTGCCGGGCAGCACCGGGAGGTTCACCGAGGTGCCCTCGCCCGCACCGGCCCCGACCTCACTCGACCATCCGGTGTTGGGCCACAACGTCGCCGGGTGCTGGTGGAGCGAGATCGTCAGCACCCGAGGGTCGCCGAGGAACGCGTGCTGCACGCCGTCGCCGTGGTGGGCGTCGACGTCGATGTAGGCGATCCGGTCGAATCCGTTCTCCAGCAACCAGGAAATGGCGATCGCCGCGTCGTTGTAGACGCAGAACCCGGAGGCGTAGTCGGGCATCGCGTGGTGCATGCCGCCGCCGATGCTCACCGCCCGGCGGGCCCGGCCGGACGCGATCTCCTTGGCCGCCGCCAGCGACCCGCCCGCCAGGATCGCGCTCGCCTCGTGCATCCGCGGGAAGATCGGGTTGTCCTCGGTGCCGAGCCCGTGTGGCGCCGCGGCGCCGTCGGCCCGGGCGTCGGCCAGCCCCTGCACGGTCCCGTGGCCGGCCGCCTTGACCGCCGCGACGTAGGCCGGCGTGTGGATCCGCATCAGGTCACCGTCCGACGCCGCCGCGGGCCGGACCAGTTCCACGCCCTCGATCAGGCCGAGCCCGCGGGCGAGCCCCATGGTGAGGTCCAGCCGGGTCGGGTTCATCGGGTGGTCTGCGCTCCACCGGTAGTCCAGGTACTCCGGGCTCCACACCACGACGCCGCCGGTCGGCGGCCGATCCGTGGCGGGAGGGTGAGGGGAATTCAGGGCCATGGATCCACGCTACGTGCGCACCCTCGCCGGGCGCGAACGGCGGGTCGGGTGGACCGGGGGCGCCACACCTGGTGGGGTATTCGGCGCGGGGGTGCCCCGACTGTCGGTGCCGAACCGAAAGTGCGGCACAGCCAGGTAGAATCGGCGCAGACGAAGGGGCGTGAGCGTGAAGGATCTTGTCGACACAACGGAGATGTACCTCCGGACGATCTACGACCTCGAGGAGGAAGGCGTAGTTCCGCTGCGGGCGCGTATTGCCGAGCGGCTCGAGCAGAGTGGCCCGACCGTGAGCCAGACGGTGGCGCGCATGGAGCGCGACGGGCTGCTGCGGGTCGCCGGCGACCGCCATCTCGAACTGACCGACCGGGGACGCGACCTCGCGGTCTCCGTGATGCGCAAGCACCGGCTGGCCGAGCGGCTGCTGGTGGACGTGATCGGACTCGAGTGGGACCAGGTGCATGCCGAGGCGTGCCGCTGGGAGCACGTGATGAGCGAGGACGTCGAGCGGCGCCTGGTGAAGGTGCTCAACAACCCCACCACATCGCCGTACGGCAACCCGATTCCCGGCCTGGACCAGCTGGGGCTGGACCGTCCCGTGGACAACGTCGAGACGCTGATCCGGCTCACCGACGTGCCGCAGGGCAAGCCGACCGCCGTGGTGGTCCGCAGGCTCGCCGAGCACGTGCAGTCCGATCCCGACGTGATCGTGCAGCTGCGCGCGGCCGGCGTGGTGCCGGACGCACGCGTCACCGTCGAGCGCACGCCGGGCTCGGTGACGATCACCGTGCCCGGGCACGACGGGGTCGAGCTCCCCGAGGAGATGGCGCACGCAGTCCAGGTCAAGCAGGTCTAGCGGCCAGTGCGACTTCTCGTCACCGGCGGAGCCGGATACGTAGGCAGTGTGTGCGCGACGGTGCTGATCGAGCGCGGTCACGAGGTGGTGGTGGTCGACGACCTGTCGACCGGCAACGCGGACGCGGTCCCCGCGGGCGCACAGTTCGTCGAGGGCGACGTCGGCGAGGTGGCCGCGTCGGTCCTCGGCGACGGTTCGGACGGGCCGCGGTTCGACGGTGTGCTGCACTTCGCGGCGCAGTCCCTGGTCGGCGAGTCGGTGCTCGAGCCCGAGAAGTACTGGCGCGGAAACGTCGTCACCACTCTCGCGCTGCTGGAGGCGATCCGGGTCTCCGGCACGCCGCGGTTGGTGTTCTCGTCCACCGCGGCGACGTACGGCGAACCCGACCGCTCCCCGATCACCGAGTCGGACCCGACCCGCCCGACCAACCCGTACGGGGCGACCAAGCTGGCGATCGACCACGCGATCACCTCCTACTGCCAGGCCTACGGCCTGGCCGCGACCAGCCTGCGGTACTTCAACGTCGCGGGGGCCTACCGCGGAGCGGGCGAAAACCGAGTTGTGGAAACACATCTCATCCCGTTGGTGCTGCAGGTGGCGCTCGGGCAGCGGGACAAGATCTCGGTGTTCGGCACGGACTGGCCGACACCGGACGGCACCGCGGTCCGGGACTACATCCACGTCCTCGACCTGGCCGAGGCGCACCTGCTCGCGCTGGAGAAGGCGAACGCCGGCACGCACGGCATCTACAACCTCGGCAGCGGCGCCGGTTTCAGTGTCCGCGAGGTGATCTCGGCATGCCGGCGGGTGACCGGGCTGCCGATCGCGGCGGAGGACGCGCCGCGCCGCGCGGGCGACCCGGCGGTGCTCGTGGCGTCGAGCGAGCGCGCGATGGCCGAGCTCGGGTGGCGGCCGGAGCGAACCGACCTCGACGAGATCGTCTCCGATGCATGGACTTTCCTGCAGGAGCTCGGAGACCGTTCGCACTCGGCCCGCCGCGGCTGAGCGCACCCGTTCGCAGAAAGGACCTCGGGGGTCGGCGCTGCATGCCATGCTGCCGACCATGGCGCTGACCCCCGAGCTCCGCGGCCGACGAGTGGCCCGCAGACACACCCTGATGCCGCTCGTCGCGGCCACCTTCCTCGCCGCGGCGTCCCTGCTGGTCAGCGCCCCCACCGCGGTCGCCGTGCCGGCCGGGTCCGCCGGGACGTCGACCCTGTCGGCGGGGCCCGACAGCGGACTCGACACCGCCCACGACCCGGACTGGATGGCCGGGCTGCCCGACTCCGCGAGCCTCGCCACCCTCTCGGTTCCCGGCACCCACGACACCATGACCACGGGCGCATCGGTTCTCGCGCAAACCCAGGATCGCTCGTTGCCGGTGCAGCTCGAGGCCGGGGTCCGCGCCCTGGACATCCGCACCCGGCACTTCCGGGACGCCTTTCCGATTCACCACGGCCTCGAGTACCTCGACGCCAACTTCACCGACGTGGTCCGACAGGCCACCGACTTCCTCCGCTCCCACCCCACGGAGACGGTGCTGATGCGGATGAAGAGCGAGCACACGGAGGCCGAGAACACCCGCACCTACGAGGACACCCTCGACTGGTACATCCACGACAACCCGGACACCCGGGACCTGCTCGACACTCACCTGTGGACCCCTCCCGCCGGGTACGACGGCGCCCTCCCCACCCTGGGCGAGACCCGCGGCAAGCTTGTCATCTTGCAGAACTTCACTGCCACAAAGCCTTTCGGCCCCCAGTGGGACGGTCCGCGCATGGACATCCAGGACGACTACACGCTCGGCAACCTCGCCGACCTCCCGCAGAAATGGGACGCGGCCCGCGTCCAGTTCGAGCGCGCCGATGTCGGCGCACCGGACACCCTGTTCGTCAACCACCTCAGTGCCACCGGCGTCCCCGACCCGGTTGCGATGGCGTCCGGCGCAGTGCCCGTCACGATTGCCGCCGGCGCGCCCGGGCACCCCGGGATGAATTCGCGCGCCACGGAGTACCTGCGAGCGGGGTCCACCGGCCGCACCGGCATCGTGATGGCCGACTTCCCCACCGCCGCACTGGTCGAGGCCGTCATCGCCCACAACTTCAGCTGACCGGCGGCAACGTCACACCGAGCCGGCCGGCCACCTCGAGACCGGTCCGGGCAAGGTCCGTCACCGCTTCCGGCCGCACCCCGCGCTGCATGGCCTCGTCCAGCAGACGCGCCAGCCGGTGCCCCGGGTGCGCGCCGAGCGCCTCCCCCAACGCGATGCCCGCCAGCGGGCCGTCGCCGCGCGCGTAGGCACTGAACCCGAACATCGTCGCCGCCTCCGCGCAGTCCGGCGGCGGCAACGCCCGCGCCAGCCGCAGCCACATCCGCACCCCGCGGCCGCMCCCGGCCGCGGGGTCGGCTCCGAATCCGCGCGGGCCCGGGCGAGCAGCAGCGCCAACCGCCGCCGACCGTCCCCGCCGTCCGGGCGCAGCACGTCCGCCAGGTCCTCGCGGGTGGGGTGGATGACACGGCCCTCGAACACGAGGGTCGCGGCCAGTTGGGACGCCCCGGGATCCGGCAGCACACCGCCGCCGCCGGCGTCGCCGCCGCGTCGTCCGCACCACGGCGCGCCCGCCTCCAGCACCGCCAGCTCGAAGGACTCCCGCAACGGGACGCCACGCTCGGCGAGGAAGTCCCACAGCACCTCGAGCAGGTACGCGTGCATCCGGCGGGCGCCGGCCGAGTCGTCCTCGTCGATCACCACCGCCACGGCGAAGTCGAAGTCCTCGCGCCCGCACACCCCGGCGATCCGGTACAGGGGTTCGAGGTCGGGCGGGTCGATCCCGCCGTCGGGCAGGTCGTGACGCATCACGGCCCGCACGGCGCAGCGGCCGCGGTCGCCCACCGCGGCGAAGCCGATCACCACCAGCGAGCGTTCCGGGCAGAATCCGAGCATCGCCGGGATTGCCGCGATCAGGTCGCCGGGGTCCGTGATCCGGACCGAGCCGGGCATCTCGGGGAGCGGGTTCGGGTGCATGGTTGCCATGCCCCGGACCCTGCCCCGGCCGCCGGCTCCGACCTGGGCCGCGACCTGGGCTTTCAGTTGCCCTGTGGATGAACGGGCAGCCATCCACAGGCGGGTGGATCAGGAGGGGCCCGCCGTCAGGCCTCGGCGTTGACCCGCGCCACGGCCTCGGTGAACACCTGGTCCAGGGTCGCGGAGTCGGGCACCCCGGCACCGAACGACATGAACGTCGCCGACACCCGCACGTCCCTGACCTGCGCGATCAGCGAGAGCGTCGACTGTGTGACCGTCTCGGCCCCGGCGCCGGAGGTCACCGTCTGCCGCAGCGCCAACGTGTCGTCGGCGTTCAGCGGAGGCGCGGGCACGATCGCGGTCTTCACCGTCGCGGTGGCCCCGTTCTTGGTGGTGGTCACCTCGAGACAGTTGCCGATCTCCTTCTCTCGAACGGAGAGCGGGGTCGCGGTCCGCATCAGCTCGACGGAAATGGTGGCCCGGTTCGCGTTGTCGGTGCCCACGATCATCGCGGTGCCGTCCGCGCTGTAGTCCTGGTTCGGCGGCTTGCACCCCGCCGGGTCCACCTTCGCGCCGGCCGGGATGCCACTGAGGTCGGCCGCGGCCTGCGCCACCGCCTGCGACGGCAGCACGATGGCCTCGTACGGGGCCGGGAAGTCGGTCGGCGTCAACAACATCGAACCGAGCGAGGCGTCGATAGTGGCCGAGTCGCCCGTCTCCGGGGCCGGCGCGGCGACGCCCGCCACGGTCGACGAACACCCGGCGAGGGCCAGGGAGGCGGCGGCGAGACCGGCGACCAGGATGCGGCGAGTCAACTTCGATCCTCCAGGATGCAGTGGCACAGCGGTACGAGACACCGATTACGAGGTGAACAGCGGTTCGGGCGTTGGCCGGCGCCGTCAGGAGCCGACACCGACCACTCTGCCACCCCGGCCCCGGCAAGTCGCACAGGCCGGTCCCGCGTCGCGGCCGCGCCACTCCCGAAACCACCCGTTTCGCTGTGAGCGCAATCCGCTTTCGCCCGGGAATGAACGCGCTGCCTGGATGCTTTCCACCGACAGACGGGTGTGAGCACATCGGCGCCTCGTGAGGGACACTGATAGGGAACGAAGAAGCGAAGGGGTCACGATGGACGATCAGTCGAGAATGTACGAGCTCGAATTCCCGGCGCCTCAGGTCATGCCCGGGGACGGGCGCGGCCCGGTGCTGGTCCACGGCCTCGAGGGCTTTTCCGATGCCGGGCACGCGGTGAAGATCGCGACCACCCACCTGCGCGAGAGCCTCGAGTCGGAACTGGTCGCCTCGTTCGCGGTGGACGAGCTGATCGACTACCGGTCGCGTCGGCCCACCATGACGTTCAAGGCGGACCACTTCTCCGACTACGACGAGCCGCAGCTGAACCTCTACGCGCTCAAGGACACCGCCGGCACGCCGTTCCTGCTGCTTGCGGGCCTGGAGCCGGACCTGAAGTGGGAGCGGTTCACCACCGCCGTCCGGCTCCTCGCCGAGCAGCTCGGGGTGCGGCGGACCATCGGCCTCGGCGCGATCCCGATGGCGATCCCGCACACCCGGCCCCTCGGCGTGACCGCCCACTCCACCAACAAGGACCTGATCGGCGAGAACCAGAGCTGGGCCGGCGAGCTGCAGATCCCCGGCAGTGCCTCCTCGCTGCTCGAACTGCGGATGGCGCAGCACGGCCACGAGTCGCTGGGCTACTCGGTGCACGTGCCGCACTACCTCGCCCAGACCGACTATCCGGCCGCCGCCGAGACGCTGCTCGAGAACCTCTGCGAGACCGGCGACCTGGAGCTCCCGCTGGCCGCGCTGGGCGAGGCCGCGGCGCGGGTCCGCGAGCAGGTCGACGCGCAGATCACCGGCAACGAGGAGGTCCAGTCCGTGGTCCACGCACTGGAGCGCCAGTACGACACCTACGTGGCCGCACAGGAGCAGCAGTCCAGCCTCCTGGCCACGGACGGCGACCTGCCGAGCGGCGACGAACTCGGCGCCGAGTTCGAGCGATTCCTCGCCGAGCAGGCCGGACTCGGCGACAACCCCGACTCGGACGAGCCGAAAATGTAACGCGTTTCACTGTTCGGGGGGCGCGTCGGGGGCGCCAACCGTACGATCGTCCAGGTATTCGGGGGCCGACCGGGGACAGCCGGATCGGCCGGCGACAGGAGACGAGAATGAGTGCACGCCGAGACCGCGCCCTGCGCACCGTGCCGGATACCGAACCCCGCCTGGTGTTCCGGACCATCCACGGGTACCGGCGCGCATTCCGGATCGCCGGTTCCGGCCCGGCGCTGCTGCTGATCCACGGGATCGGGGACAACTCGTCCACCTGGAACGAGGTGATTCCGCACCTGGCGAAGAACTTCACCGTCATCGCCCCGGACCTGCTCGGTCACGGCCGCTCCGACAAGCCGCGCGCCGACTACTCGATCGCGGCCTACGCCAACGGCATGCGGGACCTGCTCACCGTGCTGGGCATCGAGCGGGCCACGGTGATCGGGCACTCGCTGGGCGGCGGCGTCGCCCTGCAGTTCGCCTACCAGTTCCCGCAGATGGTCGAGCGACTCGTGGTGGTCGCGCCGGGCGGCGTCACCAAGGACGTCAACCCCGCCCTGCGGTTCGCGTCCGTGCCGGTGGCGGGCGCGGCCCTGAGTCTGCTGCAGGTGCCCGGCTGCATGACCGCGCTGAGCGTGCTCGGCAAGGTCGCCGACCAGCTCTACCGGGGACCGTTCAAGTCCGTGACCGTCTTCCACGACGCGCCCGACCTCGTCCGCGTCCTCAGTGACCTGCCCGACCCCACCGCCCGCGAGGCGTTCCTGCGGACCCTGCGCGCCGTGGTGGACTGGCGCGGCCAGGTGGTCACGATGCTCGACCGGTGTTACCTCACGGGGCAGCTCCCGGTGCAGATCATCTGGGGCGACGTCGACTCCGTCATCCCGGTCACCCATGCGTACCTGGCGCACTCGGCGCTGCCGGAGTCGCGACTGGAGATCTTCGCCGGCAGCGGGCACTTCCCCTTCCACGACGACCCGATTCGCTTCCTGCGGGTGATCGAGGAGTTCGTCGAGTCCACCCGGCCGCACGAGTTCGACGTCGAGGCGTGGCGGCAGACGCTGATCGCGGGCGTCGGCGAGGCCCACATCACCGGGTCGACGTCCACCCGCGAGGCGGTGCTCGGCGCCATGGGGGCGGACGAGCGCAACGCCACCTGAGCGCGACCGCATAGCCTGTATCGGTGCTCCTCACCGACCTCGTCCCCGCCAGCCCCGACGCCGACTCCCTCTTCGACGCCTTCTCCGAGTGGGCGACGGGCCAGGGCCTGACCCTCTACCCCGCGCAGGAGGAGTCGCTGATCGAGGTGGTCTCCGGCGCCAACGTCATCCTGTCCACCCCCACCGGGTCCGGGAAGTCGATGGTCGCGATCGGCGCGCACTTCGCCGCCCTCGCCGCGGGACGTCGCACCTTCTACACCGCGCCGATCAAGGCGCTGGTCAGCGAGAAGTTCTTCGCCCTCTGCGAGGTGTTCGGCGCCGAGAACGTCGGCATGATGACCGGTGACGCGGCGGTGAACTCGTCGGCACCGATCATCTGCGCGACCGCGGAGATCGTCGCGAACCTGGCGCTACGCCAGGGCGCCGGTGCCGACATCGGCCAGGTCGTGATGGACGAGTTCCACTACTACTCCGAGCCGGACCGCGGCTGGGCCTGGCAGGTTCCGCTGATCGAGCTGCCGAACGCGCAGTTCCTGCTGATGTCCGCGACCCTCGGCGACGTCTCGTTCTTCCAGGAGGACCTCACCCGCCGGACGGGTCGGCCCACCACCGTGGTCGGCGGCACCGAACGTCCCGTGCCGCTGACCTTCTCGTACGCGCGCACCCCCGTCGGCGAGACCATCGAGGAGCTCGCCACCACCAACCAGGCGCCGGTGTACGTGGTGCACTTCACCCAGGCCGCGGCGCTCGAGCGCGCGCAGGCGCTGACCAGCGTGAACTTCAGCTCCCGCGCCGAGAAGGACGCCATCGCTGAGGCCATCGGCTCCTTCCGGTTCACCACCGGCTTCGGTAAGACGTTGTCCCGCTTGGTCCGTCACGGTATCGGCGTCCACCACGCGGGCATGCTGCCGAAGTACCGGCGGCTGGTCGAGAAGCTCGCACAGGACGGGCTGCTCAAGGTCATCTGCGGCACCGACACCCTCGGCGTCGGCATCAACGTGCCGATCCGCACGGTGCTGCTGACCGGGCTCACCAAGTACGACGGCACCCGCACCCGCCACCTGCGGGCCCGTGAGTTCCACCAGATCGCCGGCCGGGCCGGCCGCGCCGGGTACGACACCATGGGCACCGTGGTCGTGCAGGCACCCGAGCACGACATCGAGAACTACCGGATGGTCGCCAAGGCCGGCGACGACCCGAAGAAGCTGAAGAAGATCCAGCGCAAGAAGGCACCGGAGGGCTTCGTCTCCTGGGGCGAGCCGACCTTCGAGCGGCTCGTGTCGGCGTCGCCGGAACAGCTGACGTCGCGCTTCCAGGTGTCGAACTCGATGCTGCTCAACGTGATCGCACGCCCCGGCAACTGTTTCGACGCGATGCGGCACCTGCTCGAGGACAGCCACGAGACGCGCGCGCAGCAGCGCAAACACATCCTGCGGGCCATCGCGCTGTACCGGGGGCTGCTGCAGGCCGGCATCGTCGAGCAGCTCGACGAACCGGACGCGGACGGCTCGATGGCCCGGCTGACGGTGGACCTACAGCGCGACTTCGCGCTCAACCAGCCGCTCTCGCCCTTCGCGCTGGCGGCGATCGAGTTGCTGGACGTGGAGGCGCCGACCTACGCCCTCGACGTGGTCTCGGTGATCGAGTCGACGCTCGACGACCCGCGCCAGATCCTGATGGGCCAGCAGCACCAGGCCCGGGGCGAGGCGGTCGCGCAGATGAAGGCCGACGGCATCGAGTACGACGAGCGGATGGAGCTGCTCGAGGAGGTCACCTGGCCGAAGCCGCTGGCGGACCTGCTCTTCCCCGCGTTCGAGATGTACCGCGGCGGACACCCCTGGGTCTCGGAGTTCGCCCTCTCCCCCAAGTCCGTGGTCCGGGACATGGTGGAGAAGTCGATGACGTTCGCCGAACTGGTGAGCCACTACGGCCTGACCCGATCCGAGGGGCTGGTGCTGCGGTACCTGGCCGACGCGTACCGGGCCCTGCGGCAGACCGTGCCGGACTCGGCGCGGACCGAGGAGATCGAGGACATCACGGAGTGGCTCGGCGAGCTGATCCGTCAGGTGGACTCGTCGCTGCTCGACGAGTGGGAGCAGCTGACCAACCCGGGCGTCGAGGCCGACGATCAGCAGATCGCGTTCGGCGCGGACATCCCGCGGCCGGTCTCGGCGAACACCCGCGCGTTCAAGGTGATGATCCGCAACGCGATGTTCAAGCGGGTCTCGCTGGCCGCACGCAAGCGCTGGGACCTGCTCGCCGAGCTGGGCGACGGGCTCGAGGCCGAGGACTGGTCGGACCTGATGGAGCTGTACTTCGAGGAGTACGACGAGATCGGCACCGGCCCGGACGCGCGCGGACCGCAGCTGTTCACCGTCTCCGTCGAGCCGGAACTGTGGCGGGTGCGTCAGACGCTGGCCGACCCGGCCGGCGACCACGGCTGGGCGCTGGTCGGCGAGGTGAACCTCGCGGAGTCGGACGCCGCGGGCGAGGTCGCAGGACGGGGCCGCGGGGCGCCTGGCCGGCTACTTCGTGTCGGGGCAGTCCTTGACCCACTTCACGTTGCCGTCGAAGTTGCAGCTACCCGCATGCGTCCCGGCGAAGGCCGGTCCCACGGCGAGTCCGAGGGGCAGCACGGCGAGCGCACCGGTCAGCGCGACCTTGGCGACGAAGCGGCGGGTGGATGACTTGGCGGAGGTCGTCACAGTGGGTCGATCCTTACGTTCACGGCAGCCCTGAACGCGTGGCACCAGCGCTCTTGACCGGCACCTTCCGGCTGCCTTGCGGGAGTCCGCACCTGATTGCGCCGATTCGCGCACTGGAACGGTGCAGCCATGGTATAGGGATTTCCAGCCCAAGGGTAGGGGTCTTTTCACCCTGGGGTGGGGTGCCCGTCAATCGCCGGAGGTGTAGGGGCACCCCGTTGGCCGCCCGGAGCGGGAATCGTGCCCAGACGACAAACAGCGGCCGGGCACCATGCCCGGCCGCTGCCTTCGTCTCTGCTTGTCCGGCTGCCGCGCCTACTTGTCGGCCGGGTGCATGATCGGCTTGGCGTGCCGCTCGCGGCGGTTGGACTGCTCGCGACGGGCCGCCTGCTGCTCCTTGATCCGCTTCTCGTCCTTGCGGACCTCCACCAGCGAGGCGCGTTCGGCCTGCAGCCAGTCCGGCTGATCCGCGAGCAGGGCATCGATCTGCTCGGTGGTCAGCGCCTCCTCGACGCCTCCGCGGGACAGGCCCGCGATGGAGACACCGAGCTTGGCCGCGACGACGGGCCGCGGGTGCGGGCCGGCGGCACGCAGTTCGACGAGCCACGCCGGGGGGTCGGCCTGCAGTGCGGCGAGTTCGTCGCGCGTGACCGGACCCGCCTGGAACTCGGCGGGGGTGGCCTCGAGGTACACGCCCAGCTTCTTTGCCGCGGTTGCGGGCTTCATGTTCTGGGCGCTCTTGTGCGACGTCATGGGTCAAGGGTAACGAGCGGCCGCGACGACGGCCCCCTCGGTGCGCCGGTCGTGGGSCGCGGCGCGCCCCGGTAGCCTGACCCAATGACCGATCCGGCGCCGTCGCCCTCCTTCCGGCTGGCGTACGTCGCCGGTGTCACCCCCACCAAGTGGATGCGAATCTGGGCCGAACGCCTTCCCGACGTCCGACTCGAACTGGTGAGCCTGCCCGCGCTCGAGGTGGCCGGCGCGCTGCGGGACGGCACCGTCGACGCCGCACTGGTGCGCCTGCCCGTCGACCGCGAGGGCCCGCGGCCGCTGAGCGTCATCCGGCTCTACGCCGAGACGCCGGTGGTCGTGATACCGAAGGACCACGTCATCTCCGCGGTCGACCAGATCGGCGTCGAGGACCTGGCCGGGGAGATAGTGCTGCACCCGCTCGACGACCTGCTCGAGTGGGACGCACTGCCTGGCGAGCGGGCCGCCCAGCGTCCCGAGACCACCGAAGATGCCGTCGAACTGGTGGCCGCCGGGATCGGCGTGGTGGTGGTGCCCCAGTCGCTGGCCCGACTGCACCACCGCAAGGACCTGACGTACCGCCCGGTGACCGGGGCACCCGAGTCGCCGATCGCGTTGGCCTGGCCGGAGGACGCCACCACGGACCTGGTCGAGGAGTTCATCGGCATCGTGCGGGGGCGCACCGCGAACAGCTCCCGTGGCCGCGCCGCCGCCGAGACCGGTCCCGCGCCGAAGCGGAAGGCGTCGGAGAAGACTGCGGACAAGGCGGCGGCGAAGGCCGCCGCGGGAAAGTTGCCGTCCGGCAAGGCTTCGCCCAAGGGATCGGCCAAGGGGTCGGCCGGCAAGTCGGGTGCCAAGAGCGCGCCGGCCAAGGGCACGGCGGGCAAGGGCACGGCGGGCAAGGGCACGGCGGGCAAGGCCGCGGCGAGCAAGCGCAGCGGCAAGGGGTCGGGCGGCCGCGGCCGCCGCTGACACACAACGCCGACGAACCGGCGGGTGACCCGCCCGGTAACCCCCGGTTCGCGAGCGGAAGCCGGGCTCGCTACCGAGTTCCCTTGGGCGCCACCGAGGTCACCAGCTCCGCCAAGGCCCGGTAGGCGTCGGCGCGACCGCTCGACGCCCGGAAGACCAGCCCGATCGCCCGGCCCGGCGCCGGTGCCGCGAACCGCGCGGTGGCCAGGTCGCCGCGGCCGGTCTCGACCGCGACCGCCGAGTCCGGAACCAGTGTCACGCCGAGACCGCCTGCGACACACTGCACCACGGTGGTCAGCGAGGTGGCGCGGGTGTCGCCGGAGACCGGCCGCGCGTCCACCGAGCGGCACAGGTCCAGGGTCTGGTCGCGCAGGCAGTGCCCCTCGTCGAGGAGCAGCAGCGGCAGCTCGTCGAGCACGTCGATCGGCAGGTCCGTTCGCCCGGCCAGCGCATGCCCCGCCGGCACGACCATCACGAAATCCTCTCGGTAGACCGGGATCTCGACCATCCCCGGCGCCTCGGACGGCAGGGCCAGCACCGCCACGTCGAGCACCCCGACGCGCAGCGAGTCGAGCAGCCGGGCGGTCTGGTCCTCGACCACGAACGGCCGCACCGAGGGCAACTGATCACGCAGCGCCGGCAGCAGCACGGGCAGCACGTACGGCGCGACCGTCGGGATCAGCCCGATCCGCAGCGGCCCGGTCAGCGCCTCCCCCACACCCGCGGCCGCCGCGACGAATCCGTCGGCCGCCTCCAGGATCACCTTCGCCTGCGCGAGCAGCTGGGAGCCGGCCGGCGTCACCAGCACGCGCCGGGTGCTGCGCTCGATCAACTGCACGCCGAGGCCGTTCTCCAGCGCCGCCAGCGCCTGCGAGAGTGTGGGTTGACTCACACCCAAACGCGCTGCGGCGGTACCGAAGTGGCGATACTCGGCGACCGCGACGAAGGCACGCAGCTGCGACAGTGTGGGTTGATAAGTCTGATCAGCCATGCCTATCAGTGTAGTGACACCTATCGCCTTTACCTTTTGCATAGCTTCGGGCACTATGGAGTCATACCGAGTTGAGCGCAGAACACCGCGGCTCACTCGGGTGAAACCACCAGTACACCGACCGCACCAGTGCGCCGACCCCGGCGCAGCCAGGTGTACTGCCGCATGCCCGAGATGAAGTCACGGCGCCGACCGCGCCGTGGACCCGCACAAGTAGGAGGACCACACATGGCTCTGCTGACCATCGGCGACCAGTTCCCGGCTTACAACCTCAAGGCCGTCATCGGCGGTGACCTGTCCAAGGTCGACGCGCAGCAGCCCGACGACTACTTCACCCAGGTGACCAGCGACGACTACGCCGGCAAGTGGCGCATCGTGTTCTTCTGGCCCAAGGACTTCACCTTCGTCTGCCCCACCGAGATCGCCGCCTTCGGCAAGCTCAACGAGGAGTTCGCGGACCGCGACGCGCAGGTGCTCGGCGCCTCCGTCGACAACGAGTTCGTGCACTTCCAGTGGCGTGCGCAGCACGACGAGCTCAAGACCCTGCCCTTCCCGATGCTCTCGGACCTCAAGCGTGAGCTGGCCGAGGCCACCGGCGTCCTGAACGCCGACGGCGTCGCGGACCGCGCCACCTTCATCGTCGACCCGAACAACGAGATCCAGTTCGTGTCCGTCACCGCCGGCTCCGTGGGCCGCAACGTCGACGAGGTGCTGCGCGTGCTCGACGCACTGCAGTCCGACGAGCTGTGCGCCTGCAACTGGAAGAAGGGCGACCCGACCATCAACGTCGGCGAGCTGCTCTCCGAGAGCGTCTGACCATGAGCGTCGAGAACCTCAAGAACTCGCTGCCCGAGTACGCGAAGGACCTCAAGCTCAACCTCGGCTCCCTCGCGCGCTCGACCGAGCTCACCGAGCAGCAGCTCTGGGGCACCTTCCTCGCGTGCGCGGCCGCCAGCAAGTCGGCGACCGTGCTGCGTGAGATCGCGGAGGAGGCTGCCGACAACCTGTCGGCAGAGGCCTACAACGCCGCACTCGGCGCCGCTTCGATCATGGGCATGAACAACGTCGCCTACCGGGCCAAGAGCTTCCTCGGCGACGAGTTCGCCCAGGTGCGAATGGGTCTGCGGATGAACATCATCGGCAACCCCGGCGTGGAGAAGGTCGACTTCGAGCTGTGGTCGCTCGCCGTCTCGACCATCAACGGCTGCCACGACTGCACCGCCGCCCACGACGCGGTGGTCCGCAAGGAGGGCATGACCAAGGAGCAGGTCTGGGAGGCCGTCAAGGTCGCCGCGACCGTCCAGGGCGTCGCCCAGGCCATCGTGGCCAGCGAGACGCTCGCCTGATCTTCGGTTCCGCTCGACTGTGCGCGGTCTCCACCCCGACGGGGAGGAGGCCGCGCACAGTTGCATTCCGGGCCGGACGTTGCGTTTGGCGGTATCGTTTAGCGATGGGTATCGAGGTTGAGGTAGTCAGGGTTTTCACCGACGCCGATGGCCGCCACGGCAATCCGCTCGGCATCGTGGACGCGGCACTCGTCGCTCCCCCGGGCCGACAGGCGCTGGCCGCCGAACTGGGCTTCAGCGAGACCGTCTTCGTCGAACTGCCCACGCCGGGAGCCGATTCCGTGCAGGCACAGATCTACACACCCGCCGTCGAACTGCCCTTCGCGGGACACCCCACGGTCGGGCTGTCGTGGTGGTTGCGCGAGCGCGGGCACGACATCGCGACGCTCGAGGTGCCTGCCGGGCCGGTCACCACCCGCTTCGCGGACGGGTTGACCTGGATCCGAGCCAAGGCGGACTGGGCGCCGGAGTTCGTGCTGCACCCTGCGCCCGACTCCGAGGCCGTGCGCACGGCCCGGGCGGCCGCCTACGACAGCGGGCACCACTACGTGTGGGCCTGGGCCGGCGAGGGCGCGATCCGGAGTCGGATGTTCGCCCCGGGCATGGGCGTTCCCGAGGACGAGGCCACCGGCGCCGCCGCGGTCCGGATCACCGACCACCTGCGCCGCAGCCTGCACATCACCCAGGGCCGCGGGTCGCAGATCTTCACCGTCTACTCCCCCGACGGCTGGATCGAGGTCGGCGGCCGGGTGTACCCCGACCGCMCCCTCGTCCGCGAGGTCAGACCGGCACTGAGGTCAGACCGACAGGGTCTGGCCCGGGAAGATCAGGTCGACGTTCTGGACCTGGCCGGCCAGCGACTCCACCGAGACGCCGTGCGCGGCCGCGATGCCCGAGAGGGTGTCGCCCGAGACGACCACGTAGGTGCCACCCGCGGGTGCCGGCGCGGACGCGGCGGGTGCGGACGCGACGGGGGCCGATGCCAGGACCGGCTCGGCGACGTCGGAGACGGTGGTCTCGTAGCCGGCGGCGGTGGTGCCGGCGGTCAGGTACTGGCCGCACACGGGCCACGCGCCGGCGCCCTGGCCCGCGAGCACGTTCTCCGCCACGCGGACCTGCTCGGCCTGGCTGGCGTCCGCCGGGTTGCCGGTGCCGCCGTAGGCCGCCCAGGTGCTGGGGGTGAACTGCAGGCCACCGGAGAAGCCGTTACCGGTGTTGGTGTTCCAGTTGCCGCCGCTCTCGCACTGCGCGACGCCGGACCAGTCGTGGCCCTGCGCGGAGGCGGTTCCGGTGGCCAGCGCCATCGGGACCGCAACGAGGGCGCCGGTGGCGACGACGGCGCCGAGGGCGCGCTTGATGGTGAAATCGGTCATGAACGTGGATCCTCTCCGCTCCCGCCGGCGAGGCGGACCACCGGCGACAACTGCGTCGTCGCCCTGGTGCTGCGTCCGTCTCGCTCCCGCCCCTGAAGGGATTTCGGCGATTCCGGTCCGCGGGGCGAGATCGAGCGGTGGCGGACCGGCGTTTGCCCGGCTGTTTCGGGCTGGTTCCGACCGTAGGGGATGGTCACGGACAGATCACGACACACATTTCTGGCACAGCCGTACCGCTCCCGAACTCCCGGTTCGAGGTTCCCGCAGGCCCGGTCGGCGATCCCCGAAAGTCACATCGCGGTAGTTACACGGCCGTAAGGTGACGACCGACACAGCAGAATTGTGGCGCCGGTCACACCATTCCGGCATGCCGCCTACCGGTCGACGTCCCCGCCCGGCCGAGCCGCCTCGATCGCGGATCGCATGTCGCCCAGGAACTTGACGACCGTCGCCCTCTCCGCGTCGCTGTAACCGTCGAGGGCCGCGGACGCGTTCGCGATCACCGGCCCGAAGAACGACCAGCCGAGCTCCATGGCCGCGGGCGTGACGGCCAGCAGGACCCGCCTGCGGTCGCGCGGGTCGCGCTCGCGCCGGACGTGCCCCGCCTTCTCCATCCGGTCGACGAGCGCGGTCACCGACGCCGAGTTCAGGTGGAGCTCCTGCGCCAACCACCCCGGTGTCGCCGTCCGACCGCCGCGGTCCGCGTCGAGGAGGCAGATCAACGCCCGGACGTCGGTCGGGTGCAGTCCGTGCACGCGCGCGAACTCCGCGCCCAGCAGGTGCAGCTCGACCGTCAGCGCCCGCAGACGATGCACGGTGGCAAGGGAATCCCCGGCCGGTTCGCCTCCGACACCCATCACGGCCTCCTGCTCGACAACATCACCCGGCCAATCTACTATCTCGACACACCAATTATCTCGATCGATCGAACTAAATTGAGACGAGGAGACCCGGATGCCCCCGTTGTCGACGGCAGCCTTCGCAGCCACCCCCGCAGGATCCGCCTTCTACCGCGCCTACGACCGCGTGCTGGCGAAGTGGCCGGTCGAGGTCACCGGCGTCGACCTCGAGTCGGCGCACGGGACCACCCGGGTCAACGTGTGCGGGCCGACCGACGCCCCGCCGGTGGTGCTGCTGCCGGGCGGCGGGGCCACCTCGACGGCGTGGTTCGAGAACGTCGCCGCGCTCGCCGAGCGGCACCGGGTGTTCGCGGTCGACCTGATGGGCGACCCCGGCCGGAGCGCCGCCGGGGCCACGCCGCCGCGGACCGCCGCGGACCTCACGTCCTGGCTCGACGCCGTCGCGACGGCGGCGGGCCTGGACGAGTTCGGTCTCGTCGGCCACTCCTACGGGGCGATGATCGCGCTCGCCTACGCGCTGCGTGAGCCGGGCCGCGTGAGAAACCTCGTACTGCTGGACCCCAGTTCGTGCTTCGCCGGCATGCGCGCGCAGTACCTCGCCCGCGCGGTCCCCCTGCTGGTGCGGCCCACCGAGAAGCGCCAACGCGACTTCATCCGATGGGAGACCGACGGCCGGGGTCTGGACGAGGACTGGCTGGAGCTGACAGCCCTTGGCGCAGCACATTTCCCGAAGTCGAGAACCGTCGTGCCCAAGCGCCCGAGCCGCGACGTTCTCGCCACCCTGACACCCGCCACCACGGTGCTCCTCGCGGCCGGCAGCAAGGTGCACCACAGCAGGAAACTGAAAGCCACCATCGCGCAGTCGAACCCACGGCTGCGTACCGTCGTAGTCGACGACGCCACGCACCACACCATGCCGATGATCCCCGCCGCCGAACTGAACCGCGCCCTGCTCGGAGCCCTCAGCGATGCGGGTCCGGTGTCCGACCCGCCGCCAGGTCATCGTCGCTGAGCAGGACGGCGATCTCCCGGCCCAGCTCGACGCCCGGGGCCAGCGGCAGTCGGTCACCGCTCCAGAACCGTCCCGGGTCGTACCAGTTCGTCTTCTTCCGCTCGGTGAGCAGACCCATCGACTCGTAGGTCTGCGCGACCACCTCGGCGCAGTACGCACTCTCGAGTCCGGCGGCCGTCTCCTCCCGGGATCGCCTGCGCAACGCCGGAAGTCGGCCGCCGAACCAGCGCGAGGCCAGCTTCGCCGTCGACGGGAACGGGGTGCCGTCGAGCCGGGCAATGGTGCGCAGGAGCTCGTCCTCCTGCTCCCGGGTGACGGGCCGGTCCAGCTGACGCAGCCATCCGCGCTGACCGTACCGAGCGCCCCAGACCTGCACGGCCTGACGCAGGTCGTGCAGCTGGACGCCGCGCTGGAATCGCCCGGTCCACATGTCCTGCAACGAATGTCCGAGCTCGGCATGCCACATCAGCGGCGGCATGTCGTCGAGCACCACCGACATCCCGACGTGATTGACGGGGCTGTTGGTCAGTGTCTGGATTGCCCGGTCCGCGCCGGAATGTCCACGGAAGATCCAGATGTCGCCGGTCCGGGTGGCCTCGACCGCCACGTCCAGGCTCACCTGTGATTCGTGCATCCGCCTGCTCATCCACCTAGCCTAGAGCGATGGGAATCGAAGGCAGGCACCTGTGGAAGTTCGTCGGCCTCGCCGGCGTGGTCGGCGTCGCCGCCACCGGGGCGTTGACGGTCCGCGCCGAGCGCAAGCGCCGCGCCTACTCCCCCGACGAGGTGCGCTCCCAACTGCACGCCCGCTTCGCCCAGGCCACCACGGCCGCCGCGTCCGAACGGCCGACGGTGGATCTCACACCCGTCAGGCCCAGCCTCCGGCAACGCCTCACGCGCCTCCGGCGCCGGTGAGCGACCCTCGGCACAAATGCCGCTGATGCACTCGATAGAAATTGAATTGAATCGATACTCAACCAAATTGGGAAACCTTGACTATTAATCGCCCAGACCATTGGGCATGGACACGGTTCGGAGTGTCGCGGACTTCGATCGCCGTAATCGATCGCTAGACCATTCAGGGTCGATCGAATGAATGAACTCTGAATGAACGCACCGAGGCAGGCGCTGCCTGTCGCCGGCCGCTCGGGTCCCCCGGCCCCGTGACGGAAACTCGTCGTGACCACGTGATTACGACATGAGTCCAGTTCAGACGTCGGATCTCAGGCTGTCACCCCCGATTCCGGATCGCCGGGCCGACCGGGTCTCCCGCAACCCGGAACCCGAACCCGGGCGCCGCACCAGTCTCCCCGTTCGGGTTGGTGGTCGCTCACAAATCATGTAGAACAGATCACTACTGATCCAGGTTCGTGATCTTGATTCAATGGCGATGTTTTGGTGGGAAACACGCACAGGACGCGGCCTGTATCGAGGTCCCCCGGGGGGCCGGACCGCAGGGTCCGGGCACGGGCTAAAAGAGAACAGGCGAAATCATGCTATTACCGATGTCACCGGCCGATTCGATGTTCCTGCTCGGCGAGTCGCGCGAGCATCCGATGCACGTCGGAGGGCTTGCGCTCTTCGCCCCACCGGAAGGCGGCGATGCCGACGATGTGCGGGCCATGCTCGACTCCGCACTGGCCGGCGGGGCGGTGTCGCCGGTGCTGCGCAAGCGCCCGCGGCGATCGCTGACCTCGCTCGGGCAGTGGGGCTGGGAAGAGGACGTCGACGTCGACCTCAGCCACCACATTCGTCACAACGCCCTGCCGCAGCCGGGCGGCGTCAAGGAACTCCTCGAGTTGGTCTCACGGCTGCACGCGCACCTGCTCGACCGCAACCGGCCGCTGTGGGAGATGCACCTGATCGAGGGCCTCGCGGACGGGCGTTTCGCCGTGTACATGAAGATCCACCACGCGGTGACCGACGGCGTCTCCGCGATGAAGCTGTTGCGCAGCACGCTCAGCGAGGACTCGGGTGAGCGCGGGATGCCGGCGCCGTGGGAGCCGCTGGCGCGGGATCGTCCGGCGACGGTCCAGGCCGCGGCGCCCGACGGCCTCAGCCTGCTCGACCTGCCCGGCGTGGCCGTGGGCGCGGTTCGCGGCGCATTCGGCCTGCTGCCGGTGCTCGCGACCACCGTCGACCGCGCGCGCAACAACCGCGGCGGCTCGCTCTCGCTCGCCGCCCCGAAGAGCATTCTCAACGTGCCGATCGGCGGGGCCCGCCGGTTCGCGGCCAGGTCCTGGCCGATCGAGCGGCTCCGCCTGGTCGCGAAGGCGGGTGACGCCACCATCAACGACGTGGTGCTCGCGATGTGCTCCGGTGCGCTGCGCAGCTACCTGGACGAGCTCGACGTCCTCCCCGCCGACCCCCTCGTCGCACTGGTGCCGGTCTCACTGCGGCGGGAAGGAGTGGAGAGCAAGTCCGGCAACGACTTCGGGCTTCTCTCGTGCAATCTGGCCACCCATCTCGAGGAGCCCACGGAGCGGTTCGAGGCGGTCCGCAAGACGATGGGTGAGGGCAAGGAGGAGATGAGCACCAGGAGTTCGGGCGAGATCCTGGCGATGAGCGCGCTCGGCGCCGTCCCGCTGGTGCTCGGGGTCCTCTTCGGCGAGCGGGCGCCCATCCGGCCCCCGAACGTGATGATCTCCAACGTGCCGGGGCCGGGCATGCCGCTGTACTGGAACGGCGCGCGACTGACCGCGCTGTACCCCCTGTCGATCGCCGTCGACGGGCAGGCCCTGAACATCACCATCACCAGCACCGACGACGAGATCGCGTTCGGCATCACCGGATGCCGTCGCAGCGTGCCGCCACTGGCTCCGCTGCTGGGATGCCTCGACGACGAACTCGACGCCCTCGAGGCTGCGGTCGGGTTGTAGCGACTCCGGCGCCCGTGAGCCTTTTGGTGCCTGGAGCGACCAAAAGGCTCACGGGCAGCGCAGCTGCCTAGCTGTACTGCCCAGGCAGGTTGGTCGAAGGATTGCAACGACACACTGTGACCGGTCGTTGAACAGCGAAGGTCTCCTGTCGTGAAGTGGAGCTACTACGACAACCACTCACCGACAGGAGACCTTCGTGGTCCACGCTAACGCACCCCTGA
>NZ_JBFUHZ010000010.1:275304-294359 GCF_056402135.1 Rhodococcus sp. P4_C10 | reverse complement strand
GCCACCAGGCCCGCCACCAGCCTCGACCCGGCCAGCCCCAGCGCGGCGGTGGCGGCGCCGAGCAGCGCGCCCGACGCGACCGCGGGCGAGACGGACACCAGCGCCGCCGCGACCACCACCAGCACCGCGACCGCCACCAGCGCGGTGCCGATCGCGGTGGCGGCGGGCGAACCCAGCAGCGGACGCATCAGCAGCACCGGGTCGGCGGAGTGCAGGGGCGCGGCGCAGAGCGCGGCCGCCAGGATCAGCGCGGCAGTCGCCGCGGCCGCGGAAAGCGGGGCCCCGATGCGACGGCCGACCGCGGCGCCGTCGTGATCCGGGTAGTCGCTGCGGCCGTAGCCGTCCGCCTCGGCGGCCCGCGCGACCGTCACCATGCCGAGCACGCCCGCGAGGACCGCGAGCCCGTGTCCCAGCAGCACCGCGACGGCACCCGGGCCCGCGTCGAGACGAGCGGCGGTGAGTGGGCGGAAGAGTTCGAGCCGGTTCGCGTCGATCGGCGACGCCCACAACTGCAGGTCCATGACGGCGAGCCCGAGGGCCACCGCGCCGGCACCGGCCAGCAGCGCGCCCGCGGCGGCGGGGCGTCGGCGGAGCAGCGCCAGCAGCGCCAGCACGGGCGCGGCGGCGGCGCACACCGCGGCCACGATCGCGGCGGCCGTCACCGCCTCCCCGGCGGACGGACCCGCCACCACGAGCACTGGGGCGACGGCGAGGAAGACGGCACCGATCAGCCCGACGGCGACTGCAGCGGACGCCGTGGACCGCCGGGGAGCGACCGGGACGGAAGGCCTGGCCTGAAGTGAGGACGACACGGGGTCCGACGGTAGTGCCGGAGGGCGCCGAATCACGTCGATAGGCCACCGTGACCATTCTGTGACAGATGTCACATATGGCCCGGGAGGGGGCCGAAGAGTTGCGGCCACTGCGACCGTTTCGTTACCGTCGCTTCGGTCAAAGTCACAGGCAGGTCACGAACGAGGAAGGTCGCAGGTTTTGTCTAAACACCGCACTTCCTCCACGAATCGGTTCGTCGCGCAGCCGGAACCGGAAGACCTACCCGCTTACCCGTATTCGCAGAACTCGGCCCAGCGTTACACGGGGCTCTCGGATGTCGAGATCCCCGCCACGACGAGTCACCTCTCCACCCCGCCCGACCAGTTCGACGCCTTCTCCTCGGATCTCGCAGCTCCCGCTCGACGCGGTGGAGCGCACCGGATCCCCACTCCCCCCTCCGCCCTCAAGGGCCGCGCCGCGGTGCTCGCGGTCGCCGCCGGCGCCGTCGCGGTCGCCGGCCAGTCCGCTCTCACCGACGCCCCGGGCCAGAACGCCCAGGTCGCACTCGCCGCGGACAGCGAGTCGAACATCGGCGCCACCGCCGAGCCGCAGGCCGCCCAGTTCGGCGGCACCGCCGCCACCGGCATCACCGACGCCGCCGCCCCGTCGCAGGCACCGCAGGTGCTCAACGTCGCCGACCCGGCAGACCTCGGCCAGTTCTCGAACCTGCTCGCCAAGGGCCAGCGGTTCACCGAGGAACGCGCCGCCCGCGAGGCAGCCGCCCGTCGACCGCTCTTCGCCCTGCCCGCCGTCGGCTCCTTCACCTCGAACTTCGGTGCCCGCTGGGGCACGCTGCACGCCGGCGTCGACATCGCGAACGCCATCGGCACCCCGATCTACGCGGTCGCCGACGGCGAGGTCATCGACTCCGGCCCCGCACAGGGCTTCGGCATGTGGGTTCGCCTGCTGCACGCCGACGGAACCATCACCGTCTACGGCCACATCGACTCGTCCAACGTGTCGGTCGGCCAGCACGTCATGGCCGGCGACCAGATCGCCCGGATGGGCAACCGCGGCTTCTCCACCGGCCCGCACCTGCACTTCGAGGTGCACCTGGCCGGCGAGAACAAGATCGACCCGCTGCCCTGGCTGGCCTCGCGGGGCATCAGCCTCGGCGTCGAGCGCGACTGACGTCCGACAACGTCAGAACCCAGACAGACCAGAACCTCGAGACCACGAAAACGGGCCGCCTCCCTCGGGAGGCGGCCCGTTTCGCATGTCCCGGGCTAGAGCTTGATCATCGGGACGCCACCGATGAGCATCAGCCGCACCTTGCCCGCGGACCCGAAGTCGACGGTCACCGTCGCGGTCGGCCCGGCGCCCTTGACCTCGAGCACCGTGCCCAGGCCGTACTTGTCGTGGCTGACCCGGTCCCCGACCGCCAGCACCAGGTGGTTGTTGCGCCCACGGGGGGCGCCGAAGCTGGGGGTCGCGTTGGCGGAGCCGCTGCCGTACCCCGAACCGGACCCGCCGCCGTACCCGCCGCTTCCGTAGCTGCCGCCGTAGCCCTGGCCGCCCCGCGGACGTCCGCCGCCGATGGCTCCGCCCCCGGGCCCCGGGTCCTCGCGACGCCAGTGCAGCAGGTCCGTCGGGATCTCCTGCAGGAACCGTGACTCCGGGTTGGTGATCGGCTGGCCCCACGCCGACCGCATCACCGCGCGGGTCAGGTACAGCCGCTGGCGCGCCCGGGTGATGCCGACGTACGCCAGCCGGCGCTCCTCCGACAGCTCGGCGGGGTCGCCGAGGGCCCGCATGTGCGGGAACTGGCCGTCCTCCCAGCCGGTCACGAACACCACCGGGAACTCGAGGCCCTTGGCGGTGTGCAGGGTCATCAGGGTGACCACGCCGTCGCCGTTGTCCGGCAACTGGTCCGAGTCCGCGACCAACGACACCCGCTCGAGGAACGCGGCCAGCGACCCCGGATCGGGTTCGCCCTCGCCGGGGTTGAGGTCGTCGACCTCGGCGGCCGCCGCGGCGCCCTCGAGCGACTCGTCGACCTCCGGCTCCGGCTCCAGCCCGGCAGCGTTGCGCGCGTCGGAACTGAATTCCCTTGCCACGCTGACCAGTTCGTTGAGGTTGTCGAGACGGGCACCGTCCTGGGGGTCGCTGCTGGCCTCGAGTTCGGCGCGGTAGCCGGTGCGGTCGAGCACCGCCTCGACCACCTCGCCGATGTCGATCAGGCCGTTCTCGTCCAGCGTCATGGACTCGCGGATGCCGTCCATCATCTCGGCGAACGCGGCAATGGCCTTCTGCGATCGGGTGTTCAGCAGCGGGACGGTGCCGTCGACCGCGTCCTGCAGGGCCCGGGCGAAACCGATGCCGCGCTGCTCCGAGTGCACCGCGACACAGGCCTCGGCGCGGTCGCCGATCCCGCGGCGCGGGGTGTTGAGGATGCGGCGCAGGCTGACGGTGTCGTCCGGGTTCGCCAGCACCCGCAGGTACGCGACGATGTCGCGGACCTCCTTGCGCTCGTAGAAGCGCACGCCGCCGACCACCTTGTACGGCAGCCCGAGCCGGATGAAGATCTCCTCCAACGCCCGGGACGAGTTGTTGGTGCGGTAGAACACCGCGACGTCGCCGAACTTCGCCTCGCCGGCGTCGACCAGCCTGTCGATCTCCGACGCCACGAACGACGCCTCGTCGTGCTCGTTGTCCGCGACGTACCCGGTGATCAGCTCGCCCTCGCCGGAGTCGGTCCACAGCCGCTTGTCCCGGCGGCCGGTGTTGCGCGAGATCACCGCGTTGGCCGCGGACAGGATGTTCTGCGTCGACCGGTAGTTCTGCTCGAGCAGGATGGTCCGGGCGTCGGGGTAGTCCCGCTCGAACTCCTCGATGTTTCGGATGGTGGCGCCCCGGAAGGCGTAGATCGACTGGTCCGCGTCGCCCACCACGCACAGCTCGGCCGGCTCCACCGTCGGGTCCGCCGACTCCCCGGCCGCCCCGACCAGTTCGCGCACCAGCACGTACTGGGCGTGGTTGGTGTCCTGGTACTCGTCCACCAGCACGTGCCGGAACCGGCGCCGGTAGTACTCGGCGACCTGCGGGTAGTTCTGCAGCAGCGCGACCGTCTCGCCGATCAGGTCGTCGAAGTCCATGGCGTTGGCCGAGCGCAGCCGGGCCTGGTAGTGGCCGTACACCGTGGCGACCAGACGGACCAGCTCGTTGGGGTCCTTGTCCGCGTCGGCGGCCGCCCGCTCCGGGCCGATCAGCTCGTTCTTGAGGTTCGAGATGTGGGTGGCCAGCAGCCGCGCCGAGTACCGCTTGGTGTCGATCTCCAGGTCCTTGGAGATCATCGTCAGCAGCCGGCGCGAGTCGTCCGCGTCGTAGATGGTGAAGTTCGAGTTGAGCCCGGGCAGCAACGCCGACTGCATCCGCAGGATCCGCACGCAGCTGGAGTGGAAGGTGGAGACCCACATGTTCCGGGCCCGCGGCCCGACCAGCTGCGCCACCCGCTCGCGCATCTCCGCGGCCGCCTTGTTGGTGAACGTAATCGCCAGCACCTGCCCGGGCGAGACGTCCCGTTCGGCCAGCAGGTAGGCGATCCGCCTGGTCAGCACCGCGGTCTTCCCCGAGCCGGCGCCGGCCACGATGAGCAGCGGGGAGCCCGCGTGCACCACGGCCTCACGCTGCTGCGCGTTGAGCCCCTCGAGGAGCGCCGTCGTGGAGGTGCGGGTGTCCGCCTGACCTGCTGCAGAGAAAGTGTTCATCGCCTCTCAACGCTACCGGCGTGGACCGACAAGGAGGTGCCCGGATGGGGGCCGGTCGTGGCCACCGGCATCTCCGCGTGAGAAAATGTGGCCGACACGAGGAGAACATCACATGGGCACCCCAGTTTCCGCCGACGCGTCCGACGCCGACCTGCCCACCAGCGAGGCGGAGATCGACGAACTGCGCAAGGAGATCGACCGGCTCGACGCCGAGATCCTCGCGGCCATCAAGCGGCGCAGCGAGGTCTCCCAGATCATCGGCCGCACCCGGATGGCGTCCGGCGGCCGCCGCGGGCCGTCCGGGCCCGCGGCGCGCTACTGCAGCGCGATGTACTTGGTCTCCAGGTACTCGTCGATCCCCTCGATGCCGCCCTCCCGGCCGAAGCCGGAGGACTTGACCCCGCCGAACGGCGCGGCGGCGTCGGAGATCACTCCCCGGTTCACCCCGACCATCCCGGCCTCGAGCGCCGACGCCACCCGCAGCGCCCGGTCCAGGTCCCGGGTGTAGATGTACGCGGCCAGGCCGTACTCGGTGTCGTTGGCGGCGGCGATGCCGTCGGCCTCGGTCTCGAAGCCGTGGATCGCGGCGACCGGGCCGAACACCTCCTCGCGCAGGATCCGGGCGTCGGCCGGCACCTCGGTGAGCACCGTGGCCGGGTAGAAGTAGCCGGGACCGGCAGGTTCGACCCCGCCGAGGCGCAGCACCGCGCCCCGGTCGACGGCGTCACCGACCAGCTCGCGCACCGTCGCCACCTGGTCCGGGTTGATCAACGGGCCGAGCTTTGCGTCCGGGTCGGTGCCCGGCCCGAGCGTCATCGCCCGCATCCGCTCGGTGAGCCGGGCACCGAACTCCTCACGCACCGAGTTCTGCACGTGGAAGCGGTTGGCCGCGGTGCAGGCCTCGCCCCCGTTGCGCAGCTTCGCGAGCATGGCGCCGTCCACCGCCGCGTCCAGGTCGGCGTCGTCGAACACCACGAACGGGGCGTTGCCGCCGAGTTCCATCGAGGTCCGCAGCAGCCCGGTCGCGGACTGCGCGAGCAGCGCCTTCCCGACGCCGGTCGACCCGGTGAAGGTGAGCTTGCGCAGCCTCGGGTCCGCGAGCAGCGGCGCGGTCAGCGCCCCCGCCCGGGAGGTCGGCAGCACCGCGAGCACGCCGTCGGGAACGCCGGCGTCGGCGCACAGCTGACCGAGCAGCAGCATCGTCAGCGGGGTCTCGGCGGCCGGCTTGACGATCATCGTGCAGCCGGCGGCCAGCGCCGGACCGATCTTGCGGGTGCCCATGGCCAGCGGGAAGTTCCACGGGGTGATCGCCAGGCACGGCCCGACCGGCATCTTGTCGACCAGGATCCGGCCGGTGCCGGCGGGTGCGGGCGTGTACCGGCCGCCGATGCGCACCGCCTCCTCGCTGAACCACCGGAAGAACTCGGCGCCGTACGCCACCTCGCCGCGGCTCTCGGCGAGCACCTTGCCCATCTCCAGGGTCATCAGGAGGGCGAGGTCGTCGGCGCGGGCGGTGACGGCCTCGAACAGCGCCCGCAGCACCTCGGCCCGCTGCCGCGCGGGGGTGGTGGCCCACGCCGCCTGGGCCTCGACCGCGGCGTCGAGCGCCCGCAGCCCGTCGGCCGGGGAGGCGTCCGCGACGGTGGCCAGCGGCTCGCCGGTCGCGGGGTTGCGCACGGTGAACGTGGCACCGCCCTCCGCGTCGACCTGCTTGCCGCCGATCCAGAGCTTGGTGGGGACCGAATCGATCAATGCTCGCTCGTCCATGGCCTCCATACTGCCCGCCCCGGGCCGCCGCGTCAGGCCGTGCGGCCCGCCGAGTGTCCCCTCCCGTCGCGGCTCCCGGGCCGACACCCCGGCGGCTGCGCACTCGGCGAAACCGAAGCGGCACTACGTCACACGATCGATCAAGGGGTCTCGACAGTCGGAAGTAGGTCGGCGTACCCTGCCCCGCCCCACTAGGCTCGCTGCATGAGCCTCGACATCACCGGTACGGCCGCCTGGCAGGAGTTGCGCGCGCACCACGACCTGGTCGCGTCCACCCACCTGCGCGAGTTCTTCGCCGAGGACCCGGTGCGTGGTCGCGAGCTCACCCTGACCGCGGGAGACCTCTACATCGACTACAGCAAGCACCGGGTCAGCCGGGAGACGCTGCGGCTGTTGGTCGAGCTGGCCCGCACGGCCGGGGTCGAGGAACGCCGGGACGCGATGCTGCGCGGCGACCACGTCAACTCCTCCGAGGACCGGGCGGTGCTGCACACGGCCCTGCGACTGCCCGCGGACGCGACGCTGACGGTCGACGGCCAGGACGTGGTCGCCGACGTGCACGCGGTGCTCGCCCGGATGGGCGAGTTCACCGACCGGCTCCGGTCCGGCGAGTGGCGCGGCGCCACCGGCGAGCGGATCACCACCGTGGTCAACATCGGCATCGGCGGCTCCGACCTCGGCCCGGTGATGGCGTACCGCGCGCTGCGGCACTACGCGAACGCCGGCGTCGCCGCCCGCTTCGTCTCCAACATCGACCCCGCCGACCTGGTCAGCAAGCTGGCCGGCCTGGACCCGGCGACGACGCTGTTCATCGTCGCCTCGAAGACCTTCTCCACCCTCGAGACGCTCACCAACGCGACCGCGGCCCGCCGCTGGCTGACCGCCGCCCTCGGCGACGACGCCGTCGCCAAGCACTTCGTCGCGGTGTCCACCCACGAGCAGCGGGTGGCCGACTTCGGCATCGACACCGCCAACATGTTCGGCTTCTGGGACTGGGTCGGCGGGCGGTACTCGGTGGACTCGGCGATCGGGCTCTCGCTGATGGCCGTCGTCGGCAAGGAGGCGTTCGCCGAGTTCCTCTCCGGCTTCCACACCATCGACCGGCACTTCGCCGAGACGCCGCTGGAGCGGAACGCGCCGGCCCTGCTCGGCCTGATCGGCGTCTGGTACTCGAGCTTCTTCGACGCGGATTCCCGTGCGGTGCTGCCCTATTCGAACGACCTCGGCCGGTTCGCGGCGTACCTGCAGCAGCTCACCATGGAGTCCAACGGCAAGTCGGTCCGCTGCGACGGGTCCCCGGTGAGCACCCCGACGGGCGAGATCTTCTGGGGCGAGCCGGGCACCAACGGCCAGCACGCCTTCTACCAACTGCTGCACCAGGGCACCCGGCTCTCGCCCGCGGACTTCATCGGGTTCGCCGAGCCCACCGACGACCTGCCGACGCTCGACGGCACCGGCAGCATGCACGACATCCTGATGAGCAACCTCTTCGCGCAGACCAAGGTGCTGGCGTTCGGCAAGACCGCCGAGGAGATCGCGGCCGAGGGCACCGCACCGGAACTGGTGCCGCACAAGGTGATGCCCGGAAACCGTCCGTCGACCACCATTCTCGCGCCGAAGGTGACGCCGTCGGTGCTCGGTCAGCTGATCGCCCTCTACGAGCACCAGGTGTTCGTAGAGGGCGTGGTGTTCGGCATCGACTCCTTCGACCAGTGGGGCGTCGAGCTCGGCAAGACCCAGGCGCTCGAACTCGAGCCACTGCTCACCGACGCCGAAGCGCCTACCTCACAGGGCGATTCGTCGACCGACACGTTGATCAGCTGGTACCGGGGCCGGCGCGGCCGACTCGTCTGACGCCGCTCGGTCAGGCGACGTGGCCGTGCGGGGACAGGTGCGTCCACGCCTCGGTGGTGCGCACGCTCCCCCGCCGGTACGCCACCCGGCCCGCGAGGTCGTTCTCGGCCAGCCACCGCAGTGCCGCCACGCCCCGGCCCAGCGCGGCCGCCGCGGCGGCGTAGGCCCACAGCCCGTCCTCCGCGATCACCGTGACCGTCTCGAGGCCGGCGTCCGCGACGTCCGGCCCCGGCACCGCCGCACGGGCGCGGGCCAGCGCGGTCCCGGTGAGCACCTCGACGCAGGTACCGGCGGCGGTGAAATTCCCCGTCGCTGCGCTCGCCCCGATATCGACCTGCCAGCCCCCGATCGGACAGTGCCCTGCCGTGGCGACGACGTCGCCGACCCGGACCAGCACCCCGCACTCGAGCGAGGTGGCCGCCACCCGGGCGGCCTCGTGTGCCGTCCCGGCCTTGGCGGTGCCGGTGATGTCCAGGCAGACCCCGAACGGGGCGAAGACGGTGTCCCCGGTGACCCGGACGTCGGCGAAGGTCGGCTCCAGGTGAATGGACGGCACCCGAGCCGGGTCCACCGGCTCGCGCGAGAGCGGCGAGACCGCGCCGCCGGTCATCCGCGCAGCCCACAGCGCCGAGCGGATCAGTGCGAGCAGGCGCCTGCTGGCCTGGACCGGCACGCCCTGCGCCATGTTGACCGCGTGGATCTCGGCGTCGCCTCGCGTGAGGTCGCAGGCCGCGCGGACGTCCGCCAAGGCGGCGGACACGATGTCCGCGGCGCATCCGAGGGCCGCCCCCTCGGTGACGCGCACCTCGATCTCACTTCCCCAGGTACTCCACTGCGTGCTCGGAACCATGGCGTGCTCCACACGGAAAATTGGCGCTGCCCCGCGAGACAGCGGTACTGAACTTCCAGTATGCGCCAGTATCCCGAGATTCGACTGTGCACCTCCACGAGCGGGCGTAACGTCGGGACATGAGTGCGCTCAGTGAGCCCGCCGGAGTGCGCGTCGAGCGCCGCGGCGCCGTCACCACCGTCGTCCTGAACCGTCCCGCGGCCCGCAACGCCGTCGACGGCCCCACCGCCGCCGCACTGGTGGACGCCTTCACCGCCTTCGACGCCGACACCGACGCGTCGGTGGGGGTGCTGCACGGCGACGGCGGAACCTTCTGTGCCGGAGCCGACCTCAAGGCCCTCGGCACGCCGGACTCCAACCGGCTGGACCGGGACGGCGACGGCCCGATGGGACCGACCCGGATGCGACTGGGCAAGCCGGTGATCGCGGCGATCGCCGGGCACGCGGTGGCCGGCGGGCTCGAACTGGCGCTGTGGTGCGACCTGCGCATCGCCGAGGAGGACGCGGTCCTCGGGGTGTTCTGCCGGCGATGGGGCGTCCCGTTGATCGACGGCGGCACCGTGCGCCTGCCGCGGTTGATCGGCGCCAGCCGGGCCATGGACCTGGTGCTCACCGGCCGTCCGGTCGACGCGCAGGAGGCCCTGTCGATGGGCCTGGTGAACCGGGTGGTCCCGGTCGGCCAGGCCCGGGCCGAGGCGGAGAAACTGGCCGCCGAACTGGCCGCGTTCCCGCAGACCTGCCTGCGCCAGGACCGGTTGTCGCTGCTCGAGCAGGAGGGACTCGACGAGGACGCGGCCCTGCGCTCTGAGTTCGAGCGGGGGCTGGTCTCGCTGCAGGCCGACGCGCTGTCCGGCGCGGCCCGCTTCGCGTCCGGCGCGGGCCGGCACGGGAGCTTCGGCTGAGCCCACCCGCCGCTACATGAACCGCCCGGTCAGCCGGGCCGGCAGCACCCGCAGCAGCAGCTCGATCGGCCGCCACGGCCATCCAGGCACCACCGCGCGACGCGGTTCCCGCTCGATCGCGGCCACCATCGACCGCACCCCCGCGACGGTGTCCGCCATCAGCGGCGTCTTGGCGACCTTCTCGTTGATCGGCGTGCGGATGTAACCGGGCAGGATCGTGGTGACCACGATGTCGCTGCCCGCCAGTTCGGTCGCCAGGCCCTCGCCCATCGCGGCGACCGCCGCCTTGCTCGCCGAGTACGCGGTCTGCGCCTTGGGCATCCCGCGCACCGCGCTCATCGACGACACCAGCACCAGGTGCCCGGCGCCGCGGGCCCGCAGCAGTTCCATCGCCGCCTCCGTCTGCGCCAGCGCGCCGACGAAATTGGTCTGCGCGGTCTCGAGATTCATCTCCGGCCGGCCCGAGCCGATCACCGCGCCCTTGCCGAGACCCGCGTTGACCACGAACCTGTCGATCCCGCCGAGCTCGTCGTCCAGTTCGCCGAAGACCCTGCGAACCGCGGCGTGGTCGTTGACGTCCAGGGCGCGGACCGCGACGGTGACCGACGGGTGCGCGGCCAGCAACTGCGCCCGCAGCGCCTCGAGCGCGTCCACCCGCCGGGCACAAAGCGCCAGGTCGCGGCCCTGCGCGGCGAACTGCCGGGCCATCTCGGCACCGAGCCCCGAGCTCGCGCCACTGATCAGGATGCGGGTGCGGGTCTGCCGCGTTGCGCTCACGGGTGCCCACCCTGCCATTACGGTGGAACCCATGACCACCACGACAGACGAATACGACGTCATCGTGATCGGCGGGGGGCCCGCCGGGGAGAACGCGGCCGCCTACGCCATCGCCGGATCATCTCGCACCGCGGCAATCGTCGAGCACGAACTGGTCGGCGGCGAGTGCTCGTACTGGGCGTGCATGCCCAGCAAGGCACTGCTCCGGCCCGCGGAGGTGCTCGGCTCCGCCCGCGCCATGCCGGGGGTCCGCGGCCTGGTCGGCATCGGCCGGCTCGACGTGCCCGCGGTGCTGCGCAGGCGCGACGCCATCACCAACAACCACGACGACTCCGGCCAGGTGTCCTGGGCGGAGTCCGCGGGAATCGACGTGATCCGCGGGGCGGGCTCGCTCACCGGCGAACGGACCGTGCTCGTCTCGCGGCCGGACCGGCCTACCCGCACGTTGCGGGCCCGCACCGCGGTGGTGCTGGCCACCGGGAGCACGGCCGCGGTGCCGCCGCTCCCCGGCCTCGCGGAGGCGCTGCCGTGGACCTCCCGCGACGCCACCAACCTGCGGGAGGTGCCCGCCCGGGTCGCGATCATCGGCGGCGGCGTGGTGGCCACCGAGTGCGCGAACTGGATGCTCGCCCTCGGGGTCCGCGAGCTGACGCTGCTCGTCCGCGGCGACGCGCTGCTCGCGTCCGCGGAACCCTTTGCCGGCGAACTGGTCACGCGGTCGCTGCGAGAGGCCGGGGCCAGCGTGCGGTTCGGGGCACGGCTGCAGTCAGTCGAGCGCGAGGACCCGGAGGACACCGGCATCGGACGCGTCCACGGCGGGCCGGTCACCCTGGTCGTCGACGGCGAGCCGCTGGTCGTGGACGAGGTGATCGTCGCGGCCGGCCGTGTTCCCGCGACCGCGTCGTTGGGGCTCTCCGAGGCGGGTGTGGTGGCCACCGGTGCCGGACATGTCGCCACCGACGAGCATCTGACCGTGGAAGGCGCTGCGGGACAGTGGCTCTACGCGGTCGGCGACGTCAACGGCCGGGCGCCGCTCACCCACATGGGCAAGTACCAGGCCCGCGTGTGCGGGGACGTGATCGCGGCCCGCGCGGACGGCCGCGGCCTGGACGGCCCGCGCTTCACCGCGCACGCCGACCACGACCAGGTTCCGCAGGTGGTCTTCACTGACCCCGAGGTGGCCTCCGTCGGACGCACCGAACGCCGTGCCCGCGCCGACGGACTCGACGTGGAGACCGTCGAGGTGCCGATCGCGGTGGCCGGATCATCTTTGGCCCGAGACGATTTCACCGGTCGCGCCAAGCTGGTCATCGACCGCGCCACCGACACCCTGGTGGGCGCCACCTTCGTCGGCACCGAGGTCGCGGAGTTGGTGCACGCGGCGACCGTGGCCGTGGTGGGCGCCGTGCCGATGGACACGCTCTGGCATGCCGTCCCGTCCTACCCGACCGTCAGCGAGGTGTGGCTCCGGCTGCTCGAGGCCAGGCGTGACTGACCCGCTGCTGGTCCGGACGGACGCCGGCGACGTCCTCGGACGCGAGCAGGGCGGGCTCCGCTCCTGGCGCGCGATCCCCTACGCCGCGCCGCCGGTCGGCGCGCTGCGACTGCGGGCACCGCAACCGGTGACGCCCTGGCCGGAGGCCCTGGAGGCGTTCGAGTTCGGTTCCGCCGCACCGCAGTCGGGTCGGTTCGGCCGTCACGACGGTGGCACCGACGAGGACTGCCTGACCCTGAACGTGCTGGCGCCGTCCGCCCGCAGCATCAACCCCAGGCCGGTGATGGTGTTCATCCACGGCGGCGCGTACAGCGGCGGGTCGGCCTCCTCCCGGCTGTACCGCGGCGAGCGCCTGGTCCGCAACGGGCACGTCGTGTACGTGTCCCTGAACTACCGGCTCGGCGCGCTGGGCTACCTCGACTTCGGCGAGTACTCCACGCCGGAGCGCACTTTCGACTCGAACCTGGGCCTGCGCGACCAGGTGGCCGCGCTGGAGTGGGTGCAGCGCAACATCGCCGCGTTCGGCGGCGACCCCGACGCCGTCACGGTGTTCGGGGAGTCGTCCGGCGCCAACGCCGTCACCACGCTGATGTGCACGCCCGCCGCGCGCGGACTGTTCGCCCGGGCGATCGCGCAGAGCCCGCCCGCCGCGTCCGCGTACGGCCCGCACCGATCGAGACTCTGGGCGGCGGAGTTCCTGGAACTGCTCGGCGGTTCCGACGACCCGGCCACCGCGCTGACCACCGCGAGCCCCGAGACCCTGACCCGGGCGGGCGACGCGCTCGCCGCCCGCGGCGCGGACGAGGCACCCGGCACCCGCGCGTTCGCCCCACTGGTCGACGGCGAGTTCCTGCCGCGGCACCCGCTCGACGCCTTCGCCGACGGACACCAGCACCGGGTGCCGTTGATCATCGGCACCAATGCCCGTGAGGGCACGATGTTTCCGCGGTTCCTCGACATCATCCCCACCGACCCGGTCCGGATCGAGAAGATGTTCGCCGAGACCGACCCGGCGCTGAAGGCCCGGATCCTGGCGGCCTATCCCGGCTACCCGGACCGCGCGGCCGCCGTGCAACTCGGCGGCGACGTCACGTTCTGGGAGCCGTCCGTGCTGGTGGCCCAGGCCCACGCGGAGGTGGCGCCCACCTACGACTACCGCTACGACTTCGCGCCACGCCTGCTGCGGGCCACCGGGTTCGGCGCCACCCACGGCACCGAACTGCTCGCGGTGTTCGACGCCGCCGACCTGCCGCTCGGACGCGGGGCGACCGTCCTCGGCGGCCGGAAGGGGTTGCGCGCGGTCGCCTCGATCATGCAGTCGCACTGGCTGAACTTCGCCCGGCACGGCGAGCCCCGGCCGACGTGGCCGCGCTACACCGCCGAGCGACGCGAGACGCTGGTCGTCGACACCGTCGCCCGCGTCGAGTACGACCCGGACGCGGAGCGGCGGCGGGCCTGGATCGGCTACCGGCACCGGCGCTGAGCGGTCAGCGGTCAGCGGTCAGCGGCGCGCAATCACTTGAGCAGTCGGGACATCCGCCGGTCCGCCAGTACCTTGCCGCCGGTCTGGCAGGTCGGGCAGTACTGGAACGAACGCTCCGCGTACGACACCTCGCGCACCGTGTCCCCGCACACCGGGCAGGGCAGGCCGGTCCGGGCGTGCACCCGCATGCCGGAGCGTTTCTCCCCCTTGAGCCGCGCCGCGTCCTGGCCCACCGAGCGCGTGACCGCGTCGGTCAGCACCGACCGCATCGCGGTGTGCAGCGCGGCGACCTGCTCGTCGGTGAGCTTGTTGGCCGTGGCGAACGGCGACAGCTGCGCCACGTGCAGGATCTCGTCGGAGTAGGCGTTGCCGATCCCGGCGAGCACGCTCTGGTCGGTGAGCGCGGACTTGATCCGCTGGCCGGTCTTCGACAGCAGCTGCGCGAACGCCGGTTCGGTGACGTCGAGGGCGTCGGGTCCCAGCTTGGCGATGGTCGGCACCTCGGCCGGCGTCCGGACCAGCCACACCGCGAGCCGCTTCTTGGTGCCCGCCTCGGTGAGGTCGAACGCCGGAGTCCCGCCGTCGGGGGCGAAGAAGTGCATCCGCAGCGCCAGCGGCCCCTTTCCGGGCTTCGGCGGCGTCTCGCTGGGGTGGTCGGTCCAGCGCAGCCAGCCGGCGCGGGACAGGTGCATGATCAGCCACAGCCCGTCCTCCTCGCCACACCGGATGCCGAGGTGCTTGCCGAACCGGGCGGCGCCGCTCACGTCGCGGCCCGGCAGCGTGGAGATCGGCGGGTCGAAGGTCTTGAGCACGCTCAGTGCCGCGACGTCCACCCTCCCGATCACCGCACCCACCGCATGGGTGCGCAGGAACTGTGCCAGGGCCTCTACCTCGGGCAGTTCGGGCATGCGATCAAGCGTAAGGCGTCAGCGCCGGATCAGATAGGTATCCATGATCCAGCCCTTGCGCTCCCGCAGCTCCGCGCGCACGCGGACGATCTCGTCCTCCACCTGCCGCAGGTTCCCGGAGATCAGCACCTCGTCCTCGGTCCCGAGGTAGGCCCCCCACCAGATCTCGGCGTCCTCCCCCGGGACCTGGGTGAAGGTGCAGTCGGCGTCGAGCATCACCACGGCGTCGTCCACGCCGTCGGGCAGGCCCTCGCGCAGCCGCCGCCCGGTGGTGATGTGGACGGGACGGCCGATCCGATTGAGCACGATCCGGTGCTGCGCGGCCAGCGACTGCACGCTGGTGACGCCGGGGATCACCGAGTAGTCGAAGTCGACCACACCGCGCGCGAGCACCCGCTCGACGATCCGCAGGGTGCTGTCGTAGAGCGAGGGGTCGCCCCAGACCAGGATCGCGCCGACCCCGTCGACGGCGGCGAACTCGGCCTCGAACACCGCGGCCCGGCGGTCGTGCCAGTCGTCGACGACGCCCTGGTAGTCCGACGGCGTGCGATCCCGCGGCGGGTCGGTGATGTCCACCACCCGGTAGGTCCCGCGCATGTGCTCGTCGAGGATGCCCATCCGCAGGTCCACCAGGTCCTGCTTCTCGTCACCCTTGCCGATGACAAAGAAGACGTCGGCCCTGTTCATGGCCTTGACGGCCTGGATCGTCACCTGGTCGGGGTCGCCGGCGCCGATGCCGATCACGAGGAGCTCACGCATAGGGCGAGGCTATCGCCCGTGCGCCTTTCCGGTGGTAACCGCTACCGGAAGGGCGCACGGGCGGCGCAGCCGCCATGTGCGGCGATTAGGCTTGCGCGCGTGACTGCCCAGCCCGCCCCCGTTGCCACCCCGTACGAGGACCTGCTGCGGCTGGTCATGGAAACCGGCACGCCGAAGGCCGACCGCACCGGGACCGGCACCCGCAGCCTGTTCGGTCACCAGATGCGCTTCGACCTGCGCGACGGCTTCCCGCTGATCACCACCAAGAAGGTGCACCTCAAGTCCATCGTCTACGAGCTGCTGTGGTTCCTGCGCGGCGAGTCCAACGTCGAGTGGCTGCGCGAGCACGGCGTCACCATCTGGGACGAGTGGGCCTCTCCCGAGGGCGAGCTGGGTCCGGTCTACGGCGTGCAGTGGCGGTCCTGGCCGACGCCGGACGGCGAGCACATCGACCAGATCAGCAAGGTGCTCGAGACCCTGCGGACCAACCCGGACTCGAGGCGCATCATCGTCTCGGCCTGGAACGTCGCCGACCTCGATGCGATGGCTCTGCAGCCCTGCCACGCCTTCTTCCAGTTCTACGTCGCCGACGGCAGGCTCTCCTGCCAGCTCTACCAGCGCAGCGCCGACCTGTTCCTCGGGGTGCCGTTCAACATCGCCAGCTACGCGCTGCTCACCCACATGGTGGCCCAGCAGGCCGGGCTCGAGGTGGGCGAGTTCATCTGGACCGGCGGCGACTGCCACATCTACGACAACCACACCGAGCAGGTCGCCGAGCAGCTCAGCCGCGAGCCCTACGAGTACCCGACGCTGAAGCTGCGCAAGCGGGACTCGATCTTCGACTACGAGTTCGAGGACGTCGAGATCGTCGGCTACCGGCACCACCCGGCCATCAAGGCCCCGGTGGCCGTCTAGTGCTGGGTCTGATCTGGGCGCAGGACCGGGCCGGGGTGATCGGCCGCGACGGCGCGATCCCGTGGCGCATCCCCGAGGACATGGCCTACTTCAAGGACGTCACCACCGGCCACCCGGTGGTGATGGGCCGCAAGACCTGGGACTCGATCCCGCCCCGGTTCCGGCCGTTCAGCGACCGGCGCAACATCGTGGTCACCCGCGACCCGCGGTGGGCGGCCGMCGGCGCCGMGGCCGCGCACTCGGTGCCCGACGCGCTGGCCCTGGCCGGCAACGGCGAGACCTGGGCCATCGGCGGCGGCCAGATCTACTCCGCCGCACTGCCTCTCGCCGACCGACTGGCGGTGACGGAGGTCGACCTGGACGTCGAGGGCGACGCCTACGCCCCGCCGATCGGCCCGGAGTGGACGCCCGATCACACCGGGGACTGGCAGACCTCCAGCCGGGACGGCGTCCGCTTCCGGTTCCGCACGTACGTCCGACGCTGAGTCGTTACCCTCCTGTGGCCCCCTTTTGCGTGACGTGGGTCATACTGCTGGGGCAGGTGACAGACCCACCCCCGAGAGGCACGAGATGGACAAGAAGTCGCTGACCGCCGTTGCGCGGCAACAGCTCAAACTCGCCGCCGCCGCCTCGAGCGGCCGCAGTTCGCAGACGCTCGTCGGGGGCCATTCACGCGCACTCCGGCAGACCGTGGTCGCGCTGCGCGCCGGCGAGGGCCTGGCCGAGCACGACAACGCCGGAGACGCCACACTGCTGGTCCTGAGCGGGACGCTGTCCCTCGTCGTCGGCGAGAACTCCTGGAAGGGCTCGGCGGGCGACCTCCTGGTCATCCCGCAGGCCCGGCACAGCGTCGAGGCGCTCGAGGACGTCGCGTTCCTGCTCACCGTCGCCAAGTAGCACGCACCCGTCGTCGCGGTGACGGCGTAGGTTTGGGCGCCATGAGCGAGTTGTTCGAGCGCGACGGCGTACACGGTCACCTGCACCGCCCGGACGGCGAGCCGGTGGCCGCGCTGCTGCTGGCGCACGGCGCCGGCGGCAACTGCGAGGCTCCCCTGCTCCGACGCGCAGGCGACGAGTTCGCGGCGCGGGGCCTGCTCGTGCTGCGGTACGACCTGCCGTTCCGGCAACGACGGCCGAAGGGTCCCCCGCACCCGTCCGGGGCCGAGGCGGACCGGGCCGGGATCGCGGCGGCCGCCGACGCGGTCCGCGAGCTGGCGCCGGGACCGTTGCTGCTCGGCGGGCACTCCTACGGCGGTCGGCAGTCGTCGATGCTGGCGGCGGAACGCCCACAGGCCTGCGACGGCCTGCTGCTGTTCTCCTACCCGCTGCACCCGCCGGGAAAGCCCGAGAAGGCAAGGACCGCACACCTTCCCGACCTGCGCTGCCCCTGCGTGTTCGTGCACGGCACCCGCGACTCCTTCGGCACGCCGGACGAGCTGCGCGCCGCCCTCGAACTGGTCACCGCGCCGACGACGCTGGTCCTGGTCGACGGCAAGGGGCACGACCTGGCCCCGGACCGCAGCGACGCGGTCCCGCGCGCGGTGGCCGCCGCCGCGGAGGCCTTCGCCCTGCCCACGACTGACCCGGAGGACCCGCGATGACCACGGACCCGCAGCCCGTGATCGAGGCCACCGTCGCCGCGGCGCCCGACCTCGTCTGGCAGGCCCTGCGCGACCCGGCCCTGATCAGGCGCTGGCACGGCTGGGAGTACGACGGCGAGGACGGCCTGGACGAGGAGATCACGCAGATCTACTTCGACGGCGTCAGCGAGGACGCGCCGGCGCGGACCCTGACCCTCCAGGGCGGCGACCGGTTCACCCTCTCCCCGGGCAACGGCACCACCACGGTGCGGATCACCCGGGCGCCCAAGGGCGGGAACCCGGAGTGGGACGACTGGTACGAGGACATCACCGAGGGCTGGGCCACCTTCCTGCAACAGCTGCGCTTCGGCCTCGAGCGGCACGACCTCGCCGAGCGCCGCACCCTGCACCTGGACGGTCCGACCGGCGGGGTCACCGCCGCGCACCTGCTCGGGGTGGACACCGTCGTGGGCGACCCCGGTTCCGGGTACTCGGCGACGGTCGCGACCGGCGACACCCTGAGCGGCGCGGTGTGGTTCCGCTCCCCCACCCAACTCGGACTGACCGTGGACGCGTGGGGGCCGGGACTGCTCGTGCTCGGTGTCCTGCCCAGCAACCCACAGCGCCCCGGCGGAGGCGCTCAGGTCATCGTGAGCACCTACGGCCAGGGCGCCGAGGAGTTCGCGGCCCTCTCGGACCGCTGGGGCAGCTGGTGGGACACCCGCGAGAGCGCGGGCAGCTGCGACTGCGGCTAGCAGTACCCGGTCAGGCCGTCACGATGCCCATGCTCGGCCACCAGATGGTGCTCGTGACGACGTCCTCGGCCTTCGGCCCCACCTTGTGCTTGAGGTTGCCGTAGACGGCGCCGACGACCATGCCGCTGCCCACGTTCAGCGGGGCGGAGGAGATGACGGTCGGGATCACCTTGTTGTTCTGGTCCAGCCTGGTGATGCCGCTGGTCCCGTTGGCCAGGCTGTACCAGACCACGTTCAGCTCGGCGCCGGTCTGGTCGTCGGCGATGGTGCCGGGCCCGCCGAAGAACCCGAACCGGAACTCCTTGTTCATGTTGGTGGCGACCCCGGACCCGTACAGCTGGCCGAGGACCTCGCCGCCCTGCCCGGTGTCCGAGTAGGCGGGGACCGGGAAGATCTGGCCCGGCAGCGTGAAGACCGGCGTCACCGCACCCTTCACGTCCTTGGGTGCGGCGACGAGCCGCTCGACGGC